>JACPTI010000044.1 GCA_016192845.1 Acidobacteriota bacterium
CACGAGCACCTGGCCCGCCGCGTCGAGGATGCAGATGTACATCGTTTTCACGTGGAGATCGATCCCGCAATAGTGGCGATGCTGACGGTTGTAGAATCTCATTCGGTCCTCCTCCTGCGCGAAGCGCGCATTGATCCCTGCGCAAGCCTACTGGTAGTCAGTAGGTGCACAGGAGGAGGGCTGAATGAGCATCAACGCGCTGGACCAGACGGCGCCTGGGAGCACGAGCGCCGCTGGTCAGCGCGAACGTTAGCCGGATTCAAACTGAATACCGATGCGGATGTTGCACAGCCACATGGCCACGGTCGAGAAGGTGCTTCTCGCTACGGCACAGATTCCTGCCGGGTCGGGCCATCCGTTGCACAAAGGCACTCCTCGCGAGTCATTCATAAAGGAGTTTCTGGAAAACCATCTGGCAGAGTCCCTTGCGATTGGTCAGGGCGAAGTCATCTCGTCGGAGTCGGAAGCCGGAGAGCCGCGGAATCAATTCGACATAGTGCTGTACAAGAGGCATTTCCCAAGACTCACGTTCGGTGGTGGGATAAACGCCTTCTTGGTTGAGTCCGTCGTGGCGACGATTGAGGTGAAGTCAACGCTGGACAAAGAGAACTTGCGTCAAGCGGTCAAGGCGGCGAGAAACGTCAAGGCGCTCAAGCGGAATGTATCCCGTGGCTTCTGGACCGGCAATCCGCCTCCCGCGGTTCTCAGTTTCGTGGTGGCGTACGACGGTCCAGCACAAATGGAAACCGTTCGGAAGTGGCTCGAAGAGATCCACGCCGAAGAGGGATTGACCATCCCAGATCTCGCGGCCGGCAAGCGGTACGAGATCCCGTCGGCGTCGATTGACGGTGTGTTTCTGCTCGGCCGAGGGTTTGTGCAGTTCGACAATCTGAGCATCGGGTTCGTCAGCGACGAGAAGCGCCAACAGAATCCCGCGATCCGCTATTACTGTGGGACGACGGCAGACGGCACACTGCTGGTGTTCTTTGTCTTCTTGACGTACGCAACTGCCGGCCTGATCTCGGAGTGGCCAGACTTGGTGGCGTATCTCAAAGACTTCACGATCTCAGTAGCTACGTAACGAAGAACCGGCTAACCTCGGCTTGCAGCCGACGGCGGGTGAGGCCATGAGCCGCCGCGGCTGAAGCCGCACGTTACCCGAATTCGGGATCACCACGCCACGACACGCGTTCGACCAAAGCCAGACGCTGCGAACCTGGACGGGATTGCCCTACTCGCGCAACTCTCTCAGCACCTGCTCAGCGCGCTCGAGCTCCGCGCCCCGCTGCGGGTTCACGTAACGGATGCCGGAGGCAATGTGCGCCCCGGGCTCGTGTACGGGATCGGGCGCGTCGCTGAGCACTTCCACGACCTGAAGATCGAGCTTCGCGTTGTACGGCGTCGCCCGCATCGCGGCGTCGAGCTGCCGCACGGCGCCCTTGACGTAGTAGACGAACTCGGCATCCACGAAGACGAGCGTGAGCTTTCCCTCCCGCCGCGCGTTGCCCGTGGTGCGGCTCCCGGCATAGGTCGCCAGGCGGATCGTCCGGCGATCGAGTGCGACGATCTCGAAATAGCTCAGGAGCGCCGTGTGCGGAAACCCGCGCTCGTCGACCGTGCTCACCACGACGACGCGGTCGGCGACCGTGGCGAGATCGCGGCCGCTCAGCGCGTCGAACAGGTCGTCCGGCAGTGCGTCACCGACGTGCGTCGACATGCGCACTATGATGTACGATTTATCGCGGTCCGGCTAAAGCCGGACACTACGTATGTCGTGCGTGGCGTCCGGCTTCAGCCGGACCTGAAACTCTATGGGCCTCCAGACATCTGGTGAAGTTTCCGTGGACGTGCCGCGCAGCGCGGCGTTCACGTTCCTGCAGGATCCCCACCGCCTTGCCGCCTGCATCCCTAGCTGTCGCGACCTCCGCGAAATCGGCCCAAATCGCTACACGGCGATGCTCTCCAGCCGCGTCGCCTTCATGACGCTCACTTTCAGGGTCACCATCGAAGTCGTCCGGATCGATCCGCTGCATGAGATTCAGGCCACGATTGCAGGCGACGCGGTTGGTCTGGCGGGCCACGTGGCCGCGACGGCGACCGTGCAGCTCGCCGAGGAAGGCCAGAACCGGACGACCATTCGCTACACCACCGACATCGCGCTGACCGGAAAGCTCGGCGGCCTCGGCCAGCCCGTCTTCCGCTCGACCAGCGCGCAACTGGCGCGTGAGTTCGGCGCGAATCTGAAGAGAGCGCTCGAAGCGCAGCCGACCGGGATCCTCGCGTGAAATCGTTCGAACTGCTCGAACCGGCAACGCTCGACGAGGCGGTCGCGCTGCTCGAGCCCGGCGACCCGGGGGTGCGGGCGATTGCGGGCGCTACAGCGCTCATGCCGATGATGAAGGCGCGCCTCTTTCAGCCGACGCGCCTCATCAGCCTGCGCCGCCTCGACGGCGCCGTGCGCGGCGTGCGGGACGAGACCGGCGGCCTTCGCATCGGCGCGCTGACGACGCTGACGGAGCTGGAGCGGTCGGCGCGGGTCCGGGCGGTCGCGCCCGTGATGAGCCGCGCGCTGCGGATGTTGTCGAACGTCCGCATCCGGAACGTCGCGACGCTCGGCGGCCACCTCGCCCACGGCGACCCGCACATGGACCTGCCGCCCGTGCTGATGACGCTGGGCGCGCGCGTCCGCGCTATCAGCCGCCGCGGCGAGCGCTGGATTGGCCTCGATAATCTCGTCCTCGGCTACTACCAGACGGCGATTGCCGCCGACGAGCTGATCGCCGACCTGCACGTGCCGGCCCAGCCGGCCGACGCGAAGACCTGGTACGAGAAATTCACCGCGCTCTCGGCCGACGACTGGCCGACCGTCGGCGTGGCGGTGTGGTACCGCACGGCGGGCGGCCGGATCGCCGAGGCACGCGTCGCCGTCAGCGCCGCGACGGAACGTCCCGTGCGGATTGCCGCCGCCGAGGCGACCCTGACCGGCGCCGCCGCCGCGGACGAGACGTTCCGGAAGGCCGCCGATGCGGCCGCCGAAGGCGTCGACCCGGTGGCCGACATCCGCGGCAGCGCCGCCTACAAGCGCGAGATGGTGCGGGTGCACGTCCGGCGGGCGCTTGAGAAGGCCCGTTAACGCATGGCCGACACGATCGTTCTCCCCTCGGACAGACCCGCCACGGACGTCGACGCCCGCACGCCGTTCCGCGAGATCGGGCGCTCGATGCCGCGGCTCGAGAGCACCGCCAAAGTCGACGGCAGCGCCGAGTACATCCACAACCTCCGCCTGCCGGGGATGCTCCACGGCCGGATTCACCGCAGCAC
Organism: Acidobacteriota bacterium; assembly: GCA_016192845.1. Taxonomy (GTDB): domain Bacteria; phylum Acidobacteriota; class Vicinamibacteria; order Vicinamibacterales; family UBA2999; genus MELF01. Next base: position 3,322 of record JACPTI010000044.1, read on the forward strand.
CGTCGCGCACGGGCGCATCGTCCGGATCGATGCGAGCGCCGCGCTCGCCGTCGAAGGCGTGCACGCGGTCGTCACGGCAGACGAGGTCGCCAGCATCGTTCCCGATCCGTACTACGGGCCGGCATTCCACGATCAGCCGATTCTCGCCACCGGCAAGGTCCGCCATGTCGGCGAGCCGGTTGCGATCGTCCTCGCCGTCGATCCGCACATCGGGGAGGAAGCCGCCGATCTGGTGTCGGTCGAGTACGAGCCGCTCGCGGCGGTGTTCGACGAGGTGGCGGCCGCCGCGCCCGGCGCGCCGATCGTGCACGACGAGCTGAGGCCCGCCGGCACCTTTACGGATCTCACCCACCTGGCCGGCCGGCGCGGCACGAACGTGGCGCTCGACGCGCGCCTCCGCTGCGGGGACGTCGAGGAGGGGTTTGCCCGGGCCGATCACGTCTTCGAGCACACGTTCCGGACCGGCAAGGTGATCCACGTGACGTTCGAGCCGATGGTCTCGCTCGCCGAGCCCCACGGCACGGGCGGCCTCACGATCCACACCTCGTCGCAGAGCCCCTCGTTCGTGCGGAGCGAGATCAGCCGGCTGCTCGGCTGGCCGGAGAACCGCGTCCGCGTCCGCACGGCGTTTCTGGGCGGCGGCTTCGGCGCCAAGCTCTACATCAAGCTCGAGGCGATGGCCGCCGTCTGCGCGCTGCTCGTCCGCAAGCCGGTGCGGATCGCGCTCGCGATGGACGAGCACTTCTACACGATCACCAAGCATGGCGCGACCGTCAGGATCAAGACGGGAGTCACCAAGGACGGCCGCATGGTGGCGCGGCAGGTCGAGACGTTCTGGAACGGCGGCGCGTATGCCGACATCGGCCCGCGCGTGACCCAGAAGTCCGGCTTCACCGCCGCCGGGCCGTACGACATCGAGCACGTCGCGCTCGACAACTACGCCGTCTATACGAACGATCCCCCGGCGGGCGCGCTGCGCGGCTTCGGCATCTCGCAGCTCGTCTGGGCGTACGAGCGGCAGGCCGACATCATCGCGCGCACGCTCGGCATCGACCCGCTGGAGTTTCGCCGGCGCAACGCGCTCCGGAACGGGCGCGCGCACGCGACCGGCACCATCGTCTACGGCATGGAGGTCGAGGCGGTGCTCGACCGGCTCGCCGAGACGATGGCGTGGCACCGGCCGTTCGACCGCGGGTCGGGCACGATCCGCCGCGGCCGCGGCATCGCGATTGGCGTGAAGGCCTGCGTGTCGCCGACGACGTCGACGGCCGCGGTGCATGTGTACGGCGACGGGAGCTGCGCGATCCATACGAGCACGGTGGACATGGGCCAGGCGTCGGACACGACGCTCGCGCAGATGGCGGCGGAGGTGCTCGGGCTCGAGACGAGGGCGATTCGAGTCGTGCATCCCGATACCGACGTCACGCCGTACGACATGGCGACGCTCGGATCGCGATCGACGTTCCACATGGGGAACGCCGTGCGCCGGGCGGCCGAGGACGCGCGGGCGCAGTTGCTGCGGATTGCGGCGGGCGCGCTCGGCACCGATGTCGACGAGCTCGACTGCCGGGACGGCGCCGTCGTCTCACGCAGCGGCGCGGCGGGGTCCCCATCGCGCCCGCGCGATGGGGTGCCCGTGCGGCTGACGTTCCGCGAGGTCATGCTGGCGCGCTTCGCGATGCAGGCAGGCACGATCGTCGGCTTCGGCGCCTATACGCCGTCGTACAAGAAGCCGGACGTCGATACGGGGCAGTCGCCGAACATCACGCCGTTCTGGATGCTGGGCGGTGCGGGAGCGGAGATCGAGGTCGACTGCGAGACCGGGTGCATCACCGTGACCAAGCTGGTGAACGTCGCCGACGTCGGCCGCGCGATCAATCCGGCATCCGTCGAGCGGCAGCTCACGAGCGCCGCGATCATGCAGATAGGGTTCACGCTGTTCGAGGAGATGGTGTTCAGCGACGGCCAGGTGCTCAACGCGAGCCTGGCCGACTACAAGATTCCGGGCCTGCTCGACCTGCCGCGTGAGCTGACCGGCTCGTTCGTCGAGATCCCGCACCGCGACGGCCCGTTCGGCGCCAAGGGGGTTGGCGAGACCGGCGTCTTCAGCCCTTCACCGGCGATCGCCAACGCGCTCTACGACGCCACCGGCGTGATGATCTACGAGATGCCGCTCACGCCCGAGCGCGTGCTGCGGGCGATCCGGGAAGCCGAGGGCCGGCCGCTGGGGAAGCAATGAAGGCGTTTTCGATGTCCACGTACCACCGAGGCACCGAGACACCGAGGACTATTCTTGAAAGAACCTCTGTGTCTCGGTGGCTCGGTGTTCTGTAGGGGCGAAACACGGGACGATGACACGCGAGCGAACGATCGCGTTCACCCTGAACGGCCGCCGCGTCACGGCCACTGCCGCGACGCACGAGACGATTCTGGAGGTCCTCCAGCGCGACTTCGGCCTCTTCGGCGCGCGGGAGAGCTGCGGGCTGGGGCTGTGCGGCTGCTGCACGCTGCTCGTGAACGGCACCGCGGTGTCGGGCTGCCTCTACCTCGCCGCGTTCGCCGACGGCGCGGAGCTCGTCACCGTGGAAGGGCTCGCGCCGAACGGCGAGCTGCACCCGATTCAACGCGCCTTCGTGGAGAAGAGCGGCTTCCAGTGCGGCTTCTGCACGCCCGGGTTCATCCTGATGACGAAGGAGCTCCTCAGCCGCCACCCGGACCCCACCGACGAGGAGATCCGCCACTACCTGTCGGGCAACCTGTGCCGCTGCGCCGCGTATCCCGACATCATCGCCGCCGTGAAACGCGC
>JACPTI010000050.1 GCA_016192845.1 Acidobacteriota bacterium
CTTGGGGCTCGGGGCTCGGGGCTCGGGACTCGGGGCTTCGGGCGTCGGGTTTCGGCTTTCCCTACAGCCTGAAGCCCGAAGCCCGAAGCCTGAAGCCCAAAGCCTTGTACCGCGCGTGCTACCCTCAAGAGATGCGCGAGACCCATACGGCGCCAGCCATCAGCCTGAAGCGGCGCCGTGCCATTACCGCAGGGCTGCTGCTCGGCATGAGCCTCGGCGCGCTCGAAGCGACCGTCGTCGGCACCGCGATGCCGACCGTCATCGCCACGCTCGGCGGCCTCACGCATTACAGCTGGGTGTTCTCGGCGTACCTGCTGACGTCGACGGCCTCGGTACCGATCTGGGGACGTCTCTCGGATCTGTACGGGCGCAGGCGGATGTACGTCACGGGGATCGTCATCTTCCTCGTCGGCTCGATGCTCTCCGGCACCGCAACGTCGATGATGATGCTGATCGTGGCGCGCGCCATTCAGGGACTCGGCACCGGCGCGATCATTCCGCTCAGCATGACCATCATCGGCGAGCTGTACACGCTGGCCGAGCGCGCGCGCACGCAGGCGCTCTTCAGCGGCGTCTGGGGGCTGGCATCGGTCGCCGGCCCGCTGGTCGGCGGCTACATCACCGACTCGCTGTCATGGCGCTGGGTGTTCTACCTGAACCTGCCGTTCGGTCTGATGTGCATGGCGGTCATCCTGCTCGCGTACCCCCTGATCCGCCGGCCTGGAGTGGTCCGCGTCGACTGGCGCGGCGCCGCGCTGCTGTTTGCCGGCATCAGCGCGCTGCTGCTGGCGCTCGGCGGCAATGCCGGTCCGGCCGCGTGGTGGTTTGCGGCGGCAGCCGCGGCGCTGCTCGCCGGATTCGTCGCCGCGGAGCGGCGGTCGCCGGACCCGATCCTGCCGATCGACCTGCTGCGCAACCCGCTCATCGCGCGCACGCTCACCGTCGTCTTCCTCGTCGGCATGGCGCTCTTCGGCGCCATCGCCTTCATCCCCCTCTTCGTGCAGGGCGTCATGGGGGCGACGGCGACGCAGGCGGGCCAGGTGCTGACACCGCTGTTCCTCGGCTGGGTCGTGCTGTCGATTGCCAGCGCGCGTCTGACCGTCAAGCTCGGATACCGGCGGCTGGCGATCGCCGGAAGCCTCCTGATGACCGGCGGCTTTGCCGGCCTCTCGCTCGTCACCGCGGACTCGCCGCGCAACGCGGTGCTCGCGTCCGGCCTGTTCATCGGATCCGGCATGGGGCTGTCGATGCTGTCGCTGCTCCTCGCGGTGCAGCACGGCGTCGCCCGATCGCATCTCGGGCTCGCAACCTCGCTCAATCAGTTTTCCCGCAGCGTGGGCGCGGCGGTCGGCGTCGCGGCGATGGGCGCGCTGATGACCCGCCAGCTCGCGGGCGCGTCGATCCCGGGCGGCGTGGAGACGCTGGCGGCGACGGGGGCGATGCTGACCGAGCCCGCGCGGCTGCAGTTTGCCGCGGCGCTGCATCACGTCTTCATCGCCGGCACCGTGCTGGCGGGCGCGTCGTTCGTGGCGACGCTCTTCCTGCCGCCCGTCGACTTCTCGAGCGGCGTTTCGCCCGCGGCGGGCGAGCAGATGCTCGCCGCGGAGATGGCCAACCTCGAACCGGAGGACGAGCCGGTCGCGGTACCGGAGTGACGGACGCTTACACCGCTGTTCACTTCCATGGCGACCGAGAACTGTCGTTCACGCTTCTGCGTTCTCGCTTCTCAGTTCGTGTTCTGGGTTCGGTTCCGTCTTCAGGGTTCGGGGTTCGGCGTTCGGTCCGGCTGAAGGCCGGCTGACGGCGGACACTACGTACGCCCATCGTACGTAGTGTCCGGCTTTAGCCGGACCGGGTTGACGTCGTGTCCGGCCCCAAAATCTTAGCCGCACCGGCGAACGGCGAACGCCGAACCTCGAACTCCGAACCGAACGTGAACACGAACTGAGAACCAAGAAGCCGAGAAGTGTGAACGACATGTATGCGACTCGATTCAAGTGAACTCGGGCGAGCTCGGGGTTTAGAACGTCAGCCGTTCCTTGAGCGCGTCGACGCGCTTCGGATCCACATCCGGGACCTGCTTCAGATCGTCGAGCGTCTTGAAGCCGCCCTGCTTGTCCCGGTAGGCGACGAGGGCCTGGGCGACCTTGTCGGCGACGCTGAAGACCAGACGCACGTCCTCGGCCGTCGCTTTATTGACGTTCAGGTACGCCAGGTTCCCCATGATGTACTCGTTGATGGCCTTCCACTCCTCGTCGCTCGCCTTGGCGCCGGCCGTTTTCATCGCGCCGATCGTGTCGCGCCACTGGGTCGCGGTTCTTGTAGACGGCACGAGGAGGTCGACGCCGTGGCAGGTCGCGCAGACCTGCTCCACCAGCGCCTTGCCCGGCGCATCGGGCAGCACGGCGGCCTGCGCCCCGCGTGCCGCCCCTCCGGCGTGCGCCGTCCCGAGCGGAAGCGCGGCGCCGGCGAGCGCGACACCCAGGGCGAACGCAGCCGGAAAAAGGCTTCCTGCCGTCATGGTCATTCGAAGATCAGCCGCGCCTTGAGCGCGTCGACTTTTGCCGGCTCCAGATCGGGCGCTTTCTTCAGGTCTTCGATCGTCTTGAATCCGCCCTGCTTGTCGCGGTAGGCCACCACACCCTGGGCGATCTTCTCGTCGACGCCGAGCACCAGCCCGATGTCCTCGGGCGTCGCCTTGCTCACGCTGAGGTGTGCCAGATTCGCGATGATGTAGTCCGTGATCGTCTTCCACTGCTCGTCGGTCGCCTCGGCGCCGTAGCCGCGCATCAGATCGATCGTGTCGCGCCAGACCGGCGCCGTGCGTTCGGAGGGCACGAGGTAGTCGAGACCGTGGCAGGTGGTGCACACCTTTTCGACCACGGCTCGGCCGGGCGCGTCGGGAAGCGCCGAATCCTGACGGGCAGGCGACGCGACGCCGCGCGCGTGCGTGGCCCCGAACGGGGACAGGCTGACGAACGTGCCAAAGACAATAGCCAGCGTCGTCGTCAGGCGGGTCATGCGCATGGCGGTCATGTTAACGGACATTTGGCCTCGCTCTTTAGCCCGCGTTCGACTGACACCGGTTCGGGAATCCGCCGGGCACCTGGCGGTATTTCTGGTGGCAATGGAGGCACGCCTCGGAGACGGCGCCCGCCGCCTCCAGGATGGCGTCCGCATTCTTCGCCTGCCCGGCCTTGTAGGCGGCCATCCCGGCATCGCGAAGCTCCTGCACCCACATCTGCCAGTCCGTGTTCTGCACCGGCGCGGGCCTGCCGTTGCCGCACTGGCGCGGAATGATGAGGAGGTTGGCCGACTCGGCGAGCGCCAGGCCGGCGTTCTCAACCGCCTCCCATCCGCCGTAGGCGCTCGTGAGCGGATCGGACGAGGTCGACGGCCGCAGCCCGGGCTTGAACGACGCCGGGTCGTCGGCCTGCGCGGTGAAGATCACGTTCGACGCAGGGTAGAGCACGCCGCGCATCAGCTGCAGCATGTTGGCGTACACACGCGGCTGCGCGGGCGCAGGCGCCTGCGCGAACCCGGCGCGCCACGCTGCAGTCAGAAGGAATCCCACGACGAGCACCCGTCCCACGCCACACCAAGCCATACGCCCTCCTGTCTCCGACCCTCGCACCTGCCGCCGACCGTCTTACCAGCTACCAGCTACCAGCTACCGGCTACCAGGCTGGCTAGCACCGGGTCGCCACCTCGCGGTACTTGTCGTGGCAGTGCATGCATGCCTCCGACACCACGCCCGCCGCCTCGATGATCGCGTCCTGGTTTTTGGCCTGCGCCGCCTTGTAGGTGGCCATCCCCGCGTCGCGCAGCCCCTGCACCCACGTCCGCCAGTCGGCGTTCTGAAACTCGCATCGATCCCTTCTCCTTGGTGTCGCGAGATCCTATCCGGCGGCCAACGGGCGCTGCAACCGCCGAGTTGGTAGGGCGTGCAGGCGTCTGACAAATCGTTCAGGAATTCTTCAGGTGCAGTCGCGCCTCTCCTCGGGGTATTAGAGAAGGTTCAGACCAACACGGAACCATTTTCCTGGCCGAAAGGACACCATGACCGTGACCTGGCTCGCCCGCGCGCTCGTACTCGCAACCGCCGTTGCCTGGGTTCCTATCGCCGCTGCCGGTCAAACAGCGGCCCAGCATCCCGCGGCGCATGCCGCCGACGAACGCGGAGGGGTGTCGGGCACTGTTCGGGACGCCACCGGCGCCGCTCAGACCGGCGTCACGGTCACGGCGACGCACCAGAGCACGGGCGCCCAGTTCACCGCCACGACCGACGCGCAGGGCGGCTACGCGTTACCGGCGCTGCCGGTCGGACGGTACGACCTCTCTGTCGGCGCCGGAGGGTTGATCCTGTACGCCCAGCTCGACGTCGAGGTCGCTGTCAACCGGACCGCCACGGTAAACATCGCCATGACTCCCCTCCCGGCATCGCAGGCCGCCGACAGCGATCGGCAGGCGCTGCTCGAACGCATCGCGGCGCTGGAGCAGCGGATTGCCGACCTTGAATCGACCACGGTCCTGTCGGAGCCGGAGACGCGCGTCCGCCGTGTCGAGGTGTACGTCGACGAGACCGGCGGGGTTCACGACGAGCCCGCGCCGGGCGCCCGGCCGACCGCCACCTACGTGCGGGAGCGCGTCTATCGACGCCAGACGATCAACGAGAAGATCGAAGAAGCGCTGTCGGCCGCGGAAGAGCGCAGCGTCAGTGTCGGCATCGATGCGGCGACGGTGACGCAGGCATCGGGCCGCACGCAGGGAGCAGACGCGGCACCGGCCGACGGCAACGCGTACGCCCTTGCTTCAGCTGACTTATTCTTCACGGCGAAGCTCGCCCAGTACACCATCTTCTTCGCCGACGTCGTGGCGTTGAGTGGCTCGCCGCCGGATCGCGAGATTCCGGGGCTGACGCTCCTCAACGGCTATACGGCGCGTCTGGTCAACCAGAACGAGTTGAACCTGCGCGAGGTGTGGCTCCGGACGGAGCTGTTTCAGCAGCGGCTGGCGCTGGTGGCCGGGCGGCTCGACCTGACGAACTATTTCGACCAGAACGCCGCCGCCAATGACGAGACGACTCAGTTTCTGGGCGACGGCCTGGTGAACAACCCCGCGCTGGGACTGGCCACGAACGGCACCGGGTTTGCGGCCGTCTTCGACCCGAAGATCGGCCTCACGTTCAGAGTTGGCGTGCAGCAAAGCAACCCCGACGCGATGAACCTGTCCGATTCCATCTACTCGCTGGCCGAGGTCGGCTACCTCGCGACGCCCCTCGGGCTGCCGGAAGGGAACTACCGGGTCTGGTACCGGGCGACCAATACCGCAGGCACAGGCAGCACGGCCTATGGTTTCAGCGTCGACCAGAAGATCTCGCCGATCATCACGTTGTTCGGCCGGTTCGGAGACGGCCGGCTCCCCGCCGAGCTGGAAGGCGCGACCTCCTTCAGCCTGGGCCACCATTTCTACAGCACCGGCGTCCAGTTTCAGAACGGGTGGGTGTTCAACCCCTGGGACAACTGGGGAATCGGCTACGCCCAGACGGAGCTCGCCGACGAGTCCCGCGAGCGGCTGACCGAGGGGTACTACAACTTCCGGCTCACCGAGCGGCTGCGGTTGTCCTTCCATCTGCAGCACATCTTCGAGTCGCGGCCTGATGCGCCGTCCTTTGGCTACCTGGTTCCGGGCGTGCGGCTGCAGGCAGCCTTTTAGTCCATGGCGTCCGATTCAAGATTAGGAGCAACTGTCATGCGTCAGCACGGACGATGCGTCATCGCCGTTTGCGGACTGGTGGTCCTCGGCGGCGCCTCCGCGGCAATCCTGGTCGCCCAGGACGTCAAGGTCGCCGATCCGACATCGGTCGTCATGATCGTGAACCGCGATTCGAACGACATCGCGTTCATGGACATCAAGAGCCGCAAGATCGTCGGCCGCACGTTCCTCGGCAACAACGTCAATCCGCACATGGTGATGATGTCGCCCGACGGCCGGTACGTCGTGACGGGAGGCACACGGGCCAACAAGGCGTACATCATCGACACGCGGACGCTGCAGCTCGTCAAGACGATTCCGGTGGATATCGCGCCGGAGCACCTCGCTTTTTCGCCCGACGGCCGCTGGTACTACCAGGGCAATCCCGACGGCGACTCGATCTCGGTCATCGCCATGCAGTCGTTGACCAAGATCAAGACGATCCCCGGATTTGCCGAGCCGCTGAACGTGACGTTCACGCCGGACGGGTCGAAGGCCTACGTCGGGAATTACGGCGCGCACTGGATTGGCGTCATCGACGTGAGGCGGCACGAACTGCTGAAGAAGATTCAGGTGGCGGAGGTGCCCGGCGTGACCAAGCTGGATCCGGACAAGTACCTCGGCGAGATCAACGGGATTTCCAACGCCACGATCACCAACGACGGGCGGTACTTGTACGCGGCGGACAGCGACCTCGGCGTGGTGAGCGTCGTCGATACCCGTGACGACCGGGTCGTCAGGGTCATCAGGGTCGGCGCAGGACCCTGGCGGGCGTACATGAGCCACGACGGGAAGTACGCCGTCACGGTCAACAACGGCGACGAAACCATCTCGATCATCGAGCTCACGTCGAACCGCGTGGCGGCGACCCTCGAGGCGGGACCGGAGATGACCGGGGTGAACTTCGCGGCCGGCAAGGCATTCGTCATCAGCGCGCCGGGGTTCGTCTACGCGTACGACATGCGGTCGCTCAAGCCGGCGGGCCGCATCAGGATTGGAACGAATATCCGGATCGAGACGGCAACGACCGATACGGCCGAAGAACATATTTATCTCGCCGAATCGACGAACCATCAGGTTGTCATCATCAATGCCAGAACGCACGCGATCGAGCGGGTGGCCAATGTCGGGCTGTTCCCCTGGGGCACGCACATCATGGACAGCAAGGACAACTACTGCCACTAGAGCCGCTGGTCCGGCTAAAGCCGGACACTACGTACGCGGAGGCCTCGCCGTCGCGCTGCTGATTGGCGCATCGCTGGCGATTGACGCGCAGAGCGTCCGCGACCACACGCGGCCGCGAGCCGACCGATCAACCATCGTCAGCGAGTCGCAGGCCGGCGAGCTGACGCTGACCTTGACGGAGGTCACCGTTCGCCCCATTCAGGTGTGGGTGCGGACGGCCGGGGTCCTCGACTTCTCGCGGAGCGTCGTCACGGCGTTCGTCCCCGGGGGGGACGCCGCCTTCGTGCGCGCCGGCCAGCGCGTGCGCGCGTTCTCACCCGAGTCCCGCTCCCGCATGTACCAGGCGCGCGTCGCGGCGGTCGCGCCCCGCGGTGCCGCCGGCGCCGAGGTCCGGGCCACGCTGCTCGGCGAGAGCAGCGAAGCCAGCAGCCGGTTCGTGCTCGAAATCGTGACCGAACGCGGCGACTTCCTGTCGGTGCCGAACGAGGCGATCATCGAAACGGGCGGCAAGCGGATCGTCTACGTCCTGCAGCCGGACGGCGGATACGCGCCGCGGGACGTCGGCACCGGCATCCAGGGCGAGCTGTTCACGCAGGTGCTCGACGGCCTGAAGGCCGGCGAGCAGGTGGTGACCATCGGCAGCTTCTTCATCGACGCCGAGCACAAGTTGAAGGGGCCCTAACCGGATCACATGATCACCGCCATCATCGAGCACGTCATCCGGCTCCGCTGGCTCGTCCTCGGCGTGGTGGCGGCGCTCGTCGTGCTGAGCGCGTACGCGCTCCGCGCCGCCTCGCTCGACGCCATTCCCGACATCTCCGACCCGCAGGTCATCGTCTACGTGAAGTGGCCTCGAAGTCCGTTGCTCATCGAAACGGAGGTCACCGAGCCGGTGATCCGGGCGCTGGCGGGATCGCCCGACATTCAGGCGATCCGCGGCACGTCCCACATGGGCTACTCCTTCATCTACGTCATTCTGGAGGACCCCGGGCGCCGTGCCGCCGTGCGGCAGTACGTGGCGGACCGGCTGAATGCCGTCCGCCACGAGCTCCCCGGCGACGCCACGATCACGATCGGTCCCAACGCGAGCACCATGGGGTGGATCTTCCAGTACGCGCTGGTCGACCGGCAGCAGACGCGCGACCTGCGCGAGCTTCGCCTGCTCAACGAGAGCCTCGTGAAGCCGGCGCTCCAGTCGACGCCGGGCGTCGCCGAAGTAGCGTCGGTCGGCGGGCTCGAAAAGCAGTATCAGGTGAAGCTGTTTCCGCCGCTCCTCAGCGAGCGCGGCATCCCGCTCGCGCACGTCGTGCGCGCCGTCCAGGACGCCTTCGAGGAGGCCGGCGGCCGCACGATCGAGGTGACCAACCGGGAGTATCAGCTGCGCGGCGGCATCGGCGTCCACAGTGTCGACCGTCTCGACTTCCTCGTGCTCGGGCGCGACAGGGCCGGCCAGCCCGTCCGGCTCAAGGACGTCGGGTACATCCAGGTCGGCTACGACCTGCGGCGCGGGATCGCGGATCTCGACGGCGCCGGCGAGGTCGTGGGCGGGATCGCGATCATGGAGCAGGGCCGGAACGTCCTCGCCGTGACCGCGGCTCTGCTGCAGCGCCTCGAGGCGCTCGCGCCGACGCTCCCCGACGGGGTCGAAGTCGTCCCCACCTACAACCGGTCCGCCCTGATCTGGGACACGCTGGCGAACTTCTTCCGGGCGATCGTCTACGAGCTCATCGTCGTGATCCTCGTCATCGCCGTGGCGCTGCGGAACCTCCGCGCCGCCGTCGCGCCGGTGTGCGTGCTGCTGCTGGGGACGCTGTTCACCGCGCTGCCGCTCGCCGCGTTCGGCCAGACGATCAACCTCTTCTCGCTGGCTGGCCTGGCGATCGCGATCGGCGAGATGGCGGACGCCACCATCGTGATCGTCGAGAACTGCACGGCACAGCTCGCCCGGCAGCGCCATCTCGGGGCCGCCGGGCAACTGCGGACGATCATCCGGTCGACCGCCGCGATGACGCGCCCGCTGCTCTTCTCGATGCTCATCATCGTCACCTCCTTCCTGCCGATCTTCTTCCTCGGCGAGCGCGAAGGACGACTGTTCAATCCGCTGGCGTTCAGCAAGACCGCCGCCATGGCGTTCTCGACGCTGCTGACGCTGTTCCTGCTCCCGGTCGTGATCCTCTGGATCTTCAAGTACGACGTCTGGAGGAGCGCGGAAGATCGAGAACACGCGGTCGTCCGCGCGTACCGCCGCGCGCTGGCGGCGGCGATTCGCGCCCGCTACGGATTCGTCGGTATCAGCGCCGCGGTCCTGGCCGTGGCGGTCGTGCTCCTCCTCGGATTCCAGAAGGACTACATGCCCGAGATGGAGGAAGGATCCATCCTGTACATGCCGACTACGCTGCCCGGCCTGCCGTCCCGCGAGGCGGGATGGATCCTGCAGGAGATGGATCGCAAGCTGAAGGCATTTCCCGAGGTCGACCGCGTCTTCGGCAAGCTCGGGCGCGCCGACACGGCGACCGATCCGGCGCCGGTCGAGATGATCGAAACGACGATCATGCTCAAGCCGCGGTCCGAGTGGCGGCCCCGCATGACCAAGGAGCGGCTGGTCGCCGAGATGAACCAGGCGATGCAGATCGTCGGCTACGTCAACAGCTGGAGCCAGCCGATCGCCACCCGGGTGGTGATGCAGGACACGGGCATCCAGACGCCGGTCGGCATCAAGGTCAAAGGACCGGATCTGGCGATGGTCCAGCGGGTCGCGCAGGACGTCGAACGGCTGCTCGCCGGCGTTCCGGGCACGCAGTCGGTGATCGCCGAGCGCATCGCGCAGGGGTATTTCGTGGACGCGCAGCTCGATCTCGAGCGCATGGCGGCCGAGGGGGTCACGGTGGACGAGGCGCTGCCGACCGTGCGGTTTGCGATCGGCGGCGACAACGTCATCGGGGTGCGGGAGCCGGACAAGACCGTCGTGCCGCTGGCGATCCAGTACTCGCCGGAATACATCGACACGCTCGAGAAGGTGCGCACCACGCCCGTGATCACCGGCGACGGCCGCTCGGTCGCGCTCAGCGCGATTGCGGACGTCGAGGTGCGCGAGGCGCCGGAGATGATTCGGAACGACAACGGCGAGCTGGCCGGCTACGTCTACGTGTTCCCGAGCGGCATCACGGCGCCGGAATACGTCGACCGTGCACGCGCGCACCTGGCGACGACGCTGGCGCTCCCGACCGGCTACTCGCTCGAATGGACGGGCGTCTATCAGTACGCGGAGGAGGCGCGCGCGCAGCTCCGCGTCGTCGTTCCCATCACGCTGATCATCATGTTCGTGCTGCTGCTGGTGGCGTTCCGGTCGCTGGCCGACAGCGTCCTCATCATGCTGTCGGCGCCGTTCGCGCTCGTCGGCGGCGTGTTCCTGC
>JACPTI010000051.1 GCA_016192845.1 Acidobacteriota bacterium
GGCGGCAGCGACGCAGCCGGTCCGCAGATACTGGGCGGCCGCACGCGGGCGGCGCTCGAGCGCGAGAAGACGCTGGTCCTGCGGGCCATCAAGGACCTGGAGTTCGACCACGCGATGGGGAAGACATCCGACAAGGACTTCGCGGAGATGAGCGCGCGCCTGCGTGTCCGCGCCGCGGGGCTGATAGGCCAGCTCGATACAGGGGCCGGCTATCGCGAGCAGATCGAACAGGAGATCGAGAAGCGTGTGGGGCGAACCACGACACCCCACCGCGCAAGCGCGGTGGGGACCCCGACCGAAGGTTCGCCCGGGGCGCCTGACAAGGCACGCGCCACGAGCTCGGCGAACACCTGCGCCGCCTGCTCGACCGTGAACGACGCCGACGCACGCTTCTGCAAGCAATGTGGCGCCGTACTGGGAGGCGCGGCATGACGACGCCGGCTGTAGGCTTCAGGCTCTGGGCTTTGGGCATTGTGACTTGTGCCTTGTGCCTTGTGCCCTCGCGCGACAGCTCGGCCCAAATGCCGGACCCGTCGCTCATGCACGGCCGGGCGATTCCTGCGACCGATCTGCCCATAGGCACCATCACCGTGCGCGTCGTCCGTGAGGCGCTCGGCAACAACGTCGTCGGCCAGGAGGTGCGACTGATGGTTGCCGGCGCAACTCGGACGGCAAGAACAGACGACCAGGGGCGGGCGACGTTCGGGGGTCTGTCGCCCGGGGCCGATGTGCGCGCGGAGGCGACGGTCGACGGCGAGCAGCTCGTTTCGGAGGCTTTCAATGTGCCGGCGTCGGGTGGCCTGCGCGTCATCCTGGTCGCCGGGCTTGCGGAAGCGGCCACGCGCAAGGCCGCAGAAGAGGCGGCCGCCGCCGCGGCGCCCCCGGTCCGCGGGACGGTCGTATTCAGCCCGAACTCCCGCGTGCTGATGGAGTTCCGCGACGATAACCTGCAGGTGTTCTACGTCCTCGACGTTGTCAGTAACGCGCGCAGCCCCGTCGACCTCGGCGGGCCGCTCATCATCGATCTGCCGGAGGGGGCCGCCGGGGCCGCGCTCCTCGAAGGATCGACGCCGTCGGCCAGCGTGAGCGGCGATCGGGTGACGGTGACCGGTCCGTTCGCTCCGGGTACGACGTCGGTGCAGGTCGGCTTTCAGCTTCGCTACGACCGGCCGAGCCTCACGATCGAGCAGCGCTGGCCGGCAGCGCTCGAACAGCTCACCGTGGCGCTCGAAAAGGTTGGCGCCGCCTCGATGTCCTCGCCGCAGTTTTCCACCGTGGGCGAGGTACGGGCGGAAAGTGGCACTCCGTTCCTGCTGGCCAGCGGCCCGGCGCTCCCGGCGGGCGGGACGCTCTCGCTGGATCTGGTGAACCTGCCGGTGCACAGCCCGACGCCGCGTTACGTGGCGCTCAGTCTGGCCGTCGCCATCGTCGGCATCGGGGCATGGTTCGCGTTCGCCTGGCGGACGACCGATGCGGACGCGCGCCGACGCCTGGTCGCGCGCCGCGATGAGCTTCTGGCCGAACTGGCGTCGCTCGAGCGCCGGCTGCGCCGGGGCGCAGCGCTCAGCGGACCGGAGGAGGCGCGGCGACAGCGGCTCGTGACGGAGCTGGAGCAGATCTACGGCGAGCTGGACGAGGTGCGCACGGGCCCGCAGGGAGGCGGCCGGGATATCGCCGCGTGAGCCCCTTCGACTCCCCTCAGGACAAGCCCTTCGACGCCGCTCGGGGCAAGCCTTCGACTGCGCTCGGGGCGAGGGCTGACTTCGACCAGTTGACGGTCGACGACGTCTCCCGCCACTTCGGCCGCCGGCGTGCGCTGTCACACATCTCGTTCCGCGCCGACGGCGGCGCGATTCTCGGTCTGCTCGGCCCCAACGGCGCCGGCAAGTCGACGATGCTGGCGCTGGTGGCGACGCTGCTCCGCCCCACCAGCGGCCGCATTCGGTACGGCGAGCGCGACGCCGGCGCGCACGGGGCGGCGCTGCGGGCCGCGATCGGTGTCCTCGGGCACGACCTGTTCCTGTATCCCGAACTGAGCGCCCGCGAAAACCTGGAATTCTTTGCCGGCTTGTACGGCATCTCGGACGGCCGCACGGCGGCCGCCCGGGCGCTCGAGACTGCCGGCCTCGCCGACCGAGGGGACGATCCCGTCTCGAGCTTCTCGCGCGGGATGCGGCAGCGGGTCGCGCTCGAACGGGCGCTTATTCACCAGCCGCGGCTCGTTCTTCTCGACGAGCCCTTTACCGGTCTGGACGACGCCTCGACGGCAGCGCTTGGCCTCCGCCTCAACGGCCTCCGTGCGGGCGCGGCCATCATCGTCCTCGCGACGCACGACCTGGACCTGGCGGAAGGGCTGCTCGATCGAGCGGTGTTTCTGCGCGACGGCCGCATGATCCACACCGCCGACCGTCCGGGCGCGCTGCGGGCGATGTACCGGGACGTGATGACACGCGCCAACGTAGCGTCCGGCTTTAGCCGGACCGATGGATAGATGTTCGCGCACATCGTCTGGCTCGTGCTGCGCAAGGATTTCACGGTCGAGGTCCGGAGCCTCGAGATCGCCTATACGACGCTCTTCTTTGCGATCTCCTGCGTGCTCGTGTTCGCGTTCGCGCTCGTGCAGGAGGGGAGGGCACCCGTAGGAGGCGCGGCAGGGATTCTCTGGATCGCCGTCGCATTTGCCGGAACGCTGGCGCTCGGTCGGACGTTCGAGCGGGAGCGCCAGGCGGAGACGCTGAGGGCGCTGCTGCTCGCTCCGGCCGCCCGGCCGGCAGTGTATCTGGGGAAGCTGCTGGGAATCGTGGCGCTGCTGACGGCGGCCGAGATCGTGCTGGTGCCGCTCGTCGCGCTGCTGTTCCAGGCCTCGCTCCTTGCGCATCCGGTATGGCTGGCGCTGATCCTCCTGACGGGTACTGTCGGCTTCGCGGCGGTGGGCACGCTGTTCGCAGCCATGCTGATCCGGGCGCGTAGCCGGGACGTGCTGTTGCCGGTGCTGTTGTATCCGATCACCGTTCCGGTCATTATTGCCGGTGTGCGGGCGACCGGCGTGCTGTTGGAGCCGGAACTGGATGTGGGGCTCCTGCAGGTCTGGCTGGCGCTGCTCGTCTGTTTCGACGTCGTCTTCGTGACGCTGGCGCTCTGGACGTTCGAGCCGCTGATGACGGAATGACGCGGGGGCTTCAGCCCCCGCGCTACGACAGTCGTGTTACGTGATGTGTAGCGCGCAGGCTTCAGCCTGCGCGAGGATTCCGATATGCCGAGCTGGTTTACACCGCTTGCGGCTCTTTGCGCGCTCATGTTCGCCACCGCGCCGATTCTGATCGCGCAGGCCCCGTACGAGTCGACGATGGGGCTGGTGCAGAAGATCTTCTACGTGCATCTGCCGTCGGCGTGGATGTTCCTGCTCGCGGCGATCACCTGCGGCATCGCCAGCCTGCGCTATCTGTTCCGGGGCGATCCGCGCCAGGATCGCCTCGCCTGGGCGGCCGCGGAGCTCGCGGTGCTCTTCGGAGTGTTGACGCTCGTCACCGGGCCGCTCTGGGCGCGCAAGGCGTGGGGCGTCTGGTGGCAGTGGGACGTCCGCCTGACCTCCAGCCTGATGGGATGGATGGTTGCCGTCGCCTATCTGTTGCTCCGGAGGTACGGCGGGCCCGGCTCCGACAAGCTCGCGGCGGGGCTTGCGCTCTTCGGGATAGTCAACGTGCCGTTCGTCTACATCTCCGTCAACTACTGGCGCACGATTCACCCGACCACCAACGTGGTGCCGACGCTCCCCACGTCGTTCGGCGTGCCGCTCTGGTTCAGCGCCGTGACGTTTTTGCTCCTGTTCGTGCTGCTGCTCCGCATGCGGGTGCGACTCGAGGAGCAGCGCGCCCGCGTCGATGCGCTGTACCTCTCGATGGATTCATAGCCGATGAAGCTGCTCAGCCTCGTCCTCGTCGTGCTCGTCACTTGCGGCGCGGGCGGCGTGGTGCTGCTCGCGCAGCAGCCGCCGCCCCAGCAGCTGGATGAGTTCGTGCCGATCGACCAGTTGCCGCCGCAGGATCAGCTGCCCGCGGCGCCGCTCCTCGTTGCGGCCTACTCGTTCGTGGCGCTGGCGCTGTTCGCCTATGTTGTCTCGGTCGCCCGCCGGCTGGCGAGCGTGCAGCGGGAGCTGGAACGGCTCGAGGCCGACATGAAGCGGGGCAGCGGTACCTGATGCCCAGCGCCGCCCATTTCATCTACATCCCGGCCGTACTGATCCTCGGGATCGTGATTGGGTGGATACTCGGGTCGCGCGCCGCCGCCGACGCGTATGCCGCGCAGCTCCGCAAGATGCAGGACCGCGCGGCCACTAAGGACACGAAGCTAGTCAGCCACAAAGGACGCGAAGGCCACTAAGGGCGTCGCTGCGGTCCCACAGCAGCCCGCCATTCCGCCGCTGTGTGCTGCCTTCATCGTACGTGGCGTCCGGCTTCAGCCGGACCAGGCAATCCGCCACAGCCTTGAAGCCTTGGCCGTCCGCGTCAAATGTGCCGAACCGCTTCTGCCGTCGACATCTTGACCTCGCTGAACTGAATCGTCGGTTGGATGTTCGTGTAGTTGGGGATGTCGCCCAGCAGTTCGTCTGCGTGCGGCGCGAAAGCCTGCTGGAACGCCTCGAGTGAGTCGAACAGGAAGCGGGCCATCGCCACATACGCAGGCGCGGAGCCCGGTTCCATCCCGGCGACCCCTTGCTCGACAGTCCAGTCCTTCACCGCAGACCCAAGCCTCCGCAGCGCCAGAGGGATGTGGGTGTTCAGGTAATAGGTCCAGTCGAAATGGCCGCCTGGGGTGTTCGGATACATCACGATGCCGCTGATCATGGTCCACCTCCCGGTGTTGCAAGACGGCCGATTATCCCCCAGTCCTGCACTGTGGCGCCGCCCCGGCCAGCTCTGCTTCGACGCCTTTAGTCCCACGTGCCAGGTCTAAACCCACCGCCTTTCAGGCGGTCAGCTTTCAGCAGGTCGATCTGATCGGCTGCATCGAGCTAACGAGCACGTGGGACTAGCGCTGCGCGCGCCGTGGCGCGCGCCTATGAACGACTACCGCGTCGGGCTGCGACACCCGCGCGCGGGGCGACTTTCAGTCGCGCGCGGAGTCTACCGCCTTTCAGGCGGTAGTCGTTCAACGGAAACTACAGGAGCAGCCGGCGAGAAAGGTTGTGAAGGCGCTTCCAAGAGCCAGTGTCCTTGGACGATCAATTCGCGCAGCTGGCGAACACCTCGTGCCCAGCTGGCCACGCCTCCGACGTGATTCAGCGCGCCGACGTACAGTGTGCAACGGCCGCGGCCGAGTTCCGCCGTCGTGGCCAGGTTCTCCAGCAGCTTCCAGCCTCGCTGGAGCCCGCGCGCGTGTATGGGAAAGGCGCCGGGGCCGAACTTGGGCGCGTTGGCGTTCTCGCCCACGTCGGCGGCGATGTTGTCGGCACCGACCCCGTTGATCCTGATGTTGCGCGCCGTCTCGATCTCGATCAGGCGCGCGATGGCCGCTCTCGAGAACCCGGGGAAGTTGAACCCATTCACGTACGGGCCTTCGAATCCCGGTCCGGACATCCCCCAGAACCTGGACCAGCCGGTGTGGGCGATCACAAAAGATCGGTTTGCGAGGCGATCGGCAATCGCATCGATGTCGGCGGCGGTGACAACGTTCGGCGACGCCTCGCCGAAATTCGTGACCGCCGGTGGGCCTGGTGAGCCGTTGTTCTTTTTCAGCTCCGCTTCGACGCGCGCGCTGATGTCGATGAACACAACCGGGCCCGTCAAATCCTCGACCGTCAGCTCGGAGAGGCCGCGCCGGTCCGCCGCCGGCACTTCGGGTGTCATCGGCACGAAGTGGCCGGCGGAATCCACGCTCGTGCCGAGATTCTCTGGAAGGATGATGGAATTCAGCTTGAACACGCCGTCACCGGACGGGAAGTCGGGCAGCTGCACGAGGACCGCCTGATCCTGGAATCCTGCAACAACGCGGCTCGCCCCGACAGGCCGCTTCACGTCTGCCGTGAATCGCCGCTCAGGCGCCGCGTCTGCGCTGGGCAGAAAGGTTGTCACCCTGTGGCTGAGGTCGAAGACGCGCGCTGCCGTTTCCCCGCTGGCGACAGGTGCAGCCGGCTGGCGAAGAATGTTCGGCTCAGTGCCTCGGCGTCTCGGTGGTTCGTCTCAGAAGGCTGGTGCGTGAGGGACTATCTGCCCACCCCCAGCCGCTGCG
Source organism: Acidobacteriota bacterium (assembly GCA_016192845.1). Taxonomy (GTDB): domain Bacteria; phylum Acidobacteriota; class Vicinamibacteria; order Vicinamibacterales; family UBA2999; genus MELF01. Next base: position 6,229 of record JACPTI010000051.1, read on the forward strand.
CCAGCACCTCGGGCAGCCCCGCTTCGACGATCTTCGCCTGCGCCGCTGCCACGTCGTAGCTGACGCGCTGGATGACGACGCTTCCTGTCTCCGTATCGACGACCCCGTAGGCGGCCCGCGGATCTCCGTCGCGGGGCTGGCCGACCGCGCCGCAGTTCACGAGGTATTGAGACTGGCCGTCGAGCGCGAGGGTAAACGACGCGCCTCGCGGCGGACCGATCAGGTCGAGCGTCGCGCTGCTCGGTCCGCCGCCCGCGTCGCCCATGCCGAGGCGAAACACCGCCGGCACGTGGGTGTGGCCGTAGAGGCAGAGCAGCCGCCGCGCCGCGCGCAGCGACCGCACCGCGTCGAGATCGTCGAAGACGTAGACATCCTCGTCGAACGGCGTGCCGTGGCAGATTTCAACCGACGCGTCGACGAGCGCCGGACCCTGCGGCAGTGCCGCAAGCCAGTCCCGGTTCGCCGGCGTCAGCACGGTGGAGGTCCAGGTGATGGCTTCCCGGGCGATATGGTTGAAGCCCTCCACGTCGGCGATACCGGCGGCCACCTTGTCGTGGTTGCCCCGGATCACCGCCTCGGCGGGAAGCGCGCGCACGCGCTCGATCACCGCATTCGGGTCGGCGCCGTAGCCGACGTAGTCGCCGAGCAGGAGCACCTTGTCGTAGCGTGCCGCCGACGCCAGCACCGCCTCGAGCGCTTCGAGGTTGGCGTGGATGTCGCTGAGAATCAGGTACCTCACGTCAGTGCCTCGTGCCTGGTTCCTGGTGCCTGGTCCGTACGTGGTGCTTGGTGCGTGGTTGGTACTTGGCTGGTTGGCCAGCATCTGCTTGGCGCGCTTCGCGCGCCTAGGACCGCTATACGGCTTGTCACAGCGGGTACAAAATTCTCGTTTGGAGCCGTATAGCGGTCCAATGCCGAACCAGGCACCAGGCACGAAGCACCAGGAACTGACTGCATCAGTACCCAATCCAGTCGAGCAGCCGCTCGACCACTTCCTCCAGGGGGCGTCCCGCGTCGATCCGCACGTGCGCGGCCGCATACGCGGCGCGGCGGCGGTGGTACAGCTCCTCCATCTGAAGCCGATCCGACGCCAGAGGCCGCCGCCCGTCAACCGGAATGCGCTCGACGACGGCGCTGAGCGGCACGTCCAGCCACGCCACCGCGCCGTCGCTCAGCATGAGCGCGCGGTTCTCCGGGTCGACGAACGTGCCGCCGCCGGTGGCCACAACCAGGTTGCGCTCCGGGAGCAGCTCGTGCAGCACGTACCGCTCCGCGCGGCGGAAGTATGCCTCGCCGTCCTCCGCAAAGATCGCCGCCACCGTCCGGTGCTCGCGCCCCTCGATGCGCGAATCGATGTCTTCGGGACGCCAGCCGAGCCGACGACCGAGCGCGTGGGCAACGGTTGTCTTGCCCGCGCCCATGAACCCGACGAGATAGAGCTTGTCGGCCTTCACGCCCGGAGCGACTCGGGCACGGAAAAGAACTCGGGGTACGACACCGCCGCCGCCCCGGCATCGTGGATCGTCGTTGGCCCCGATGCGCCGAGCGCCGCGATCGCAAATGCCATCGCCAGGCGGTGATCGCCGTGCGCGTTGACATCGCCGCCGTGCAGCCGGCGGCTCGCCCGCACGGCGAAGCCGTCGGGCCGCTCCTGCACGTCGGCGCCCAGGCGGCCGAGGCCGTCGGCCAGCGCGGAGATGCGGTCGCTTTCCTTGACCCGCAGCTCCCCGGCGCCCGACACCGAGAGCGCGCCGCCGTGCGTCGCCAGCGCGGCAAGCACCGGGAGCTCGTCGATCACACCCGGCACGTCCTCGGGCGCGACCTGCGTCTCCAGGAGCCCCTCGTGCCGGACCACGATCGTCCCGAACGGCTCGCCGGCATCGCCGGAGACTGCCCGCGGCGCCGGCGCCACGTCGATGCGCGCCCCCATCCGGCGCAGCACGTCCACGATGCCCGTACGAGTCGGATTGAGGCCGACCCCCTCGATGACGACCTCCGAGCCGTTCAGCGCCGCGGCAGCGACCATCCAGAAGGCAGCGGACGAGATGTCGCCGGGCACGACCAGGTCACGGGCGGAGAGCCTCGCGCCGCCGCGCACCGATATCGTCGCGCCGCTCTGCGTGACCTCGCTGCCGAACGTCCGCAACGCCCGTTCCGTGTGGTCACGCGTCGGGAGCACCTCATGCACGCGCGTCACGCCGTCGGCGTGGAGGCCGGCCAGCAGGACGGCGCTCTTGACCTGTGCGCTCGGAACTTCAGGGTGGAAGTCGAGCGGCGCGAGCCTCAGCGACCCTTCAATCGTGAGCGGCGGGCGCCCACCGTCAGAGAGAATGCGCGCCCCCATCCGCTCGAGCGGCACGATGATGCGGCGCATCGGCCGGCGGCGGAGCGAGTCGTCTCCGGTGATCGACGTGCGGAAGGGATGCGCGGCCAGGATGCCCGACAGCATCCGAATGGTGCTCCCGGAGTTGCCGGCGTCGAGCACGTCGGGGGGCGCCTGGAAGCCACGCAGCCCGCGTCCGGCAATCTCGATGACGAGGCCGCCTTCCTCGTGCAAGCGGGTCTCCCGAATCTCCACGCCCAGGCCTCGCAGGCAGCGCAGGGTCGACGCACAATCGGCGCCGGTGGAGTAGCCGTGAATGGTGGATCGGCCGTCGGCGATCGCGGCCAGCAGCGCGTATCGGTGTGCAATCGACTTGTCGCCCGGCGGGCGGACACGGCCGCGCACGCGCGCGGCGGGCTGCACGATGACGGCCCCGGTCCCCATCAGACGACTATAACAACTCCCAACTTCCAATTCCCAACTCCGAAGGCGGGCGCCGCTCGCCGTATAATCCACAGAGTTGATGGGCGCCGCGAAGACCGTCCGCCTCGACTTCCACAGCAGCTTCGACATGCTCGATTTCGTGCAGGTGGTCAGCGACCACATCGGCCGGCGCGCGGGGCTCGATGACGAGGCGGTGCACTGGGTGGGCGTGGCGGTCCGCGAGTCGGTCATCAACGCCATCAAGCACGGCAACGGGAACGACGCGCGCAAGCGCGTACACGTCGAGTTCACGCCGCTCGACAGCGACACGCCCGGCCTGGCAATCCGCGTGCGCGACGAGGGGCCCGGATTCGACCCGTCGACGCTGCCCGACTGCCTCGCGCCCGAAAACCTCCTCAAGGCGAGCGGACGCGGCATCTTCCTGATGCGCAGCTTCATGGACGAGCTCGTGCTGCAGCGCGCGCCCGAAGGCGGCATGGAAGTGCGGATGGTCAAGCGCGTCCCGCAGCAGCAGGCGTAACTTTCACCCCAACGCGCAAAGTCCGCGCGTTGGGGGCCCCGATGCCCGACCCCCGCTTTCTCGCCACAGCCGTCGAAATCGTTCTGCGGGCGGGCGAGATCCAGCTCGCCGGGCAGCAAGAGGGCTTTCGCGTCACGAAAAAAGGCGTCCGCGACCTGGTCACGGAGGTCGACCTCGAATGCGAGCGGATGTGCCGTGCCGTAATCGCGGAGCGCTTTCCCGAACACGACATCCTGGCCGAGGAGCTCGGCGGCGCGGCGGCGGGACAGCCGGCGGCGCGGTGCCGCTGGGTGTTCGACCCGCTCGACGGCACGACGAACTACACGCACGGCCTGCCGATCTTCTGCGCCTCGCTTGCCCTCCAGATCGGCGGCCAGACCGAGGTCGGCGCCGTCTACGACGCGTCGCGCCGCGAGCTCTTTACGGCCGAGCGAGGCGAGGGCGCCTATCTGAACGGGCGGGCGATGAGGGTCTCGGAGACCTCAGAGGCGATTGACGCGCTCCTGGTCACCGGGTTTCCGTATTTCTTCAAGCCGGAGCTGGTCGAGCTGTTTGCCGCCTTCCTTCAGCGCGGGCGTGCCGTCCGGCGTCTCGGATCGGCGGCGCTCGACTTGTGCTACGTCGCCGCCGGGCGCTTCGACGGTTTCTGGGAACAGCATCTCAAACCGTGGGACGTGGCGGCCGGCGCGCTCATCGTTGAGGAAGCGGGCGGCCGGATGACTGGCATGGACGGCTCCGCGTTCGACCCCGTCGCCGGTCACCTTGTCGCCTCCAACGGACGGGTGCACGAGGCGATGCTCGACGTGATCCGCGAGTTCCGCGCCCGTTTTCCTTCCGCCTGAGCTGGCACCACCCGTGCACGGACCGCGCGGGGGAGGGTGCCGATGGCCGCGAGAAGGCACTCCAACGCGCAAAGTCCGGGCGACGGCACCCCATCGCGCCGGGCGCGATGGGGTGCGAAGGCGCTCGTCGTCGCAGGCGCGACGGCTGTCTTCGCCTCGCCCGCCGCGGCGCAGCAGACGCTGAATGTCTCGCTCGGCTATTTCACCGTGCGGGGCGAGGACGCGCGCGTCGAGCGCGACGTCCTGAACGAGAACCGCAACGTCCTGGCGTTCGATCTCGGCGACTTCAACGGCGCCGTCGTCGGCGCCGAGTGGCTGGTACCGCTCGGCGGCTACTTCGAAGGAGGCGCCGGCGTCGGCTTCTCGCGCCGCACGGTGCCGTCGGTGTACGACCGCTTTACCGACCGCGACGGGTCGGAAATCGAGCAGCGCCTCCGGCTCCGCATCGTGCCGGTGGCGTTCACCGTACGTGTACTGCCGCTCGGCCAGACCTCGCCCGTCCAGCCATACTTCGGTGGCGGTCTTGGCGTGTTCAGCTGGCGGTACAGCGAATCGGGGGAGTTCGTCGACTTCCAGCGCGGCAACGCGATCTTCCGCGAGCAGTACGTCGCGTCGGGCAGCGAGACAGGCCCGATCGTCTTCGGTGGCCTTCGTTTTGCGGGAGATGCCATGAGCGGCGGGTTCGAAATCCGCTACCACGGCGCGGACGCACCGCTCGGCCGGCCGTTCTCGAACCTGCAGCGGGACCCGCGCATCGACCTGGGCGGCTGGACGTACCAGCTCACGATGGGGTGGCGGTTCGGCGGATAACCACGAAGGCCACGAAGATCACGAAGGCCACGAAAAAGAAAAAACATTGTCGCGTCTGTACAGGGCCACGCCGCCGCCTTCACAGACGCGCGTCATGCCGCGCAAAAACTCGGGCGCCTGACGGATGCGCCGCGCCAGCACGTCGCCGCCCTCGGCCTGCTCCTCCACGAGCATCCAGCCGGTGTGGAGAGCCGGGCCGGTCTCCATCGTCAGCTCCCAGATGGCGCCGTTCCCTTCGTGGACGAAGTCGGAGATCTCGAACCCGGCGTGTGACAGCTCCTGCATGTAATGCGCGAGCGACCCCATGCTCGCGAGAATCTTTTCGCCGCCGTATTCCGCGGCGAGGCACGCCGTGACGTGCCGCCGCCCTCGTCGCAGCGGTTCATCGGATCGCGCCTCGACGATGACCGGAGCGTCCTGCCGCCAGGGCGGCGACTGGAGCAGCGTGATCCCGACCAGCAGGCCTGCCGTGACCATGGCGGCGTGTCGCCGCATGACGCCGACGGCCACGCCGCCGAACAGCGCGCAGGCGGCGACGAGCGGAACCATGTAGCGGACGCGGAACGGGTGCCCGGCGTAGAACGCGTACGCGGGCAGCGCCGCGGCAGCGAACAGCGTCACCGGTACGAGCAGCGGTGCATCTGGACGTGCGGCGAGCGCCCGCACGGCGACGAGCGCCGCGGCCGCCATCGCCACCACCTCCGTCGTCCGCGTGCTGAGCTGATGCGTGCCCCACCAGACCGCGAGGACGCTGCGCACGAGCTGTCCGTCATAGTACGGGTCGCGTTCGTAGAACCCGCCGCTTACCAGCCACGATCCGGTCGTGGCGCGGCTGATGCCGACAAAGAGCAGCACGGCCGCGGCCGGCCACACGCCAAGTCTCAACGCACGCTGCAGCAGGGCGGCGCGTGAGGCGCCGATGCGTGCGGCCGCGTAGACCGCCGCCACCAACGCGGCGGCGACGATGAGCCACCCTTCGTACCGCGTCCAGACGGCGGCAAGCAGGGCCACACCGAGCCGCACCGGCACGCGGGTCTCATTGAGCGGCACCCACTCGTACAACCACAACAGCGCGAGCGACGTCGTGGCGAGGAGCAGCGGCTCCGTCATCGGCGTGGCGTGGAGATACAGCAGGTTCGGATTCAGGATCAGCAAAGCCGCGGTCACCGCCGCGCCCAGGCGCGAGCCGGTGACCACGAGCACCATCCGCGTCAATGCGTAGGTGGTAACGCCGAAGCACGCGACCGAGACGAGCGAGCCGAAGAACCCGGTGCGGTACCACGCGTCGACCTGTGCCGGCACCGCGTGGAGCAGATGGGGGAGCGGCAGCCATACCGCCCCGATCTGCGGCCAGCCGGGCGTGATGTTATCGATGATGCGGCGCGCCACCACCAGGTGCGCCCTGGCGTCGTAGTGGCTGAGCACGAGGCCGCCCCGAAGGAACGACAGCCACGCGGCAATGCCGGCGAGGACGGCGGCGGCCGCCAGGCCGCGGGCGAGCAGCACGGCCTTTAAAGGTACCACCCCCCTCTGGACTGGGCGCACGGTCAGGCCGACAAGATCGACAGTGGGCAGGCTTGCTTCCCTCGTGGTCGACCGGCTGGCCGCCGAGCTGGTGCCGCTGCGCGCGCTGGCGCTTTCGCTGCTGACGCTCGCCGCCGCGATCACCGCAGCGGTCGTATCTCCGGAGACGCTGCTCGACCAGGAAGCGCTGGCATCCGGCCTCGCGCTGATCCCCGCGCTCCTGCTGGCGCATCACCGCCGCTGGTCGGTCGTGTCGACGCTCCTGGGCGTCGGCCTCGTGGCCCTCACGATCGTCCACCTCGCGCCGCCCCTGTTCGGCGTGTCGCCCGAGGTGCCGATTCCCACGATGTTCGTCGTCGCGCCGTACATTGCAGTCGTGCTCAGCGCGGGATGGCTGGGCGAGGTGCGGCGGTATCAGGCCGAGCTCAAAGCCACCCAACTGCAGCTGATCCAGTCCGACAAGCTCGATTCGATCGGGCGCATGACGGCGGGCATCGCCCATGAGGTGAAGAACCCGCTCATGATGATCCTGGTCGGAACGAAGATTCTCTCGAAGCGGCTGGTGAACGCCGACGACACCACGCGGCAGATCCTCCAGGACATGTCGGACGCCGTCGCGCGCGCCGACCGAATTATCGGCGGCCTGCTGAGCTACTCGCGAGACGGAGGGCTCGACCTCGAGCCGGCCGACCTGAACGCGACGATCGAGACGTCGCTGTTGTTCGTGAAGCACGAGCTCGACAAGGTGCAGATCGCCGTGGTCAAGGACCTCGACCCGTCGATTCCCACGCTGAAGCTCGACGGCTTCAAGATGCAGCAGGTGTTCATCAACCTGCTGATGAATGCGATCCACGCCATCGGTCAGGACGGCGACATCCGCGTCAGCTCGTCGGTGCAGACGCTCGCGGCGGGCAGAGGCGTCGGCTACCGGCGAACGGACCGCTACGTGCCGGGGGAGCGCGTCGCCGTTATCCGGATCGAGGACTCCGGTCCAGGCATACCCGAGGAGCACCTGTCGAAGCTGTTCGATCCGTTTTTCACGACGAAGCCGGTGGGCCGAGGAACGGGCCTGGGGCTGGCGGTATGCCGCCAGATCGTGGAGATGCATCGCGGCAGCATCGAGGTCGGAAACCGCGAGGGGCGTGGCGCGCAGGCGACCGTGATCTTGAGGCTCGAACACCCGGAGGACGACTATGAGAAAGCGACGGATTCTGCTCGTGGATGACGAAGTCGCCATCGCGCGGGCGCTCGCGATGTACTTGACGGAGAATGGGGATTGCGAGGTGTGCGTGGAGAACGCGGGCAGCGCCGCGCTTGCGGCCGCCCGGCAGTTCCGTCCCGATCTGATCCTGCTGGATATCGTGATGCCGGACGCCGACGGCGGCACCCTGGCCGCCCAGATGAAGGCGGAGCCCGTGTTGAAGCACACGCACATCGTCTTCCTGACCGCGCTCGTCTCGCGGAATGCCACCGGAGGAGGATCGAAGACGATTGGCGGCCTGCCGTTCCTGGCGAAGCCGGTCGACCCCGACGCCGTCCTGGAGTACATCGACCAGCACGTCGTCGTGCGGGGGTGAGATAGCCTAGTGGCAGCGTGAGGGCTGCCGTCGGCTGGATCTACGGCTTTGCGCTCGCCATCGGCGGGCCGGGCCTGTTCGTCGTTGCGTTCCTCGACTCCTCCTTCGTGTCGCTGCCGCAGATCAACGACATCCTCGTGGTGCTCATGGTGACGAAAAACAAGGCGTGGATGCCGTACTACGCCGCGATGGCGACGCTCGGATCGATCGCCGGCTGCTACGTCATCTACTACCTGGCTGAAAAGGGGGGCGAAGCCTTCCTGAGACGGCGCCTTCGGGCGGGACATACCGAGCGGGCGCTCGCCTTCTATCGGCGCCACGGCGTGCTGGCGCTGATGGTGCCGGCGCTGCTTCCGCCCCCGGCGCCGTTCAAGCTGTTCGTGTTGATGGCCGGCGTCGCCGGCGTGCGGCCGCTCAAGTTCGTCCTCGCCATCGTGATCGCGCGCGGCCTGCGGTATCTCGCGCTCGGCGTGCTCGCCATCTGGTACGGCGACCTGGCGCTCGAATTGATGCGGACGCGCGGCCGCGACGTCGCGCTCTGGGTTGCCGCCTTCCTCGTCGTCGCGGCCGTTGCGTGGTGGTGGATCACGCGCCGTACACAGTAGCTCCGGTCCGTCGGCGCGGGATCCCCACCGCGCACGCGTGCGCGGTGGGGTGCAAGCCCGCCGGATACAATCTCCAGGTGACCCCCGACATCTCCGTCGTCATCCCGCTCTACGACGAGGAAGCGAACGTCGAGCCGCTCCATCGCGAGCTGACGGCGGTCATGGGAAGGTTGAACCGTACCTACGAAATCATCCTCATCGACGACGGGAGCAGGGACGGCACGTTCGCGCGGCTGGCGGCGGTGTACGCGCGCGACCCGCACGTGCGGGTCATCCGGTTCAGCCGGAACTTCGGCCAGACGGCGGCGTTTGCCGCCGGATTCGCGCATGCCCGAGGAGGGTGGATCGTCACCTCGGACGGCGACCTCCAGAACGACCCCGCCGACATCCCCAGATTGCTGGAGGTCGCGCAGGGCTACGACATTGTCTGCGGCTGGCGGAAGAACCGGCAAGACGCGTACCTGACGCGGCACCTGCCGTCGGTGGTGGCCAACTGGCTGCTCGGGCTCGCCAGCGGCATCCGGCTGCATGACAACGGCTGCTCGCTCAAGGTGTTCCGAGCCCAGGTGGTGAAGCCGCTCACGCTCGCGCCGGGCATGCACCGCTACCTGCCGGCACTGGCCAGCCAGCTGGGCGCGCGGGTCAGCGAAGTCGCCGTCAACCACCGGCCTCGCCGCCACGGGCGGTCGAAATACGGCCTGTCGCGGACGTTCGGGGTCATCCGCGATATCCTGCGCCTGCGACAGTTGATGCGGCAGGCGGTCGAACCGCCGCGGACCGCGCCCCGGCTCTACGAAATCGCGGAGATCCTCGAAACCGGTCAGCGCTAGAATCAGCGGCACTGGAAGCACCCCAGCGCGCACAGACCGCGCGACGCCACCCCACCTGCACCCCGCATCGCGCGGGGCGCGATGGGGACCTCGGGCTGGGGGCCCCGCTGGAGGCGCCGATGATCCAGAATCGCCGGGAGTTCCTGAAGGCCACCGCCGTCACGTGGGCCCTCGCCTCGCTTTCCAGAGCGTCGGCCCCCGGGCAGACCGTCGCAGCCGGCGACGACCTGGCCTGGCTGTCGCTGGCGGAGGCGAGCGAGCTCGTACGGAAGCGCGAGGTGTCGTCGCTGGATCTCACCCGCGCGTGCCTGGCCCGCATCGAGCGGCTGAATCCTCGGCTGAATGCGTTCATTACCATCACCACCGAGCGGGCGCTGAAGGACGCAAAGGCAGCCGACACCGAGATCACCCAGGCGCGGTGGCGCGGGCCGCTGCACGGGATCCCCATCGCGCTGAAGGATCTGGTCGACACGGCCGGCGTACGGACGACGGCCGCAAGCGCCATCTTTGCCAACCGGGTGCCGCGCGAGGACGCCGAAGTCGTCCGCCGGCTCAGGGACGCGGGGGCCGTGATGCTGGGCAAGCTGAACATGCACGAGTTTGCCTACGGCGACAGCTCCGCGCAAAGCCACTTCGGCCCGGTGCGCAACCCATGGGATCTGGAGCGCGTGACCGGCGGATCGTCCGGCGGATCGGCCGCGGCGGTTGCGGCGGGCCTCTGCTACGCCGCCCTGGGCTCCGACACCGGCGGCTCGATTCGGCAGCCGGCCGCCTACTGCGGAATCGTGGGGCTCAAGCCGACCTACGGCCTGGTCAGCACGCGCGGCGTCGTGCCGCTGTCGTGGTCGCTCGATCACGTCGGGCCCATGTGCCGCCGGGTGGCGGACGCGGCGCTCGCGCTGCAGCCGATCGCGGGCTACGACCCGCTCGAGACGAACAGCCTGGCGGCGACGCCTCCCGATTACGCCGCCGCGCTCCGCGAGCGCGTGTCGGATCTGCGGCTGGGGATTCCACGGGCGGTCTTTTACGAACGGCTCGATCCCGAGATCGAGAGAGCCGTGACCGACGCCCTGCGGGTGCTGGGGCGGCTGACCAGGACGACCGGAGACGTGCAGCTGCCGCAGTACAAGATGCTGCCGATCGTCGGTGCGGAGGCGTACACGTTTCATGCGCCCTACTTCACCAAGACGCCGGAGCGGTATCAGCCGATGACGCGCCGGCGGCTCGAGGCCGGCTCGCGCGTCACGGCGGCCGCCTACATCGAGGCGCGCCGCGAGCTCGACCGACTCCGCCGGGCCGTTGTCGAGGTCTTCAAGACGGTCGACCTCCTCGTGACGCCGACGACGCCGGTCCTGCCCGTGACGGTACAGGAAGCGCTCAACGATCCCGGCACCCCTCCGCCGGGCGGCGTCGCGCCGTCACTGCGTAACACCCAGCCGTTCGACATCTACGGGTTGCCGTGCATTTCGGTGCCATGCGGCTTCACCCGCAGCGGGCTGCCGATCGGCCTCTCGATCAGCGGACCGCATCTCGGCGAAGGCCTGGTGCTGGCGCTGGCGCACGCCTACGAGCAGGCGACGGAGTGGCATCGGCGGCGACCGCCGGTGTAACGACAGCATGCTATTCTCGCGACGTGGCCCAGCCCGAGCGCCCCCGGCGACCCGCAACCTACGAAGACCTGCTGAAGGTGCCCGACCACTTAGTGGCCGAGATTCTCGACGGCGAGCTGTATGTCTCGCCGCGTCCTGCGCCGCGGCACGCCGATGCGAGCTCTGGCTTGGGCGGCGCGCTACGCGGACCGTTCGATCGCGGCCGGGGCGGCCCGGGCGGCTGGCGCATCCTGGACGAACCGGAGCTGCATCTCGGTCCGGATGTGCTCGTGCCCGACATCGCCGGTTGGCGGCGGGAGCGGCTCCCCACATTGCCTGAAGAGGCCTACTTCTCGCTCGCACCCGATTGGATCTGCGAAGTCGTATCGCCGTCGACGGCAGCGATGGACCGCGTCAAGAAGCTGTCGATCTATGCACGGGAACGCGTCAGCCACGCATGGCTTGTCGATCCGATCGCCCGCACGCTGGAAGTACTGCGTTTGGAGGGTAGCCGCTGGACGATCGTCGCGACATGGTCGGGAATTGTGACGGTGCAGGCGGAACCTTTCGACGCGATCGATTTGGACCTGTCACTGCTCTGGGAAGACACGTAGCAACTCGGGTAGGATTTCCCCGCTCGCTGGCTCCTTGCCATGCCCCTGTCCGGCGGCACTCGCCTCGGACCGTATGAGATTGTCGCCCTCGTCGGCGCGGGCGGCATGGGTGAAGTCTATCGCGCGCGCGACACGAAGCTCGGGCGCGCGGTGGCGGTCAAGGTGCTGCCGGAGGTGTTCGCCCTTGACTCCGAGCGGGTCGCACGGTTCGAGCGCGAAGCCAAGGTGCTGGCCTCGCTGAATCATCCCCACATCGCCGTGCTCCATGGGATGGAAGAAGCCGACGGCCGGCACTTCCTCATCATGGAGCTCGTGGAAGGGGAGACGCTGGCCGAGCGGCTCCGCCGTGGCGCGCTGCCGGTGGAGCAGACGCTGGCCCTCGCCATTCAGATTGCCGACGCGCTCGAGGCCGCGCACGAGAAGGGCGTCGTCCACCGAGACCTGAAGCCCGCGAACATCAAAATCACGCCTGACGAGCAGGTGAAGGTGCTCGACTTTGGGCTCGCCAAGCTCGCCCAGGCCTCAGGCCTCGGGCCCCAGGCCCCAGTAGGTGCCGGCCTTCAGGCCGGCCCAACTGCTGCGACGCATTCGCCAACGCTGAGCCTGATGGCGACACAGGCGGGCGTGATCCTGGGCACTGCCGCCTACATGTCGCCGGAGCAGGCGAAAGGAGCGCCGGCTGATTACCGCGGCGATGTGTTCGCGTTCGGCTGCGTGCTGTACGAGATGCTGACCGGCCGCCGGGCGTTTGCGGGCGACAGCGCCCCTGAGATCCTGGCGTCAGTGCTCGCGCGCGAGCCCGACGCCTCCGCGCTCCCACCGAATGTCACTCCCCGGCTGTGGGAGTTCTTGCGGCGGTGTTTGGACAAGAACCCGAAGCGGCGGTGGCAGGCCGTCGGCGATCTTCGGCTGGAGCTCGAGGCAATCGCGGTGGCACCATACACGCAGTCCGTAGCCGCAGCGGTTCTCACCCGGGCTGAGCCACTGCGGCGGCGGCTGGTGCTCTTCAGCGCGCCAGCGCTCGTCCTCGGCGCAGTGATTGCCGGCACCGGCGTGTGGCTCTCAACGCGCTCACCCGCGCCACGCGTCACCCGATTGGCCATTACGACGTCTGCCGCGGCAGCGCCGACCATGAACGGCATCAACCGCGACCTTGCCATCCTGACGGTTCCCGGGTCATCTACGTAGGTGCCAACGCCACGCAGCTCTTCGTGCGTGCGCTCGAGGCGATCGAGCCGATGGCGGTGTTCAAGGGCGCTCCGCGGGAGCCGTTCGTGTCGCCGGACGGTCAGTGGATCGGCTTCGTGGACGGGACGACGTCGCTGAGGAAGGTGGCGATAACCGGCGGGCCGGTTGTCATGATTGCAGGCATGGACGGCACCACCCGCGGAGCGACGTGGCTACCGGACGAGACGATCATTTTCGCCACCACTGCCTCAACCACAGGACTGCAGCGCGTCTCCGCGGCGGGCGGCACCCCGATGGTGCTCACGCGCCCCAACCGCGACCAGGGAGAAGTCGATCACCTGTGGCCCGAGTCGTTGCCCGGCGGTCGCGCCGTGCTTTTCACGATCACTGCGGTCGGGGGCACTCTCGACGCTGCGCAGATCGCGGTGCTCGACCTCCAGACGGGAGCCCGGAAAGTCCTGATCCGGGGCGGGACTCACGCGCACTATCTCGCGAGCGGCCATCTGATGTACGCCGCCGCCGGGACCCTGTGGGCGGCTGCCTTTGACCTCGCGCGTCTGGAGACGCGGGGCACGGCGGTGCCCGTCGTCCCCGAGGTGGTCACGACGACGTTTGGCGCGGTCGATGCGGTGAGTGCGGCCAATGGCATCCTCGCGTACGTCGCGGGCGCAGGCGCCGTCGGCGCGCAGGGTACTCTGGTGTGGGTGGACCTTCAGGGACAGGAGACGCCGATTGGCGCTCCGCCCCGGCCGTACGTGTATCCGCGGCTGGCGCCGGATGGCAGGCGCATGACACTTGTTCTTGGGGATCAGGAGCTTGACGTGTGGCTCTGGGACTTCGTCCGCAGAACACTCACACGGATCACGTTCGATCCTGGCGTTGATGCGCAACATGCGTGGACACCGGACAGCCGGCGGCTGATCTTCAGCTCGGACCGGGCCGGTTCGCGCAACCTCTATTGGCAGGCAGTCGACGGGACCGGTACGGTCGAGCGGCTGACGGAAGGCCCCAACGAACAGAACATGACGGCTGTGTCCCCCGACGGCACGCGGCTGATCTTCGGAGAGACGCGACCAGCGACCGGCGTCGATATCATGCAGATGCAGATCGACGGGGACCGCCGCGTGATGCCGCTGGTGCAGACCCCCTTTACGGAACAAAACGGAATCGTGTCGCCGGACGGCCGCTGGCTTGCGTACGAAGCGAACGACTCGGGCCAGTTCGAGATCTACGTGCGGCCCTTTCCCGATGTCAACAGCGGACGGTGGCAAGTTTCCACAGGCGGCGGGACACGCCCGCTGTGGGCGCGCAACACGCGGGAACTCTTCTACGTGTCGCCTACTGGAGCGCTCATGCGTGTAGGGGTCGAGCCTGGCCCGGCGTGGGCGGCGACAACGCCCTCAGTGTTGCTGAAAGAAGGCTACTTCACCAGCGCAGCCGGCCTTTTCGGCCGGTCGTACGACGTCTCGCCCGACGGCCAGCGATTTCTGCTGATCAAATCGACGCCCAGCTCCGATCAAACCGCCGCCTCCCGTCCAAGTCTCATCATCGTACAGAACTGGTTCGAGGAGCTGAAGGCGCGCGTGCCGGCTCCGTGATCAACCTGGTCGAATGAGTGCTTCGCACGATCGGACGAAGGCCCCCACCTGCTCTCGGAGGGACATCACTTCCTCGCTCGAAGGCTCGCTGAAGTCTCCATAATCGCTCGTCTGCCGCTTCTCAAATGCGCGAGGTAACGCACGTGCGGCGTCCGTCGCCATGAGTCCGGTGCGGACGAAGTGTTCCTGAAACAACGCAATCACGCCGCTGTGGCGGGACGAGTCAAGATTTCGCGTCGCGAGCAGCGCGCGAGCGGCATAGAACGCCGCATAGTACACACGGTTCAAGGCACCGCTGAACTGCCGCTGCTCAAGGAGGATATCTGCCTCGTGTAGTGCGCTGTGTGCGCGTGCGATCCGATGCAGAGCAAGCGCGTCCGAAGGGTTCACAATGGCAGGCTCTCGCGAGCGACGGTCTTGAGGAACGGTGTCTCCCGCCAGACCGGATGAGTCAGAATCGCCGGCGTGACAACGCGCGGCGAGATATAGACGCCAAACTCGAGGTTGACGTCGAACGCAATGTCGATGATGCGGTCCTCCAGCGGCACGCGCGACGTGTCCGGCTGCACGACGAGGAGCACGTCGATGTCCGACTCTGGTGTGGCCTCACCTCGCGCTTCGGATCCGAACAGGCGCACGTCGACGACGCTGTCGAGCAGGGCCTGCCGGACTCGCTTCACGAACTCCGCCAGAGCGACGCGTCGGTTCGACATTGGCGCACACGCAGTATAATCCCGTGGCTATCGCCAAGGCCCGCACTCCCTGGTGCTTTCGGAATTCGGATCTCCGTCTGGTTGATGGGCTGTTACACTCTTAAGAAGGAATGTCGTACCGCACTCCCCTCGAAGCCCGGATCGCCAAGAAGACGACCAAGGCCATCGTCGACTTCAATCTGATCGAAGACGGCGACCGCGTCATGGTGGGCCTCTCGGGCGGCAAGGACAGCTGGGCGCTGATGCAGACGCTCGACCTGTTGCGGCAGCGCGCCCTCATCGACTTCTCGCTCGTCGCGGTCAACGTGAACTCCGGCTACAAGGACTTCAAGCACGACGTCATCGCGGAGACGTGCGAAGCGCGCGGCTGGGAGTACCGCATCGAGCACACCTCGATCGGCGACGTCATGGACGACCTGCTCGAGTCCAACGCCACGCCGTGCTCGCTCTGCGCCCGCCTCCGACGGGGCGTGCTCTACCGGATTGCCACCGAGGTCGGCGCGACGAAGATTGCCCTCGGCCACCACCTGGACGACTTCATCGAAACGCTCCTGCTGAACCTCTTCTTCGCCGGGACGCTGAAGGCGATGCCCGCGCGGCTCGTCTCCGACAACGGCGAGCACGTCGTCATCCGCCCGCTCGTCTACGTGGGTGAGGGCGAGGCGCGGCTGTACACCAAGGAGTGCGGGCTGCCCATCATCGGCTGCTGCTGCCCGGCCTGCGGCGACCTGAGCCTCCAGCGCCAGCGCGTCAAGCGCCTGGTCCTCGATCTCGAGCGCGAGCACCCGGGCGTCAAGCAGTCG
Source organism: Acidobacteriota bacterium (assembly GCA_016192845.1). Lineage (GTDB taxonomy): Bacteria > Acidobacteriota > Vicinamibacteria > Vicinamibacterales > UBA2999 > MELF01. The sequence continues at coordinate 22,209 of JACPTI010000051.1, forward strand.
ATGCTCAAGGCGCTCGGCAACGTGATGCCGCGCCACCTCCTCGACACGCGTCTGAACCCGAGCGGCGAACTGCGCGACAGCGTCGCCCTGCGGCTCGAGGAGGAGGCGACCTCCTTGCTCCAGGTCCAGCCACTTCGGTCCGCCTGAAGGCGGACGCGGCGTACGAATGCGTGCCGTCATCCAGCGCGTGACCGAGGCGCGCGTCCGGGTCGGCGACCGCCTCGCGGGTGAAATCGCACGCGGACTCCTCGTGCTCGTCGGCATCGGGCAGGACGATGGCCCCGACGACGCGCGGTACGTCGCAGGCAAGATTCGCGACGCCCGGATCTTCGAAGGCGGCGCAGGCAAGCCGATGGATCGATCGGTGGTCGACGTCGGCGGCGCCGTACTGGTCGTCTCACAGTTCACGCTCTACGGCGACATCCGCAAGGGACGGCGGCCGGCGTTCGACGCGGCCGCGCCGCCCGACCGTGCCCGTGCGCTCTATGAAGATCTCGTGAGAGAATTGCGGGCGGTTCCGCTGCCGGTCGCCACCGGCCAGTTCCAGGCCATGATGCGCGTCGAGCTCGTGAACGACGGGCCTGTGACGATCCTCATCGACAGCAAGAAACAGTTTTGAAACCTTCGATGCCGAATACGATCCCACCGACGGGCCACAGGGACACAGAGACGCAGAGTCTGGCAAGACAAAGAAAACATCCTCTGTGCCTCTGTGCCTCTGTGGCCCGTGGATGTGAGAGGCGGCGGACTCCAGCACCGGCGTGTGTCGTGCTCGCGATGCTGGTGTGGGCACCGATGAGCGCGTCCGCGCAGCAGCGGCCGCTCGTCACCGAGGACCCCGAGACGATCGGCGCCGGACGCATGCTCATCGAGGCGGGGATCGACTACACCCGGGACGTCGAATATCCGGCGTCAGGGCTCACCGGCCATCTCCGGCGCTTTCCGCTCATCGGCATCAGCATGGGCATCGGCGACATCGGCGAGGTCCAGATCGACGGCGGTCTGTACAACCGCCTCTCGATCACGGACCGCCGGCCTGCGCCGCTCGCCCACATGCTCGTCGTGCCCGGCAACACCACGTCGCACGTCGAGGATCTGGTGGTCGGCACGAAAGTCCGTCTCGTCTCCGAGGGTGCCTCGCGGCCGTCGCTGGGGCTGCGGTCGGCAACCAGGCTCCCGATGGCCTCCAACGAGAGCGGCCTGGGCCTCGATACGATGGACTTCTATTCGTCGCTCCTCGTCGCGAAGACGGTGCAGTCGGTGCGCTTCGTCGGGAACATCGGGCTCGGCATTCTCGGCGACCCGACGCGCGGCGACCGGCAGAACGACGTGCTGACCTACGGGCTGTCGTTCGCCCGGGCCGTGTCGCAGAACGGGGAAGTCGTCGGCGAGATCAACGGCCGGAAGGACACCCGCCGGGGGGAACCCCCGCCGGGCACGGAGTCGCGGAGCATGCTGCGCGTGGGTGCGCGCTACACCTCCGGGGCCTGGCGCGCCGACGGCGCGCTGCTGTTCGGACTCCTGAGCCAGGACCCGAGCTTCGGCGTCACCGCGGGCTTCACGTACGTGTTTCAGGCGTTCCCGGCACCATAGTCGAACGTATGTAGCGTCCGGCTTCAGCCGGACCACCAGGGGTCGGCCGCCGTTCACAGGTGCGGCTAAAGCCGGACACTACGTGCTTCTGGGGAAGGCCGCGTGCGTGTCGTCAAAGCCCACGCTTACGGTAATGATTTCCTGTGCGTCGCGCTCGGCGACAGCCGGGCCGGCGGGCCGGCGCTCGCGCGCGCGCTGTGCGATCGCCATCGCGGGATCGGCGCCGACGGGCTGATCCTGTACGCCGTGCGCGACCGCGGCGCGACGATGACGCTGTTCAACGCCGACGGGAGCGCCGCCGAGCTGTCCGGGAACGGGCTCCGGTGCCTGGCGGCACTGGTGGCACGCGAGCAACAACTCGCCGCCAGGGCGGAAGTCAGCGTCGACACCGACGCCGGGATCAAGCGGCTCGAGCTGATCGCGCGCGACGGCGAGCGATACACGTTCCGGGCGGCCCTCGGGCAGCCCGGGGACGTGCGTCAGGTCAGCATCCCGGTCGGCGGCGAGGCGCTCACCGCCACCGTGCTGCGCATGGGCAACCCGCAGTGTGTGATCCTGGGACCGCTGCCGGATGCCGAGCGGTTCAACCGGCTCGGGCCCGCCCTTGCGGCGCATCCGATGTTTCCGGCGGGCACGAACGTGGAGTTCGCGCACGTCGAGGCGCCCGACCGGGTGCGGATTCTCATCTGGGAGCGGGGCGTCGGGCCGACGGCCTCCTCCGGCACCGGGACGTGCGCGGCGGCCGTCGCTGCGGCAGCGCATGGCGGAGCGGCGCGGCAGGTCGACGTGGTCTCGCCTGGCGGCACGCAGCAGGTCGACTGGCGCAAGGACGGCGTGTATCTGACCGGGTGGGCCGAGATCATTCTGGAAGGGGAGTGGGTGCGTGGACAGCCAGTTGAAGCCTGACTCGGTGGAGTCGATCGGCGACGGCCTCGTTGCCGTCGATCAGGTCGCCGGCGCCCATGCCGCGATGTCGGAGGCCGAGCAGCGCTTCGAGCACCTCCGCCGCACGTGGGGGCTGTTCCTCGGTCCGGCGGCGTGCGTGGCCATGCTGCTCGCGCCCACCCCGGGACTGTCGGAGCCGGCGCACCAGCTTGCGGCGATCGTCACGCTGGTCGTGGTGTGGTGGATTACCGAACCGATCCCGATTCCGGTCACGGCGCTGCTCGGGGCGGGGCTCGCGGTCGTCTTCGGGGTGGCGTCGGCGACCGACGCATTTGCCCCATTTGCGAGCCCGACGATCTTCCTGTTCATCGGCAGCTTCATCATCGGCCGGGCGGTCGCGGAGCACGGTCTCGACCGCCGTCTCGCGACCGCGCTCCTGGCCGTGCCGGCGGTCGGCCGGAGCCTGACGCGGACCCGCATCGCGATTGCCGCGCTGGTCGTCCTGATGTCGGCGTGGATGAGCAATACCGCCACCACCGCGATGATGGTGCCGCTGGCGCTCGGCATTCTCAGCGCCCGGAGCGGCCTGTCGTCCGGCGGCCGATACGGCGCCACCGGCCTCATGCTCGTGGTGGCGTTCAGCGCGTCGATCGGCGGCATGGCGACGCCGGTCGGCAGCCCGCCGAATCTGATTACGCTGGGCCTGCTCGATCGGACCGCCGGCATCCGGATCAACTTCCTGACGTGGATGATGCTGGCGGCCCCGATCAGTCTCGCGATGGGCGCGCTGCTCGTGCTGGCCGCGGGCCGGCGATACCCGCTGCCGGCGCAGCCGGCGCATCCCGAGCGCCTCGAGCGGCCGCTGGGACGCTGGACGGTGGGGCAGCGGAACTGCGCGATCGCGTTTTTCACCGCGGTGGTGCTCTGGGTCACTCCCGGCGCGCTGTCGCTGCTGGCCCCCGACGCGCCGTTCGTCAAGCTGGTGGTCGCACGGCTCGACGAGGCCGTCGTGGCGGTACTGGCGGCGGTGCTCCTCTTCGTCCTGCCGATCGACTGGAAACGGCGTCAGTTCACGCTCGACTGGCGCCAGGCGGCCTCGATCGACTGGGGCACGATCCTGCTCTTCGGCGGCGGCTTGTCGCTCGGGCGCCTGATGTTCGAGACCGGGCTTGCGGCGAGCGTCGGCAACAGCCTCGTCGAGATGAGCGGCGCCACCTCGCTCTGGAGCATCACCGCGCTCGCCATAGTGCTTGGCGTTCTGCTGACCGAGATTGCCTCCAACACCGCGGCGGCGAACATGCTGGTCCCTGTGGTGATCTCGATCTGCCAGGCCGCCGGGGTGAGCCCTGTCCCACCATCCCTGGGCGCCTGCCTCGGGGCCAGCATGGCGTTCATGCTGCCGATCTCGACGCCGCCGAACGCGATCGTTTACGGGACGGGGCTCGTGCCGATTCGGGCGATGCTCGGCTTCGGCGTGATTATGGACGTCTTGGGAGCGGTCGTGATCTTCGCCGGGCTGCGGATCCTGTGCCCGCTCCTCGGCCTCGCGTAGGGGACCCCGCGTAGGCACCCCGCTAGACGACGTTTTTGCCGAGTCCGCCTAGCGCCGGCGTCGCAAAGATTGCGATCGGGCCGCGGCGTCGAGGGCCGCAACGGCCTTCTCGACCCCCTCTTTTACGCCCTCCAGTGCTGCATTTGCGGCCAGATAGTCGCCGGCGGCGACGGCCTCGCCCGCTTTTTGCAAGCTGGCCCTGGCGGCCGCCAGGGCGTCGGTTGGCGGCGTCAGCAGCCGCCGTGGCACGCCGGCGCGACCTGCCGCCGCAATCCGCGCCTGGCCGTCGGCGAGGAGGGCGGTGATGTCGGTGACCGCGCGTTCGACTTCCGCCCGCATCCGCGCCTTGGTGTCGGCGGTTTCCCGGGCGGCGTTCTGTGCGTGCTCGTGGCTCTCGAGCGCGTAATTGAGCGCGAGGCGGTAGTCGCCGGCCGCGACGGCATCGTTGGCGCTCGTGAGGGCGGCGGTCGCGGCGGCGTACTCGCTGGTGGCGTACTGCTCGGCCCCGGCCGCGCGCGCCGCATCGATTGCGCCCTGGGCGCGGTCCATCTCCTTGTTGGGCGGCGCGGCACACGCCGCGAGGAGCAGCGCCACGGCGGTCGACGCGAGCACGGGGGCGACCCTGCGGGACATGGGCATATGAGCGGGGCCCCCAACGCCCGGGGCCCCCATCGCGCCTTCCACCCCACGGCGCAGGCGCCGTGGGGACCCGGTCCTGCGTGATGGGGTGGCAACGCGCGGAGTGTGCGCGTTGGGGTGCCTTGAGTATAGCGTCGATGAAAGACCTAGCACCACACGATCGCCCGCGCGAGAAGCTCGAGCGGCTCGGCGTCGCGGCGCTCGGCGACAACGAGCTGCTCACGCTCGTGATCGGAAGTGGATCGCGCGACACCGATGCGCTCACGCTCGCCAACCGCCTCATCGAGCACGCGGGCGGGCTGCACGGGCTGACGCGCGCGGATCTTGGCCAGTTGCGGCGCGTGCCGGGCGTCGGCCGCGCGCGCGCCGCGCAGATCGTTGCTGCGGTCGAGCTGGGTCGCCGTACGCTCGTGCGCGGTGTCGCCGAACGGCCGCGCCTGCGCACGCCGCGCGAGCTGGCCGCCTACCTCCTGCCGCAGTACGGCGGTGGACCGGTCGAGCAGTTCGGGCTCGTCATGCTCGACACCAAGCACCGGATCATCCGCGTCAAGATTGTCTCGAGCGGCTCGCTCGACACGACAGTGGTCCACCCGCGTGAGGTCTTCCGCGAAGCCGCGTCGGCGTCGGCGGCCGCGATCGTCCTCTTCCACAATCACCCCTCGGGCGATCCGACGCCCAGCCCGGACGATCTCCTGCTCACGACGCGCATGGTGAACGCCGGCGCGATCATGGGGATCGACGTCGTCGATCATCTGATCCTGGCCGACCAGCAGTACTTCTCGCTGCTCGAGGCGGGACGCCTGCAGGGCCGGACGGGATAAGATGGTCGGGTTTGACGGTTCTGTACTTCGACTGCTTCTCGGGCGCCGCGGGCGACATGATCCTCGGTGCGCTCATCGACGCGGGGCTGCCGCTCGAGGACCTGCGGCGCGCGCTCGGAAGCCTCGCCCTCGAGCCGGAGACGGTCTGGACCGAGCGAGTGACGCGGGCGGGCGTGAGCGCCACCAAGCTCCATGTACGCGGCGAGTGCGTCCCCGCCGCGTCGCACCGCCACGGGCACCGCACGCTCGCCGACATCGAGCGCCTGATCGACGGCTCGGCCCTCTCGGCGTCTGGAAAGGACCGCGCCCGGGCGCTCTTTGCCCGGCTCGCCGCCGCCGAGGCCGCCGTTCACGGCACCTCGCCCGAGCAGGTGCATCTGCACGAAGTCGGCGCGCTCGATTCGATCGTCGACATCGTCGGCACCGTCTATGGCCTCGAGGCGCTCGAGGTGAAGCAGGTGGTCGCGTCGCCGCTCAACGTCGGCGGCGGCACGATCCGGTCCGCCCATGGCACGTACCCGGTGCCGGGGCCGGCGACGGCACGCCTGCTCGAAGGCGCACCGATCTATGCCGGGTCAGAGGACGGGGAGCTGCTGACCCCGACGGGAGCGCTGCTCATCACCAGCTACACCCAGAGCTACGGGTCCATACCGCCGATGCGTCTCAGGCGGACCGGCTACGGCGCCGGGTCGCGCGATTTCGCGGAGTCGCCGAACGTCCTGCGTGTGTTCATTGGCGAGGCCGACGGGACCACGCCGGCGCGGTGCGTGGTCGTCATCGAGGCGGAGATCGACGACATGAACCCGCAGATCTTCGGCATCCTGATGGATCGCCTGCTGGCGGCGGGCGCGCTCGACGTCTTCTACACGGCGATCCAGATGAAGAAGAACCGCCCCGGAACGCTGCTCTCGATCGTGGCGCCCCCGGAGGCACGGGAGCCGCTGACGGCGCTCGTGTTCCGCGAGACGACGACGATCGGGGTGCGGTACGCGGAGATGCAGCGCGAGTGCCTCGAGCGGGAGACCGTCACCGTCGCGACGCCGTTCGGCCCCGTCCGGATCAAGCTCGCCCGGCGGAACGGCGAGGTGCTGAACGCGGCGCCCGAGTTCGACGATTGCGTCCGGATCGCGGCTGAGACGGGCAGGCCGGTCAAGGACGTGCAGGCGGCCGCCATGAAGGCGTTTCTCGACCAAAGCCCGAAGGCCGAAGCCTGAAGCCTGCAGTCGTGCGCTTCTATCTGACCACGGCGATCGATTACGTCAACAGCCGGCCCCACCTCGGCACGGCCTACGAGAAGATCACCGCCGACGTCATCGCGCGGTACAAGCGCCTGTCGGGCATTGACACGCACTTCCTGATGGGCAACGACGAGCACTCGCAGAACGTCTACAGGCGGGCGCTCGAGCAGGGACTCGATCCGGCCGCGTACTGCGATCAGATGGAGCAGCAGTTCCGGGCCGTCTGGGCGCAGCTCGATATCTCCTTCGACGACTTCATCCGGACGACCGAGCCGCGCCATCGTACCGCCGTACAGAAGCTCGCGCAGGTGTGCTTCGACAAGGGCGACATCTACGAAGGTCTGTACGAAGGGTGGTACTGCGTCTCGTGCGAGGCCTTCAAGCAGGAAAAGGACCTCGTGGACGGGAAGTGCCCGCTCCACCCTACGCTCGTCCCGGAGTGGATTCGCGAGAAGAACTACTTCTTCCGCCTCTCCAGGTACCGGGACGCGTTGCTGGAGCACTTCCGGGCGAACCCGACGTTCCTCCAGCCCGACGTCCGGCGCAACGAGATGCAGCGGCTGCTCGAAGGTGGTCTTGAAGACATTTCGGTCAGCCGGGCGGGGCAGCTCTGGGGCATTCCCCTCCCGTTCGCGCCCGACAACGTCGTCTATGTCTGGTTCGATGCGCTAATCAACTACGCGGCGGCGGTCGGGTACGGCACCGACGAGCGGCGGTTCGCCGAATGGTGGCCGGCGAATCTGCATGTCGTCGGGAAAGACATCACGCGGTTTCATACGATCGTGTGGCCGGCCATGCTCATGAGTGCCGGCCTGCCACTGCCGAAGCAAGTGTTCGGCCACGGGTGGGTGCATTTCGGCGGGCAGCGCATGAGCAAGTCGCTCGGCACGAGCCTCGATCCCTCGGACGTCGCCGAGCGCTTCGGGCCGGATCCGTTGCGGCTGTATCTGGTGAAAGAAATCTCGTACGGCAGCGATGGCGATTTCACGTGGGACCGGTACGAGGAGCGGTACAACGTCGACCTGGCGAACAATCTCGGCAATCTGGTCAGCCGCGTGGCGGCCATGGCGGAGAAATATCGCGGCTTGCAGCTCCAGCCGGCGGGCACGGGCGGCCGGCTTGCCGAGCTCGCTACGACGGCGCTCGCGCGCTACCAGGCGTCGATGGACGGCCTGGCGCTTCACGGCGGCGCCGCTGCGGCCTTTCAGCTCGTCGACGCCACCAACGAGTACATCGCCGAGACCGCACCATGGACGCTGGCCAGGCGCGCCGCCGATGCCTCGCGCCTCGACGAGGTCCTGTTCACGGCCGCGGAAGCGGTGCGGATCGCCGCGGTACTGCTTCGCCCGATCATGCCTGCGTCGGCCGCGGAGGTCCTGCGACGCGTCGGCGATCGGACGCCGCTCGATGCGCTCCGCCTGGACCGGGACGGTCGATGGCGCGCCGACGGGACGAAGCAGATCGTCAAGGGGCCGCCGCTCTGGCCTCGCGTGGAAGAGAAGGAGATGACGGTGGAGCAGCCAGCACCCACAACCCCTGCGGAGGAGCCGCGCATCACGATCGACGAGTTCATGAAGGTGGACCTTCGCGTCGCCAAGGTGCTCGAGGCGGAGGCGATCCCGAAATCGAAGAAGCTCCTCAAGCTCAAGGTCGACACCGGGCGCGACCAGCGGACGATCGTCGCGGGCATTGCCGAGGCGTATCAGCCCGAGCAGTTGGTGGGCCGGACCATCGTCATCGTTGCCAACCTGCAGCCGGCGAAGCTGATGGGGGTCGAGTCGAACGGCATGGTGCTCGCCGGCAGCACCGACGCCGGCCAGCCGATTCTCGTCGGCTTCGATCAGGAGATCCCGCCCGGGGCCCGCGTACGATGAGAACTCCCAAATACCCAACTCCCAATTCCCAATACTGGGAGTTGGTAGTTGGAGGTTGGGAGTTGAAGTGATCGACAGCCATTGCCATCTCGCCGGCGAGGAGTTCGCGGCGGACCTGCCGGTGATCGTCGATCGGGCCCGCGCCGCCGGGCTCATCGGCGCGCTGGTCGTCGTCGGCGCCGACGACGATCAGGAATGCGAGCGCGCGGGGCGGGTCGAAGCCGCATGGCCGGATGTCCGCCTCTCAATTGGCGTGCACCCCCATGCCGCGGCCGGCTTCGCCACCGACCCGGCCGAGGCCGTCCGACTGGTCGAGCGCCGGCTGCACGGGGCCGCCGCCTTCCGCGCGATCGGCGAGATCGGCCTGGACTACCACTACGACTTCGCGCCACGCGACGTGCAGCAGGCGGTCTTCCGCCTTCAGATCGGCCTGGCGCGCCGCCGCGCTCTTCCGTTCGTGCTGCACACGCGCGAGGCCGAGGAGGACACGTTCCGGATTCTGGCTGAAGAGGCCGCCAGCGAGGTCGGCGGCGTGTTTCACTGCTTTACGGGCGACCGTGCCATGGCGCGCCGGGCGCTCGACGCGGGCTTCCACATCTCGCTGGCCGGGATCGTGACGTTCCCGCGGGCGGACGAGCTGCGCCAGGTGGCGCGGCTCGTGCCGATCGATCGGCTCTTGATTGAAACCGACAGCCCGTTTCTCTCGCCCGTGCCGCACCGCGGCACCCGCAACGAGCCGGCCCGGGTCGTCCACGTGGCCGAGACGATCGCGCGGCTTCGCGGGGTGAGCGTCGAGGATCTCGCAACGGCCACCGACGAGAACTTCCGCCGCCTGTTCAAGCCGTGAGTTTGCTTTGACACTCCGCGCGCGGATATGGTCTGATCGACGCGCGTGAAGCCCGCCGCGTCCAACGCCTCCGCGTCCGTTCTCGCACAGCTCTTCGAGCCGATTCGGGACGACCTTCGCGAGGTCGAGCGCGAATTCGCGCGTCACGTCCAATCGCAGATCGCGGTGATCCCCGCCATCGGCAACTACGTCAAGGACGGCGGGGGGAAGCGGATCCGGCCGGCGGTACTGCTCATGGCTGCGCGGCTGGCCGGCTACACCGGCGAACGCGCGGTGCTCTATGCCTCCGTCGTCGAGTTCATCCACAGCGCGACACTCGTGCACGACGACATCATCGACGAGGCGGAGATGCGGCGCGGGCGCGAAGCGGCGCACACGCGGTGGGGCAACCACCTGACGGTGCTGTTCGGCGATTTCCTCTACTTGAAATCGATGTCGCTGGCGCTGACGCAGGACGACCTGGAGATCATCCGGCTGCTCTGCGATGTGACGCTGCGGATCGTCGAGGGAGAGATCTACCAGCTCACCAAGAACGGCGTCACGGATCTGTCGGAAGAGGAGCACTTCGACATCATCCGCCGCAAGACGGCGTACCTGTTTGCCGGGTGCGCCAGGATCGGCAGCATGCTGGGTCCGACGACACGCGAGCAGCAGGAGGCGCTCTGGGAATACGGGTTCAGCATCGGCATGGCGTTCCAGCTCGTCGACGACCTGCTCGACTTCACGGGCGACGAGATCGTGCTCGGCAAACCGGTCGGGGGCGATCTGCGGGAAGGCAAGATGACGCTGCCGGTCATCCATCTGCTGGCGCACGGCGACGGCGAGGCGCGGGCGCTCATCGGCAGCATCGTGGGCGAGCGCAGGGCCACGATGGAGGAGTGGCGTCAGCTGCGCGCGCTGCTCGCCCAGACCCGCTCGATTGACTACGCCCACCGCACCGCCATGGAGTTCGTCGAACGCGCCAAGCGAGCGCTGTACGTCTTTCCCCCGAGCGCGGCGCGCGAGGCACTGCTCTTCCTGCCCGACTACGTGGTCTCACGCGATCGATAGAAAATGGTTGGCGGTTGGTAGTTGGTGGTTCGTGGTTATTTGTGAGCCACCACCAACCACCAACCACCAACCACCAGCCGATCGAATGACGCCCGCAGAACGGATCGCCGAGCTCCGCCGCCTCATTCGCCACCACGAAGAGCGTTATTACGTCCTGAACGAGCCGGAGATCGCCGACGCCGAGTTCGACGCGCTGATGCGCGAGCTCGAGCGGCTTGAGGCGGAGCACCCGGATCTCGTCACCGCCGATTCGCCGACCCGGCGCGTCGGCGGCCGCGCGGCCGCCGCGTTTCCGACCGTCGAGCACGCCGAGCCGATGCTCAGCCTCGACAACGCGTACTCGGAAGAGGAGCTGCGGGCGTTCGACGACCGGGTGCGCCGCGGCCTCGGCGCGGACGAGCCGATCGCGTACGTCGCCGAGCTGAAGATCGACGGCGTCAGCATCGCGCTCACCTACGAGGACGGGCTGCTCGCGCGGGGAGCGACGCGCGGCGACGGCGTCCGAGGCGAGGATGTCACGGCAAACATCCGGACGATCCGCGCCGTTCCGCTCCGCCTTGGGAGCGGCGGGCACCTGGAGGTGCGTGGCGAGGTGTATCTGCCGCGCCGGGCGTTCGAGCGCATCAACACGCAGCGCGAAGACGCAGGGGAGCCGCTCTTCGCCAACCCGCGGAACGCCGCGGCCGGCACGCTGCGGAATCTGGATCCCGCGCTCGTCGCCACACGCGGGTTGAGGGCGTTCCTGTACCAGCTCGTCGGCGCCGGGCGGCCCGAGGCGCCCGTCCGTCTGGACACGCACGCGGAGACGCTCGACCTCCTGCGGCGCTGGGGGCTGCCGGTGGAGCCGCACTGGCAGCGCCGCGTGGGCGTCGATGAGCTCGTCGCGTTCTGTCGGGAATGGGACGAGAAGCGGCGCACGCTCGATTTCGACACCGACGGCGTCGTCGTCAAGGTGGATCGGCTCGCCGAGCGGCGGCTGCTGGGGGCCACCAGCAAGTTTCCGCGCTGGGCGATCGCCTTCAAGTTCCCGGCCGAGCAGAAGACGACGCTGCTCAGGCAGATCGCGGTGAACGTCGGGCGCACCGGCGCCGTCACGCCCTTTGCGGTGCTCGAGCCGGTGGTCGTGGCCGGCTCGACGATCTCGATGGCCACGCTGCACAACGCCGACGACATCGCGCGCAAGGACATCCGCGAGGGCGACTGGGTGATCGTGGAGAAGGCGGGCGATGTCATTCCGCGCGTCGTCGGACCGATCCTCAGCCGGCGCCCGCCCGATTCGGTCCCGTGGCGCATGCCGACCACCTGTCCGCGCTGCGGCGCCGCGCTCCATCGGCCCGAGGGCGAGGTCGTGTGGCGGTGCGAGAACACCTCGTGCCCGGCAAAGCTGCGGCGGGGCCTCGAGCATTTCGCGTCCCGATCGGCGATGAACATCGAGGGGCTGGGCGAGTCGCTCGTCGCGCAGCTCATCGATCGCGGGCTCGTGCGCGACTACGCCGACATCTACGCGCTGAGGGCCGAGACGCTGGCGAACCTCACCAGCACGTCGGTCCGCGGCGATGGAAAGACGATCGAGCGCCGGTTTGGCGAGAAGAACGCCGCCAAGGTCATCGCCGAGATCGATCGAAGCCGGACGAACGAGCTCTGGCGGCTCATCTACGGGCTCGGCATCCGGCATGTGGGCGAGCGCGCCGCACAGGTTCTGCAGGACGCCTTCGGCTCGATGGACGCGCTCGAGGCCGCGTCGATCGACGCGCTGCAGCAGACGCGCGAGATCGGCCCCGTCCTCGCGGAGTCGGTCCGCAGCTGGTTCGACGAGCCGCGCAATCAGCAGCTCGTCGAACGGCTCCGCGCCGCCGGCGTGCGCATGGAGGTGCCCGCCGAGACGCGGGCGGCGCGCCGTGCGGAGGGGCCGCTGACGGGCAAGACCTACGTGCTCACCGGCACCCTCGCCGCGATGACGCGCGAGGAGGCAACGGCCGCGATCGAACGACTCGGGGGCAAAGTGGCGGGCTCCGTGAGCCGGAAGACCACGGCGGTGATCGTGGGGGCGGACGCGGGGAGCAAGGCGGAGAAGGCACGCGAGCTCGGCGTGCCGATGCTGGACGAGGCGGCGTTTCTCGCGCTCATCAAGGTACAATAAACAGCACCATGACTCGGCGGTTCCTGGCGGTCACCATCTGTCTCACCGCCACGGTCGCGTTTTTCGTGGGGCTCGTGGTGGCGGGCACGATGATGCCCGCGCCGGCGGCGTCGGCAATCACGCAGCTGCCGGAGCCGGTTCGCGCAGTCGAGCGGGCGGCCGCGCCGGGCGCCGTCTCGTTCGCCGACATCGCCGAGCGGCTGAATCCCACCGTCGTCAATATCGACGCCGCGGCGCGCGCGGATGTCCGTTCCCGGCGGCGCATGCTGCTCCCGGACGGTCCGGGTCTCTTCGATCGACAGCCGCGCGACCCCGAACCCCGTCGCGGCGCGGGCACCGGCTTCATCATCGACGCGGCCGGGTTCATCCTGACGAACCATCACGTCGTCGACGGCGCCGACCGCATCCTCGTGCGCCTGGCCGACGGCCGTCAGCTGCGCGCCGAGGCGATCGGCGCCGATCCGGACACCGACATCGCGCTCATCAGGATCGAGGGGAGCCGCCCGTTCCCGTTCGCGCCGCTCGGCGACTCGGATGCGTTGCGCGTCGGCGAATGGGTGCTGGCGATCGGCAATCCGCTCGCCTACGAGCACACGGTGACGGTGGGGGTGGTCAGCTTCATCGGGCGGAAGCTCTTCGACAGCTCGCTGGACCGGTACATCCAGACGGACGCCGCGATCAACTTCGGCAACAGCGGTGGCCCGCTCATCAACGCGCGGGGCGAGGTGATCGGCATCAACGCGGCCATCAGCTCGCGCGCCTCGAACATCGGGTTTGCGGTCCCGATCAATCAGGCGCGCGCGATCCTCCCGCAGCTGCGGGCCAAAGGGCGCGTATCGCGCGGCTACATCGGCGTCACGCTGCGCGACGTCGATCCCGACCTGCAGCGGTCGCTCCGGCTGTCGTCGGCGGTCGGGGCGCTCGTGCAGGACGTGACGCCGGGCTCGCCCGGCGCGCGCGCGGGGCTCCGCACCTACGACCTGATCGTCGGCGTCGACGGGCGTCCCATCACCGGCAACGACGCGCTGATCCAGACGATTGCCGCACGGGAGCCCGGCTCGGTGACGACGCTCCAGGTGCTGCGCGACAGGCGGTCGCTGAGCGTGACGCTCAAGCTGGCGGAGCGCCCCGCGCGGGAGCGCCGCGAGGCGTCCGAGCCGCGCCCGCTCCCGTCCAGCCAGGACGGCTCGCTGCTCGGCATCAGCGTGCGCGACCTCGATGCCGACGTCGCGGCGCGCTACCGGCTGCCGGCGGGGATCCGCGGCGTCTTCGTCTCGCGCGTGGAGCCGATGAGCCCCGGATCCGACGCCGCCATCGAGCGCGGGCACGTCATTCTGGAGATCAACCGGCAGCGGGTCCAGAACACGGGCGACTACCGGCGGCTGACCGCCGGCGTCCGGCCGGGCGACATCCTGACGATGTACGTCTACAAGCCCGAGCTGAACCAGCGCATCCTCGAGACGGTCAAGATCGACGCCCAATAAGTGGTGCAGTGAAGCCGCGCATCCTGGTCATCGATGACGAGGCCGCCATCCGCGATTCGCTGCGGATGATTCTCGAATACGAGGGCTACGGGTTCGTGGGCGCCGCGTCGGGTCACGAAGGCCTCGCCCTGGCCGAGCGCGAGCGGCCCGACCTGGTCCTGCTCGACATCAAGATGCCCGGCATGGACGGCATGGAGGTGCTGCGCACGCTCCGTGCGCTCGACGACAGCCTGCCCGTGGTGATGATTTCCGGCCACGGCACGACGAGCACGGCCGTCGAGGCAATCAAGTCGGGCGCCGTCGACTTCCTCGACAAGCCGCTCGGCAGCGAGCGCGTGATCGTCACGCTGCAGAACGTCCTCAAGCAGCAGGAGCTGCGCCGGGAGAACCGCGAGCTGAAGCTCGCAATGGAGTCGAAGTACGAGATCGTCGGCCAGAGTCCCGCGCTGCGGAGCGTCCTCGAAGCGGTCAAGCGCGCCGCGCCGACCGGCGCCACCGTGCTGCTGCTCGGCGAGAGCGGCGTGGGCAAGGAGCTCGTGGCGCGCACGATCCACCGCAACAGCGCGCGCGCCGGGCAGCGCTTCGTGCAGGTGAACTGCGCGGCGATCCCGGAGGAGCTGATCGAGTCCGAGCTGTTCGGGCACGAGAAGGGATCGTTCACGGGCGCGACCGAAAAGCAGCTCGGAAAGTTCGAGCAGGCCGACCGCGGGACGATCTTCCTGGACGAAGTGGCCGACATGAGCGCCAGGACGCAGGCCAAGGTGCTGCGCGTCCTGCAGGAGCAGGAAGTCGAGCGGATCGGGTCGGCCCGCACGATCAAGGTCGACGTCCGGGTGATCGCGGCCACCAACAGGAACCTCGAGGAGATGATCCAGCGCGGCGAGTTCCGCGAAGATCTCTATTTCCGTCTGAACGTGATCCCGATCGCCGTGCCTCCGCTCCGCGAGCGCCGCGAGGACATCCCGCTGCTCGTGCAGCACTTCGCGCGGCGCACGAGCGAGGAGCACAACCTGCGGCTCAAGCGCTTCGACCCGCGCGCCATGGAGGCGCTCCAGCGCCACCGCTGGCGCGGCAATATCCGCGAGGTCCGCAACGCGGTGGAGCGGGTCATGATCATGGCACCGGGCGAGGTCGTCCGGGTCGAGGACCTGCCGCAGGAGGTGCGGGGGGACCTGACGGCCAGGGCGGCCGCGCCGGAGCAGGGCGCGCCCGCCGCCGCGGCCGCCTCGGCCAGCCCGCCGGTCCTGCCAGCGGCCGGAACGCTCCGGGAGTTCAAGGATGCCGCCGAGCGTGCCTTCCTCGTCCAGAAGCTGCGGGAGAACAACTGGAACATCTCGAAGACGGCCGAGGTCATCGATACGCCGCGCAGCAACCTCTACAAGAAGCTCGAACAGTACGGCATCAGCCAGGAAGTGGACGGCTAGCAGGGTCCGCACCGCGCACGCTTCCGCGGTGGGGTGCAGGTGGGGCGGCGTCGCGCGTGGTGAGCGCCCTGCGGTGCCCGAGACCTGCGATAATGGAGTGTCGCAGTCAGCCAGACGACCGCTGGCCTTCGCGCTGCGCGCTTCGGCCGAGCAGGCCTTCGTGGGCTTGCCTCGCCGTAGCGCCGAAGGCGCGGAGGCGGGAGGAAAGTCCGAACTCCGAAGGGCAGTGCGCCGGGTAACGCCCGGGCAGGGAAACCTGACGGACCAGTGGCACAGAAAACACACAGCCTACCGGCGTAAGCCGCGGCAATGGTGAAAAGGTGCGGTAAGAGCGCACCGCGTCCGTGGCAACACGGATGGCAGGCAAAACCCCGCACGGAGCAAGACCAAATAGGGTGGCGCTCGAGGATGGCCCGTCCGAAGCCACCGGGTAGGTCGCTCGAGCCCGCGAGCAATCGCGGGACTAGAGGAATGGTCGTCCCGCCGTAGCCTGCTGCCGCGCGTCGCAAGACGCGCGCTCCGGCGGGCGGAGGCGGAACAGAATTCGGCTTATCGGAGGGCTGCGACGCTTTCCTGACGGCAGCACCTTTGCTGAGGTACCCGGCCTGATGGCCTTTTACCTGGTGACGGGCGGGGCCGGGTTCATCGGCTCCCACCTGGCGGAAGAGCTGGTCCGGCGCGGCCACCGCGTCCGGGTGGTCGACAATCTCGCCACCGGCAAGCGGCGCAACCTCGTCCATGTGCCCGGCGTGGAGTTCCTCGAAGGCGATCTCGCCGACCTCGAGGTGGCCCGCCGTGCCGTCGAGGGCGTCGAGTTCGTCCTGCACCAGGCGGCGATCCCGTCGGTGCCGCGGTCGGTCGCCGATCCGCTCACCTCGCATCGTGCCAACGCCGACGCCACGCTCAACGTGCTGATTGCGGCGCGCGACGCCCGCGTCCGGCGGCTCGTCTACGCCGGATCCTCGTCGGCCTACGGCGACACGCCGACGCTGCCGAAGGTGGAGACGATGGCGCCGGCGCCGCTGTCGCCGTATGCGTTGCAGAAGCTGGTGGGCGAACAGTACTGCCAGTTGTTCACCCGGCTGTACGGCCTGGAAGCCGTCACGGTTCGCTACTTCAATGTGTTCGGCCCGCGCCAGGATCCCTCGTCGCCGTACTCCGGCGTCATTTCGCTCTTCATCAGCGCGCTCTCTGAAGGACGCGCGCCGACCATCTACGGCGACGGCGAGCAGACGCGCGATTTCACCTACGTGGCCAACGTCGTCGACGGCGTGCTGCGCGCGTCGGACGCGCCCGGCGTGGCTGGCACGGTGATCAACGTCGCCACGGGCGGCCGCGTCAGCATCAACGCGCTCTTTCGCGCGCTGCGCGACCTGATTGGCGCGCGGGTGGAGCCGGTCTACGCGCCAGCGCGCGCCGGCGACGTACGCCATTCGCAGGCCGACATCGACAGGGCCCGGCGGCTGCTCGGCTACGAGCCGACCGTCGGCTTCGAGGACGGATTGCGGAAGACAATCGATTGGTACCGCGCTTCGCAGGCGGCGATCGCGTAACTCCGGTTGTCGATCGCGACGCCTCTCGAACCTTCGCTCTTTCTACTCTCCGGCCGAACTCCAATCCCATGACGATGTTGCGGTGACGGCCGCGGCTCCGCGCGGGCGGCCTCGTGATTGCCACTTCCGGCTGGCGACCCGGCGGTGTCCTCTCGAAGGCGCCCGACCTCGCGCCACGTGGGCATCGCGGGTGACGCCCACATGGCATGGACGAACACACGAGACAGGAGGAGATGCGATGCGAATGATGATTGCGGCGCTGCTGGTGCTGGCGCTCGGGGCAACGGCGGCCGCCGCGCAGGAGGGCAGCCGGCTGCCGGCGCCAAGGACGACGCCGGAGGCGACAGTCCCGGTGAACGTGAACACGGCGACCATGGCCCAGCTCGAGACGCTGCCGGGCGTCGGCCCGGCGCTGGCCCAGCGGATCGTCGACTACCGGCAGCAGAACGGCGGCTTCAAGAAGATCGAGGAGCTGATGAACGTGCGCGGCATCGGCGAAGCGAGCTTCCTGAAGCTGAAGGCGCTCATCACGGTAACGCCGCCCAGGACCGACCGCGCCGCGACCCAGTAGCCGGAGGCCTTCAGGCCTCCGGCGGGGCCCGTGGGGCGCGCGGCGCTCTGCGGGCCTCCGGCTACACCGCCATCGAGCTCCTGTTCACGACCGGGCTGGTGGGGGTGCTTGCCGCGGTTGCCATCCCGCAATTGTTCACCGGCCTCGATCGCTCGCGAACGTGGGCGGCCGCACGGTACCTTGCGTCGCAGATGGCCGTCGCGCGCTCGCAGGCCGTGCTGCGCTCCGCGCACGTGGCCCTCCGGTTTGTCGAGGGCCGATCGGGCGTGACCTTTCAGATGTTCGTCGACACCAATCACAATGGCGTGCGAACGAGTGATATCGAGGCGGCGGTCGATCGCGCGATCGACACGCCGGCGCATCTCACCGATCTCTTTCCCGGTGTGGCCATCGCTATTGCGCCGGAGCTCGGAACCGACGCGGTACGGGTGGGCAGCAGTGATCTGCTGTCGTTTACGCCGCTTGGCACGGCAACCGCTGGAACTATCTACGTCCGCGGCCGCGACGGCACGCAGCTGGCCGTGCGCGTGCTGGGTGCCACGGCCCGTACGCGCGTCGTGCGCTACGTCCCGGGCGCGCGTCAGTGGGTTGAAACATTCTGAGGCCGGGTAGCGAGTTCCCGGTCGGCAAGTGCTGGGTGCCTCGCCAGCCGGGAAGTCGATACCCTGCCTCTCGAGGCGCAGCGGACGGGAACGGACAGGAGTGCGCAGATCGCAATTCGCCGACCGTGGCATCTAGATTGTTACGCTGCTGCCCGGTGAACAGCGACGCGAAGACGACCGATCTGCGACAGGTTGTCGCCGCCGTGAGCGCTGCGCTGACGTATCCCGCCGTGGAGGAGCTCCCAGGCGTCTTTGAACGCCAGGTACAGCAGCTGCTGTCGATGCGTGCGGTGCGCTTGCGGGAGATCCCCGCACGCTATCAGGCGCGCCTCGTCACGCCGACGCGCACTCCCGAGTCAATCGTCGTTGGAGTCCCGACGGCCGATCCCGGCGTGCAGGCGGTGCTCGAGGCGTCTTTCGACCGCGGGCGCACGCTCGACGAGCGCGACTTCGAGCTGCTGACCGCGGCCGCGCAGCTTGGAGGGCTGGTGCTCGAAGCCGCGCGCCGGTGGAGCCCCGCGCGTCCGGCTCTGCCGCCCGGTGCGAGCCCGCTCGTCGGCTCCAGCCCGCGCATGGCTGCGCTTCGGGATCACGTGGCGCGGGTGGCGCAAACCGACTTCACCGTTCTCATCGAGGGCGAAAGCGGCACCGGCAAGGAGCTCGTCGCCCGCCAGATTCATGAACTGAGCCGCCGCTGGAAAGGGCCGTTCGTCGCGGTCAACTGCGCGGCCGTCGTGGAGACGCTGCTCGAGGCGGAGCTGTTCGGCATCGAGGAGCGGACGGCCACCGGCGTACGGGGACGCCGAGGCAAATTCGAGTACGCCGACGGCGGGACGTTGTTCCTAGACGAGGTGTCCGACCTCGCGCTCTCCGCACAGGCCAAGCTCCTGCGAGCGATTCAGGACCTCGCGGTCGAGCGCGTCGGCACCACCGGCACCCGTCGTGTCAACACGCGGATCGTCGCCGCGACAAACCGCCCGCTGGCCGGGCTCGTGGAGGGGGGACTCTTCCGCGCGGATCTGTTCTACAGGTTGAGCGGCGTCGACCTGTACGTGCCCGCGCTGCGCGAGCGGCGCGAGGACATCCCCGAGCTGGCCGCCCATTTCCTGGAGCACCACCGCGCCACACGTCCGCTCGCGCTGTCCGACGGCGCCCTCGACGCGTTGCGCGTCTACGACTGGCCCGGAAACGTGCGCGAGCTCGAGCGCCTCATCGAGCGCGCCGTCGCGTTGGCCGGCGGACACCAGATCGATCTCGACGATCTGCCGCCGCAGGTCCGCGGCCAGCACCGCGACGTGCTCGTGCCGTCGATTGCGGCCGGCGACTCGATGCGGGCGTGGGCGAGCCGCTACGCGCGGCTGGTGTTCGAGCGCTGCGGGCGCAACAAGAAGGTGGCGGCCCGTCAGCTCGAGATCAGCTACCACACGCTCGACGCCTACCTGCGCTTCACCGAGGCGCCGCGCGCGGTGAACCGGCGCCTGCCTCGCTGGGTGCGGCCCGATGAGGCGCCCGGCCGTTCATCCGGCGAGTAGCGCATCCTTCACGGCGGGGACGCGTGGCCGCTCGTAGATGGAATTGGAAGGAGTTCGCGGACAGCATCGTAGAAAGTGCGATGATCGGCGCAGTAACCGAAGTCGTGTCGGGTGGCGCGTTTGGTGGACTGGTCGTGCTCGGCTGTGCGGCGGGCGGCGCGGTGGCCTATACTTATCGATCGATGCGCGAAAGAAACGGATGAACCGTCTGCTTGTCCTGTTCCTGGTCGGCGTGGCGTTCGGTGCCGTCGCTCGGATCCTTCGAGTCACTGGCGTGCTGGTCGATGACGGGCCTTACTCGGGGGCCTTCGCGTTCGGCCTTGGTGTGGTGACCGGGATTGTTGCGATGTTCGCGGCAGCCTATGTAAAGGACCACCACACGACGCTGCATCCGCGTTTCTAACCCTGTGTCGCGACAATTGGACCGCTATACGGCTCCAAACGAGAATTTTGTACCCGCTGTGACAAGCCGTATAGCGGTCCTAGGCGCGCGAAGCGCGCCAAGCAGATGCTGGCCAACCAGCCAAGGGCTTGCATCTTCTCCCTCACGAGTACGGGACAACGCCCAAGGCACGGGCGACGACTCCGGCGTTCATGAGGCTGGCGGGCGCGGTGCGGGCGCCGCAGGATCTCTCGAAGCGCAAGGGATTTTCCACGCGCTGAAGCGGCTCGCCTCGCGCGTTGTCACACATGTGTACGAAACGCTGGGCGTGAGCATGCGTTCATACGGATGCGTGCGTTCGTGCCGTTCTGCGTCCGTGCCGTTCTTGACCCTCGTTCGTACGCATAGTACCGTTACGTCTTTGTGACCGTCGCGAACGCCTCCCCCGGGCGCACCCCGAACGTCCCGAACGCCCCGAACGATCCGAACGTCCTGCGGAAGACCCCATTGAACGACCGCCACCACGCCGCCGGCGCGCGCATGGTGCCGTTTGCCGGTTGGGAGATGCCGCTCGAGTACACCGGCATCACCAGCGAGCACATGGCCGTCCGCACGCGAGCCGGCCTCTTCGACGTCAGCCACATGGGCGAAATCGAGATCGCCGGGAAGGACGCGCTGGCGGCGGTCCAGCGGATCGCCTGCAGCGACCCGGCACAGCTCGCGGTCGGACAGGCGCAGTACTCGGGACTGCTCACCCCCGACGGCACCTTCCTGGACGACATGATCGTGTACCGGATGGCGCCCGGCCATTTTCTGCTCGTCGTCAACGCGAGCAACGTCGCCAAGGACTATGCCTGGATCAGCGAGCAGGCGAAAGCCGCGGGTGACGCCGCCGTCATCGATTCGAGCAGCCGGTATGCGCTGCTGGCGCTGCAGGGGCCCGCGTCCCAGGACGTGCTGCAGCCGCTCACGGGTGTGGAGCTGGCGGGCATTGGAGCCTTCCAGTTTGCGTACGGCGAGGTTGCCGGCGCGCGTGTCACGATCGCGCGGACCGGCTACACCGGTGAAGACGGCTTCGAGATCTTCGTCCCCCCGAACATGGCCGATCGCGTGTGGCAGGCGATTCTCGAGGCGGGCCGGCGGGCCGACGTGATCCCCGTGGGCCTCGGGGCGCGCGACACGCTGCGGCTGGAAGCCGCCATGCGCCTGTACGGCAACGACATCGACGAGTCGACCACGGTGCTCGAGGCAGGCCTCGGGTGGATGATCGGGTGGACGAACGAGCGGTTCATCGGGCGCGAGCGGCTCCTGCAGCAGAGAGAGCAGGGGGTCACGCGCCGGCTCGTCGGCTTCGAGGTGACCGATCCGGGCATTGCCCGGCACAGCTACCGCGTGATACAGGACGGCAGGCCGGTCGGCGTCGTCACCAGCGGCACGCAGACGCCGTTTCTGAAGAAGGCGATCGGGATGGCCTACGTGCCTGTCGCGCTGGCGCGCGCGGGGAGCGAGATTCAGATCGACATCCGCGGCCGGGTCGCACGCGCGGCCGTCGTGCCGATGCCGTTCTACAAACGGAAGGTGTAGGGGCCGGCCCTGAGCGGGGCCCCCGCCGCGCACGCCTGCGCGGTGGGGTGCAAGATCGGCCCGAGGATACGACCATGACCTATCCGGACGACCGGAAGTACACCAAAGACCACGAATGGATCCGCGTGTCGGGCGACGTCGCGGAAGTCGGGATTACCGACTACGCGCAGCAGCAGCTCGGCGACGTCGTCTACGTGGAACTGCCGGACGTGGGCGCCCAGGTGTCCGCCGGCCGGCCGTTCGGCTCCATTGAATCGGTCAAGGCGGTCTCGGAGCTCTTTGCCCCGATGGGCGGCCAGGTGGTCGAGGTGAACGGCCATCTCAAGCAGCACCCGGAACTCGTCAACAGCGATCCGCACGCCACGTGGATGATCCGGATTCGCGTGTCCAACCCTGCCGAGGCGGCCGCCCTCCTCGACAGCGCGCAGTATCAAAAGCTCCTTGGCTAGGCCCGCGCTCGACGCCAACGACTGGTTCGCGCCCCGCCACATCGGGCCGTCCAAGGATGAGCGCGAGGCGATGCTCGCGACGATCGGCGTGCCGACGGTCGATGCGCTGATCGACGAGGCGCTGCCCGCCTCGATTCGGCTCTCACGGCCGCTCCACCTGCCGCCTCCGGAAGGCGAGCATCAGTACCTTCGGCGCCTGACGCGGGTGGCGCGCCGCAACAAGACGTTCCGCTCCTACATCGGGCTCGGCTACCACGACGCCATCACCCCGAGCGTCATCTTGCGCATGGTGATGGAGAACCCCGGGTGGTACACCCCGTACACGCCCTATCAGGCCGAAATCGCGCAGGGGCGGCTCGAATCGCTCCTCAACTTCCAGACGATGGTGGCGGACCTGACGGGGATGGAGGTGGCCAACGCGTCGCTGCTCGATGAAGCGACGGCGGCGGCCGAGGCCATGACGCTCCTGCACCGCGTCAGCAGGCAGGAGCGCCGGCGCTTCCTCGTCAGCGACCGCTGCCTGCCGCAGACCATCGAGGTGGTGCAGGCACGCGCCGAACCGCTCGGCATCCAGGTGCGCGTCGAGCCGGTCGACCCGATGACGCTTGCCCGGGGCGGCGAGGCGCCGTTTGGCGTGCTGCTGCAGTACCCGGACGAGGCGGGGCTTGTGGAGGATCTCGCCCCGATCATCCGGCGAGCCCACGAAGCCGGCGCGCTCGTCGCCGTCGGCACCGATCTACTCGCGCTCGCGCTCATCACGCCGCCCGGCGAGTTGGGCGCCGATGTCGTCTTCGGCAACTCGCAGCGGTTCGGCGTGCCCGTCGGCTACGGCGGCCCGCATGCCGCGTTCCTTGCCACGCAATTGGCTTACGTGCGTCAGCTTCCCGGGCGCCTCATCGGCGTCTCCGTCGACGCGCACGGCCGCAAGGCGTATCGGATGGCGCTGGCCACACGCGAGCAGCACATCCGGCGGGAGAAGGCGACCTCGAACATCTGCACCGCGCAGGCGCTGCTGGCCAACATGGCTGCCATGTACGCCGTCTACCACGGGCCGGATGGCCTTCGAGCGATCGCGACGCGCATCCACACGCTGACGCGCCTGCTCGACAGCGAGTTGCGCAAGCTCGGACTGCGACAGCTCAACGCGCACTATTTCGATACGCTGCAGGTGGAAGTCCCGGGCGGCGTCGCCCGGGTGCGCGAACAGGCGCTCGGCGCGGGCATCAATTTCCGCTACATCGACGACCGCACGGTCGGCATCGCGCTCAACGAGACCGTCGACTCTTCCGACCTGCGCGACATCGTCGACGTGTTTGCCACCGCACTGGGGAGGCCGTCACCGGACATCGACCTTGCCGCAGCGGTCGGGCCCGACATTCCCTCCGCGCTTCGCCGGACCACGCCGTTCATGACGCATCCGGTGTTCAACACCCACCACTCGGAAACCGAGATGATGCGCTACATCCGGACCCTCGAACGGAAGGACATCGGTCTCGACACCTCGATGATTCCCCTCGGGTCGTGCACGATGAAGCTGAACGCCGCCAGTGAGATGCTGCCGGTCACTTGGGAGCAGTTCAGCCGCGTGCACCCGTTCGTCCCGGTTGACCAGGCGCAGGGCTACGCGGAGATCTTCCGCGAGCTCGAGGCGGCGCTCTGCGAGATCACTGGGTTTGCCGCCGTGTCGCTCCAGCCGAATTCCGGGGCGCAGGGGGAATTTGCCGGCCTGATGGTGATCCACGCCTATCACCGCTCGCGACGGGAGGGGCACCGGGACGTGGTGCTCATCCCGGCGTCCGCCCACGGGACGAACCCGGCGAGCGCGGCGATGGCGGGCATGCGCGTCGTGGTCGTCGCGTCGGCGCCCAGGGGCGACGTGGACGTCGAAGACCTGCGGCGGAAGGCCGCCGAGCATCGCGATCGGCTCTCGTGCCTGATGATCACCTACCCGTCGACGCACGGCGTCTTCGAAGACGACATCCGGACGATCTGCGCCATCGTGCATGAGCACGGCGGGCAGGTGTACATGGACGGTGCGAACATGAATGCGCAGGTCGGGCTCACGAGCCCGGCGCTCATTGGCGCCGACGTCTGCCACCTCAATCTCCACAAGACGTTTGCGATCCCGCACGGCGGGGGAGGGCCGGGCATGGGCCCGATTGGCGTGGCGACCCACCTGGCGCCGTTTCTGCCCCGGCACCCGGTGGTCGAGACCGGTAGCGACCGCGGCATTCATGCCGTCTCGGCCGCCCCGTGGGGCAGCGCGAGCATCCTGCTGATCTCGTACGGGTATATCCGCATGCTGGGCGCGGAGGGGCTGACCGGCGCCACGCGCCATGCGATTCTGAACGCCAACTACATCAAGGCGCGCCTGGAGCCGCATTATCCGGTCCTGTACGCGCGCCCGAACGGCCGCGTGGCGCACGAGCTGATCTTCGACCTGCGCCAGTTCAAGGCTGCCGGCATCGACGAGATGGACGTGGCCAAGCGCCTGATGGACTATGGCTTCCACGCCCCCACCGTCTCCTTCCCCGTGGCGGGGACGCTGATGGTGGAGCCGACCGAGAGCGAGGACAAGGCGGAGCTCGACCGCTTCTGCGACGCGATGATTCAGATCCGGCGTGAGATCGAGAAGGTTGTCACCGGCGCGTGGAGCCGCGATGACAACCCGCTGAAACACGCGCCGCACAC
This sequence comes from Acidobacteriota bacterium, assembly GCA_016192845.1. Taxonomy (GTDB): domain Bacteria; phylum Acidobacteriota; class Vicinamibacteria; order Vicinamibacterales; family UBA2999; genus MELF01. The sequence goes on from JACPTI010000051.1 coordinate 47,120, forward strand.
CGCCGAAGCCGTGGCGGCCACGACGTGGACGCATGCGTATTCGCGGGAGGATGCGGCGTTCCCGCTGCCGTTCGTTCGCGAGCACAAGTTCTGGCCGCCGGTCGGCCGCATCGACAACCCGTACGGCGACCGGAACCTGTTCTGCTCGTGTCCGGCCGTCGAGACGACGTTCGCAGAGGTCCGGCTCAGGTCCGGCTAAAGCCTGGCTAAAGCCGGACGCGACGTACCTCAGGGATCGGTTTTCGTACGTGGCGTCCGCCTTTAGGCGGACCACGCCCGTCGCCGGAACGCCTCCAGCAACTTCTTCGTTACCGGTCCCGGCCGTCCCGTGCCAATCGTCCGATCGTCCACCTCGACGATTGGCACGAGCTCCCGCGTGGTGCCTGTGAGGAACGCCTCGTCGGCCCCAAACAGGTCCGTGTCGCGCAGCACCTGCTCGCGGACCGGGACGCCCGCATCGGCTCCCACCTCGAACAGGTATTCGCGCGTGATGCCGGGGAGCAGCCCCGAGTCGAGCGGCGGCGTCAACGCGGCGCCGTCCCTGACGATGAACAGGTTTGACGTCGTGCACTCGGACAGCTCCCCGCGGTAGTTGCGCATGATCCCTTCGAAGGCGCCGCGGCGGATTGCCTCCTGCGCCGCCAGCGCGCAGTTGAGCAGGTTGTTGCTCTTGATGATCGGATTCACGGTGTCCGGATGATTCCGCACGATCTCCACGATGACGACCCGGACGCCCCGCTCGTACGCCTCCGGCGGAGGATCTTCCTGCGGCTTGACGATGGTCACGACGGAGGGTGTCGGCGTCGTGGCGGGGTCGTAGGTCAGGTCGCCGACGCCGCGGGTGACCAGCACGCGGATGTACGCCTCGGCGCCGTTCACATTGGCGGCGGCCATGGTGTCGCGAATCTGCGCCGCCAGCTCCTCGTCGGTGAACGGCAGCGGGAGCGCGATCAGGCGCGCCGAGTTGCGCAGCCGCCGCATGTGCCGGTCGTACAGAAACGGCCGCCCGTTGTACGTCCGCATCGTCTCGTAAATGCCTTCGCCGTACAGGAAGCCGTGGTCGAAGACCGGAATGACCGCTTCACGCTGCGGGGTGATGCGGCCGTTGACGTTCACCGTCGCGCCCATAGTAGGCAGTAGGCAGTAGGCAGTAGGCAGTGAGGAAGCGTGAGGGTCGTACGCCGCGGTTGCGCTGACGGTACGACAGGCGATACGCTGGGCACAGTTGTGATGACTGCCTACTGCCCACTGCCTACTGTCTGCTAGCTGATGCGCATTCTCAACGCCGCGCAGATGCGCGAGGCCGATCGCTACACGATTGAAGAGATCGGCATCCCGTCGCTCGTGCTGATGGAAAACGCGGGGCGCCAGGTCGTCGCGGCGCTCGAATCGGCGTACGAGGCGCGGCTCGAAGGGCGCGTGGCCGTGCTCTGCGGCCGCGGCAACAACGGCGGGGACGGGTTCGTCGTGGCGCGGACGCTCATTCAGAGGGGCGTCGACGCCGCGGTCTTTCTGATCGGCTCGGTCGCCGAGGTGCGGGGCGACGCGCGCACCAACCTCGACATCCTCGGACGCCTCGGCGTCACCGTCGTGGAGATCGCCGACGAGCAGTCGTGGGAGCTCCACTTCTCCGAAATTTCGCAGTGCTCGCTGATCCTCGACGCGATCGTCGGCACCGGCCTGAAGTCGGCGCTCGGCGGGATGATGGAGACAGTCGTCGCCGATGTGAACGCGTCAGGAATTCCGATTGTATCGATCGATGTGCCGAGCGGGCTGTCGGCCGACACGCCGCATCTGATTGGCGACTGCATTGACGCGTCGATGACGGTCACGCTCGCTGCGCCCAAGCTCCCGCTGGTGCTCCCTCCCGGCGAGGCGCACGCCGGCGACGTCGTGATTGCGGACATCGGCATCCCGTCGGACGTACTCGAGGGGCTCGAAGGGCCGCGCATCGAGCTGCTGACGCCGGAACAGCTCCGGCCGCTCGTCGAGCCGCGCGCCCCCGACTCGCACAAGGGCGACTACGGGCGCGTCACCGTGATCGCCGGCTCCCGGGGCAAGACGGGCGCGGCGCATCTTGCGGCCGTGGGAGCGCTGCGCTCCGGCGCCGGGCTCGTCACCGCCGCGACTCCGGCGTCGTGCCTGCCGATCGTCGCCTCCATGGCGCCCGAGTACATGACGGAGGCGCTCGCCGAAACGAAGGCCGGGACGGTGGCCGCGGGAGCCGTCGAGAGGATCCTGGAGCTGCATCACGACGTGATCGCGTGCGGTCCGGGGCTCGGCCGCAGCGCCGCGGTCGGGGAGTTCGTTCGCGCGCTGCTCGACCGCGTAACCGTCCCCCTGGTGCTCGACGCCGATGCGCTCACGGTGCTCGCGGACGACCCCGCCGTGCTCGCCGGCCGCGAGGATCGCGACATCATCATCACACCGCACCCGGGTGAGATGGCGCGGCTCGTCGGATCGTCCGTGGAGGAGGTCCAGAGAAACCGCATCGAGGTGGCCGGCAACTTTGCGGCGAGCCACCGCGTCTACGTTGTCCTGAAGGGTCACCGCACCATCATCGCCACGCCGGAAGGGCACGTGTTCATCAACCCGACCGGCAATGCCGGTCTGGCGACCGGTGGGACGGGCGATGTGCTGACAGGGATGATCGCCGCCTGGCTCGCGCAACTGCTCGACGCCGAGGGCGCCTGCCGCCTGGCGGTGTTCCTGCACGGCGCCGCCGGAGACCTGGCCGAAGCCGCCGAGGGGCAGGTGTCGATGACCGCCACCGACGTCCTCGCGCGGCTGGGCGAGGCGCTCAACCGGCTCACGGGCGCCGAGAAGGACGCGTGACCCGGCTGACGCACTCAGAAGAGGAAACACAGGCCGTGGCCCGCGAGCTGGCCTCGACCCTGAAGGCCGGCGATGTGGTGCTGCTCTCGGGCACGCTCGGGGCGGGGAAGACCGCGTTCGTGCGCGGCCTGGCGGCGGGGCTCGGCATCGATCCGGAGGAGGTGTTCAGCCCCACCTTCACCCTCGTCCACGAGTATCGCGGCGGCCGGCTGACCCTCTACCACGCCGATCTCTACCGGCTGGACAAGGCGGCGACCGACGACCTCGGGCTGGAGGAGATGGGGGTGACCGACGGGGTGCTTGCGATCGAGTGGCCCGACCGGCTCACGCACGAGCTGCCCGGGGTGATTCTGGTGCAGATCGACATCACCGGGGACACGACCCGGCGGATCACGATAGGCCCCAGGCCCCAGGCCTCAGGCTCCAGGCCCGGTTCAGGGCCTCAGGCCTGATTCCTCTTGCGGCGGATCGATGCCGCGAATTCGCGCGGCGAGCCATCTGTGTACGAGAGGTGCGTACTCGCGCACGAACCGCCGGAGCCGAGGCATCTCTGCTGAACCGGCGAGGAAAGGGCAGACGCGTGGAGAGGTATCTGAGGAATGCCCCGGAAACGGGTTCTTGAGCGGGCGGGAGCTGCTCCCGGGCCCCGAGCCTGATTCCTCGGACAGCCCTGAGGCCTGAAGCCTGAGGCCTGAAGCCTGAGGCCTCGGTGGTTACTCCATCCTGTAGTTGGGTGCTTCCTTCGTGATCGTCACGTCGTGCACGTGGCTCTCCCGCACGCCGGCCGGCGTGATGCGGATGAGCTTCGCCTTCCGCTGCAGCTCCGGGATGGTGGCGCTGCCGCAGTAGCCCATGCCGGCGCGCAGGCCGCCCGACAGCTGGTGCATCATCGCGGCCACGCTGCCCTTGTGGGCCACCCGCCCCTCGATCCCCTCCGGCACGAGCTTGTCGGTGGCGCGCCCGCCCTCGAGGTCGAACTCGTCCTGGAAGTACCGGTCGCGGCTGCCGCGGCGCATCGCGCCGATCGATCCCATGCCGCGGTACTCCTTGTAGCTGCGGCCCTGGAACAGGATCAGCTCGCCCGGGCTCTCGTCGGTGCCAGCAAACAGGCTGCCGATCATCGTGCAGCTCGCGCCGACCGCCAGCGCCTTGACGATGTCGCCCGAGTAGCGGATGCCGCCGTCGGCGATCGCCGGGACGCCGCGCGTGGCCGCCGCGCGCGCACACTCCATGATCGAGGTGATCATCGGCACGCCGATGCCCGCCACGACGCGCGTGGTGCAGATCGATCCGGCGCCGATCCCGACCTTGACGGCGTCGACGCCCGCCGCCACGAGCAGCTCCGTCGCGGCCGCCGTCGCCACGTTGCCCGCAATCAGATCCGTGTCGGGGAACTCCCGCCGGATGCGCGCGACCATGTCGACGACTCCCTGCGAGTGCCCGTGTGCGGTGTCCACGACCAGCACGTCGACGCCGGCATCGACGAGCGCCTGCGCCCGCTCGAGCGAGTCGCGGGAGACGCCGACGGCGGCGCCGCACCGGAGCCGCCCCAGCGCGTCCTTGCACGCGTTCGGATACTTGATCTGCTTCTGGATGTCCTTGACCGTGATGAGGCCCTTGAGGCGGTACTCCTTGTCGACGACGAGCAATTTTTCGACCTTGTGGCGGTGCAGGATCGCGCGCGCCTCGTCGAGCGTGGTGCCGACGGGCACCGTGTAGAGCGGCGCCTTCGTCATCACCTCGTCGATCGGACGGTCGACGTTCGTCTCGAAGCGCAGGTCGCGGTTGGTCAGGATGCCGACCAGCCGCCCCTCCTTGCTGCCGTCTTCGGTCACGGGGACGCCCGAGATGCGGTACTTCTTCATCAGCTCGAGCGCCTCATAGATGCGGTTGGCGGGGCAGAGCGTGATCGGGTTGACGATCATGCCGCTCTCCGAGCGCTTCACGCGGTCGACCTCGGACGCCTGCTCGGCAATCGACAGGTTCTTGTGGATGACGCCCAGCCCGCCCTGCTGCGCCATCGCAATCGCCATTGCCGACTCGGTGACGGTGTCCATGGCCGCGCTGAGGAGCGGCACGTTCAGCCGGATGTTGCGCGTGAGCCAGGTCGAGACGTCGACCTGCGTCGGCAGGACCGTCGAATGCTGCGGCACGAGGAGGACGTCGTCGAACGTCAGGGCGGTGGCAATGCCGGCTTCCGCAGAGGTGAGCGTCAGTTCGTCGAGCTTCAGTTCCATGGCGCTCCTTCCACGAGCCACCGCAGGCCCGCTCAGGCCGCCTGGCCGTGGCACTTCTTGTATTTCTTGCCGCTGCCGCACGGGCACGGGTCGTTGCGCCCGATCTTCGGCTCCTCCCGCCGGACTGTCTTGATCACGTCGTCGCCGCCCGTGCGCGCCGGCCGGGGCGCGCTCCCGAACGGACCGCCCCCGCGGGCCTGCCCCGCCGAGGCCGCCGCGCCAGCGGCGGCGAAGGCGGGTACCGCCTCCGCGTGCGGATAGTTCATCGTCAGCGGCGCGGCGCGCCGCGGCGCGGGGCGCGCGATCGGCGGCGCCTCTTCGGTCAGCACCGGCCGCAGGCGGAAGAGATAGTGCACGATCTCTTCCTCGATCCGCCCCTTCATGTCCTGGAAGAGGGCGAAGCTCTCCTTCTTGTATTCGACGAGCGGGTCGCGCTGGCCGTAGCCGCGCAGGCCGATGCCTTCCTTCAAGTGGTCGAGCGAGTAGAGGTGGTCCTTCCACTGCTGGTCGACGATCTGGAGCATCACGTCGCGTTCGACGCGGCGCAGCAGATCGGCCGGGACCACTTTCTCCTTCGCCTCGTAGCTCGCCTTGACGAGCTCCCAGATGGCGTCGCTCATCTCCTGCGGCGACTTCCGGCTCAGGTCGACCCGCGCGACCTCCTGGGGATCGAGCGCAAAAAGACGCGACGCCTCGCGCGTCAGTGCGGCGATGTCCCACTCCTCGATCGGGATGTCCTTGCCCGCGAACCGCTCGATCTGGCCGTCGAGGATCTCTTCGGCCAGCGCCAGCATGTACTCGCGCGTGTCGACGACCTCGTCCTCGGTGAGGTGAATCTTCCCCTCGAGAACCTCGCGGCGGAGCGTGTAGACGCTCTCGCGCTGCTTGTTCATCACGTCGTCGTACTCGAGGAGGTGCTTGCGGACGGCGAAGTTCTGGGCCTCGACCTGGCGCTGCGCCCGTTCGATGGCGCGCGTGACCATGCCGTGCTCGATCGGCACGCCCTCTTCCATGCCGAGCCGCTGCATCAGGCCGGAGATGCGATCCGACCCGAAGATCCGCATCAGGTCGTCTTCGAGCGACAGGTAGAAGCGCGACGAGCCGGGATCGCCCTGACGGCCGGCGCGGCCGCGCAGCTGGTTGTCGATGCGCCGCGCCTCGTGGCGCTCGGTGCCGAGGATGTGCAGGCCGCCGAGATTCACGACCTCGTCGTGCTCGGCGTCGGTCTGGCGCTTGAAGTGCGAGAAGATCCGTTCCCAGTGCGGGCGCGGCACGCGGAAGAACCCGTCGACGTGGAAGAAATAGACGAACTCCTCGTCGTCGACGAACTTCTCCTCGCCGCGCGGAAGGCGCTCGGCCAGCTCCTCCGCAATCGTCTGCTGCCGCGCCATGTGCTCGGGGTTGCCGCCGAGCAGGATGTCGGTGCCGCGGCCCGCCATGTTGGTCGCGATGGTGACCGTCCCTTTGCGGCCGGCCTGCGCGACGATTTCGGCCTCCTGCGCGTGGTACTTCGCGTTGAGGACGACGTGCTTGATGCCGCGCCGCTTGAGCATCGCCGAGAGCCTTTCCGACTTCTCGATCGACACCGTGCCCACCAGCGCCGGGCGCCCCGTGTTCTGCTTCTCGATGATGTCGTTGACGATCGCGTCGTACTTCTCCGGCTGCGTGCGGTAGACGAGGTCGGGCTCCTCGATCCGCTTGAGCGGGCGGTTCGTCGGGATCACGATGACATCGAGGTTGTAGATCTTGGCGAACTCGGCGGCCTCGGTCTCGGCCGTGCCGGTCATGCCGGCAAGCTTGGCGTACTTGCGGAAGTAGTTCTGGAAGGTGATGGTCGCGAGCGTCTGGTTCTCGCGCTCGATCTTCACCTTTTCCTTGGCCTCGACCGCCTGGTGCAGTCCGTCGCTCCACCGGCGGCCCGGCATCAGGCGGCCCGTGAACTCGTCGACGATCACCACCTGGCCGTCCTTGATCATGTAGTCGACGTCGCGGTGGAACAGGTTGTGCGCCCTGAGCGCCTGCTGAATGTGATGGAGCACCGGCATGTTGACCGGGTCGTAGAGGCCGCTCGATCCCGGCACCAGCCGGTGGCCGAGCGTCTGCTCGGCCCTGGCCATGCCGCTCTCGGTCAGCGTGACGGTCTTGTGCTTTTCGTCGACCAGGTAGTCGCCGGTCTTCTCGAGCTCCTCGCGATCCTCCGCTTTGACGTTCCCCTGCGTGACGGCGCCCTTCTTCAGCTTCGGGATGACGCGGTCGACCTCGTAATAGAGATCGGTCGACTCCTCGGCGGGACCGGAGATGATGAGCGGCGTCCGCGCCTCGTCGATCAGGATGCTGTCGACCTCGTCGACGATCGCGTAATGATGGCCGCGCTGCACCATCGACGCCAGGTCGAATTTCATGTTGTCGCGGAGGTAGTCGAAACCGAACTCGTTGTTCGTGCCGTAGGTGATGTCCGCACCGTAGGCGACCTGCCGCTGCGCGTCGGTCAGCTCGTGCTGGATGACGCCGACGCTCATGCCGAGGAAGCGGTAGATGCGCCCCATCCACTCGGAGTCGCGCCGGGCGAGGTAGTCGTTCACGGTCACGACGTGAACGCCCTTGCCGGCGAGCGCATTGAGGTACGCGGGCAGCGTCGCGACGAGCGTCTTGCCTTCGCCCGTCTTCATCTCGGCGAGCGTGCCGCCGTGCAGCACCATGCCGCCGATGAGCTGGACGTCGAAGTGCCGCATGTTGAGCACGCGGCGCCCCGCCTCGCGCACCACGGCAAACGCCTCGACCAGCAGGGTGTCGAGCGACTCGCCGTTGGCCACGCGCGTGCGGAACTCGGCCGTCTTGTCGCGGAGCTGCTGATCGGTGAGCGCCTGGATCCGGGGCTCGAGCGCACCAATGGCCGTCACGCGCGGAGCCAGCCGTTTCAGCTCGCGCTCATTCTGGGTGCCGATGACCTTCGCTAGGAGTTGCCCGATCACGGACAGGTATTCTTTCGATTGTAGCCGCCGGGCTACAGATCGGCAAGGAAACCGCCGATTTCAGGGGCCTCAGCGGCGGGTCGGCTGCTGCGTCAGCAGCTGGAGCGGATTGATCAGCCGTCCGTTGGCCACGACCTCATAGTGCAGGTGGTAGCCGGTGGTGCGGCCGGTGGCGCCGATCTGGGCGATCGTGTCGCCGCGCTGCACCTTCATCCCCGGCCGGACCAGAAAGCGCTGCAGGTGGCCGTAGCGCGTCTCCAGGCCGAAGCCGTGATCGATCACGATGAGGTTGCCGTAGGCGCCCTGGTAACCGACATGGCGCACCGTGCCGGCCGCCGTGGCGTACACCGGCTGTCCGCGCTCGCCGGTGATGTCCAGCCCGGAGTGGTAATCCGGGCCGCCGGTGATCGGATCGCGGCGCGGTCCCATGCCCGACGAGAGCCAGCCGTAGGCGGGCCACATCGACGGCGTGGCGTTGGCGAGGGCGTTGCGCCGCTCGACGTTGCGCGCGACGACGTTCAGACGATCTTCGAGGCTCCCGAGCAGCGTGCGCAGCAGGCCGAACGTGTCCTCCGGAGTCGTGAGCGCCGACAGCGTGCGCGCGTAGGAGAGATCTTCACGCGATCCGCCGGCCGTCGTGCCGCCCATCGCGCGCGACCGGACGATTGCCGGCAACCGGTTCATTGCGCGCGCGAGGTTCGGGTCGAGCGCGGAGCGCGCGCTCAGATCGCTGATTGCCGCCTGCAGCGACTCGATCTGCCCGGCGAGCGCCTCGGTGGCCTCCCGGTAGTTGGAATTCTCGATGAGGAATTCCTGGTGGCTGGCGCGCAGCTCGGCGACGTCGTTCCACCCCTTCCACGCCGCACCCAGTCCAATCAGGACCGGGGTCGCAAGTACGATGCTGAGAGCGATGGCGGCCGGACGGAGAGAGACCGTTGCGCGGCGCACGACGCCGGTGCTGCGATCGGCTACAAGGATAGTGAAACGCCGGGAAGGCATCGATCTCTAATATCGGCTGCAGTTGCGAAGATTTACACGTCCGAGGGGGGACGCAGTGGTTGAGGCTACCACAGGCGACGCCGACTCTCCAAAGGAATCGCATGGCTAAAGGGCGAAGAAAGACCAAAGCCGTGCTGCAGGTCATTGGGGCCTCCGTGCTCTTTTCAACGGGCGGCGCGGCCATCAAGACCGAGGCGTTTTCGCCGATGCAGGTCGCCTCGATCCGCTCGGGCATCGCCGCCGTCATGCTGCTCGTCTGGTTCCGCGGCGGCGGGCGCTGGTCGCGGCCTGTGTGGACGACGGGCGCCGCGTACGCGGCCACGCTGGTCCTGTTCGTGACCGCCACGAAGCTGACAACGGCCGCCAATGCAATCTTCCTGCAGTCGACGGCGCCGCTGTACATCGCGGTGCTCGGCCCGCTGCTGCTCGGCGAGCGGTTCCGGGCGCGCGACGTGGGGTTGCTCGCCGCCGTGGCGGTCGGCCTCGGGCTGTGTCTGTCGGGCGGGGCCGTCTCGACGGTGACCGCTCCGGATCCGTCGACCGGGAACGTCGTTGCGGCGCTGTGCGGTGCCACGTGGGCCCTGACGCTCCTCGGACTGCGCTGGGGGGAGCGCCGGCATGCCGGCACAGCTTCCGCAACAGTCATCGGCGGAAATCTGCTTGCGTTTCTGATCGGTCTGCCGATGCTGTGGCCGCTGCCGGCGGCTTCAGCCGTCGAGTGGGCCACACTCGGCTACCTCGGCGTGTTCCAGATTGGCGTCGCGTACGTCCTGCTGACCGCCGCCGTGGCGCATCTGCCCGCGCTGCACGTCTCGCTCCTGCTGCTGCTCGAGCCGGTGCTCAATCCGGTATGGGCGTGGCTGGTGCGCGGGGAAGACCCCGGCGGTCGCGCGCTGGTGGGTGGCGCGATCATCCTCGCCGCCAGCGCAGCGCAGGGGGTGTACGACTCGCGCACGCCGGAGGCGGCCACGAAAGACGCGAAAACGCCGGCATAGATCATCCTGTGGTAAGTTACGCGCACACCGGCGGCCGCGATGGCGATCGCCGAGGCCGCTGAAGCTGAAGGACGGATCTATGCGCCTCACTCCACTGATAGCGGCTCAGTGCGCGCTGCTCCTTGCGCTGCCGGCGGCGGCGCAGGAGTGGACCGAGTACGAGAATCACCTCGATGGTTTCACGGTTCCTGCACCGGGGGAACCAAAGATCGAGACGATCACGTGGGACTCCGAGTACGGCGCCAGGTTTCCCGGCCGCGTCTACACGTGGACCGAGGGACGGACGCACTACTCCGTGACCGTGATTGACTATTCGGATGCCGAGCGGATCCACTCGGAGGTGAACCACGTCGCCTATCGTGGAGGTCCCGGGTACTGGACGATAGACATCATGGCCTCGATCGACTACGCGGCCACGAGGTATCGCCAGAAGCCGGGCGTCACGGTAACGTACGACGCCTGGAATTACATCGAACGGGTGACGGGCCATCAGTTGCAGCTGACGAATCCCGACGGAACGCGGTCGTACGTCGGCATCTATCTGCACGAGAATCGGCTCTACATCCTCGACGCAACCGCGCCGGCGAACGAGCCACCGCCCATTATCTTCCAGCAGTCGTTCGGGTTCCTCGACGCGGAAGGGAAGCCGGTCCAGTACCGCAGCTTCTACTTCAACCGTCTTCCTCCCGCGCGGCTCGGCCGACAGTAGCGGCCACGGAGGGCACGAAGGTCACAAAGGCTCTATACACGCCGCGTGGGTCCGGGGAATTTCATGCGCGCGGCGATGTCGGCGGATTATGTCTGACTGGAAAGCGCCCTTCGAGCCTCAGCCAACGAAGCCCTTCACCGGGACCAAGCGCTTTGCGACCGGATCGACCGCAAGCAACAGGCTCTCGAGCGCAACGGCGCCGAGGAGTGGCGGGCCTTCAGGGGCAATGAGGCATGGCGTCGTGACGTCGACGCCATCGAGTGACAGGCGTACTTCTGCAAGCGGCCAGGTCTCCTCGCGTCCACCCGCAAGGTTCAGCGGGCAGGTGCGCGTCGGCTGCAATCCCAATCGCTCCGCCAGCACGTGAGGAACGACCACAAACGTCGCTGCGGTGTCGACGAGGAGCTCAAGTCGTTCAGTTCGGCCTGTAGGGCCGGTCAATCGCGCCGGGACGTGAAACAAGCCCATCGCTCGACTCCTCGTGTCAGTGTACTACTGCGAAATCTATCCGGCAGACGTGCACCCCGAAGAGCACGAAGACGGCACAGCCACGAAGCACACACGAAGGACACCAAGCAAGCCGTTCACGCGCCTGCCCGCAGGCGCGCGCGTGAGGGGCCCGTGCGTGACAACACACTGGATCCCACACACATGTCGGCTTGTTGTCACGCCCGGGCCCGGCGAACGGCGTCACAACACGATTCTCTTCACCCCTTCTTTCGTCGTGCGGCAATTGAAGTTGAGCAGCAGCCCCAGGCTGCGGCCGGTCGTCCGCAGGTACGAAATGACCTTTGCCTCCTGGGCTATGTCAATTCGCGACGTGGCCTTCAGTTCGATGAGTACGCATCGCTCGACAATCAGATCGATCCGCTGTCCAGGAATCGCGACGCCGCGATACCACACCGCCACAGCTCGCTCTCGTTCAAATTGCATCCCTCGCGCATGCCGCTCGAGACACACCGCTTCCTTGTAGATCTTTTCGAGAAAGCCCGGACCCAGCGCCCGATGAACTTCGATCGCTCCTCCACTCACCTGGCTCGATACCAGTTCGGTCTCCGCAGGAATGGGCGCGAACGTCGTCATGACAGAGAACCTCGCCTTCGTGCTCCTTCGTGCTCGTGCTTGGTGCCCTTCGTGTCCTTCGTGGCTTAACCGAGGCTTAACCGTCTTCGTGTTCTTGAGGATTGCCTGGCATAGCTCACTCCACCAGTCGATACTGCAGCGCCTCCGCCACGTGCTCGGCGCGCACGGCGTCCGACCCCGCAAGATCGGCGATCGTGCGCGCCACCTTCAGCACGCGGTCGTACCCGCGCGCGCTGAGGCCGAAGCGCTCGATCGCCCGCCGCAGCAGCGTCTGGCCCGCCGCGTCGGGGGTGCAGTGCTTCGCCATCGCAGCGCCGCGGAGCCCGGCGTTGGTCCGAGTGCCGCGGCCGCTGTACCGCACCTGCTGCACCGAACGCGCGGTGCAGACGCGCTCCCGGACGACCGCGGTCGATTCGCCCGGCTCCGCGTCGGCGATGGCCTGTACCGAGACAGCCGGCACGTTGACGATGAGGTCGATGCGATCGCGGAGCGGCCCCGAGAGCCGGCCGCGGTACTTCGCAATCTGCGACGGGGTGCACCGGCACTCGCGCCGCTCGTCACCCAGGAAGCCGCACGGACATGGATTCATCGCCGCGACGAGCACGAAACGGGCAGGGAAGACGGCCGTCCGCGCAGCGCGCGCAATGGTCACGCGCCCCTCCTCGAGCGGCTGTCGCAGCACTTCCAGCACGCGCCGGTCGAACTCAGGCATCTCGTCGAGGAAGAGGACGCCGTTGTGCGCGAGCGAGATCTCGCCCGGGCGCGGGACCGCGCCGCCCCCGACGAGCGCCACGTTCGAGATCGTGTGGTGGGGCGCGCGGAACGGACGCGCGAAGAGCAGGCCGGTTCCCGGCGCGAGCGCGCCGGCGACGGAATGAATCGCCGTACATTCCAGCGCCTCGTCGAAGGTGAGCGGCGGCAGAATGCCGCCGAGGCGCCGCGCCAGCATCGTCTTGCCGGCCCCCGGCGGCCCGCTGAGCAGCAGGTTGTGGCCGCCGGCGGCCGCCACTTCCAGCGCGCGGCGCGGGAACAGCTGGCCGCGCACTTCAGACAGGTCGCCGTCGCAGGAGGCATCTGAAGGACCGGCGGGTCCGCTACGCGGAACCCGCCCCACGTACGAGATGCGTTCGGCCTGCTCCGGGTTGTTGAGCGCATTCAACGCCTCGGGCAGCGACCGCGCAACGCACACCTCCAGACCCTCGATCACCGCGGCCTCCGCGGCGTTCTGCGGCGGAAGCAGCAGGCGGCGGACGCCAAGCCGGCGCGCGGCAATGGCAATCGGCAGCACACCCCGAATGCCATTGATCGCGCCGTCGAGCGACAGCTCGCCGAGCACGACGGTGTCGTCGATGGCGCGCCGCGTCAACTGGCCGGATGTCGCGAGCAAGCCGAGGGCGATCGGCAAATCGAATGACGACCCCGCCTTCCGCACGTCCGCCGGCGCGAGGTTGACGGTGATGCGATGGGGTGGAAAGGCGAAGCCGGAATTCCTGATCGCCGCGCGCACGCGGTCGCGGCTCTCCCGCACGGTCGTGTCGGGGAGCCCCACCATCGTGAAATGCGGCAGGCCGAACGAGACGTCCACCTCGATCTGGACGGGGTATGCCTCGATTCCGAACACCGCCGCGCTGCGCAGGCTCGCCAGCATGACTCCGGCCCATGCAAGGAGCCGCGCCAGCGGCGGCGGAGGGCCGCAGCCGCGAAAATCCGGGCATTTCTGCGTCTGCGGTGATCGAGGTACGCAGAAATTGCCACCGCCGGGGCGCCGCACGTGGTCCAGAACTGCAACCGGGGTGGTATCCTTCGGCATCCCCCTCAAGAATCGGATTGCCATGCTTGATGCCCTGAAAGACCTCGCCCGCGGCGGCAAGGCGCAGAAGCAGCAGCAAGAGCTCGAAGCGCTGATTGCGGCGGCACGCGAGGAGCGGAGCGCTCTCAGCGCGATGCTCACGCAGGTGACGTCGCGCAGCGGGAAGTTGGTCGAGACCGGCAAGGTGCTGGAGCAGGTCGACGCGAAGGCGGCGGCCGCCACCGGCTCGCTCGACGCGCTGTCGAAGCGGATCGACGCCGTCGAGCAGCGCGCAAAAACACTGGCGGAGGTCGAAAGGCGCGTGGAAGCGCTCGCCGAGGCGGCGGCGCAGGCACAGAAGCGGGCCGAGCACGTGGAGCAGCTCGCGTCGCAGACCGCCGAAGCGGCGGCCAGCCTCGAGGCGCTCAAGCGCGAGCGCGCGGCGCTGGAGGAGTTTCGCGGCGAGATCCGCGCCTCCCACGCGGAGCTGCAGGAGGTCCGGCAGTCGGTCGACCAGGCGCTGGCGCTCCGGAGCGAGCTGGATCAGATTCGCGGAATGGCGGGCCAGCTCTCGCAGGAGTACACGCGGCTCCGCGACACCTCGCGCGAGGCGCGCGAGGATTCGGCCGCCGCCACCGAGGCGGTCCGCGAGGTGGAACGCAAGCTGGGACGCCTGACGCAGCTGCAGGAGCTCAGCAGGGCGACCGAGGAAAAGCTCACCGCCCTCAACGCGCTCACCGAGCACATCAACCAGAAGACGCGGGCGCTCGAGGCGCAGAAGCATGTCGTCGATCGCGCGGTGCTCGAAGCCAACCGCCTCAACGAGATGGTCTGGAACATGGACGTCCAGATCGGGAGGGTGAACGACGGGGTGAGGCAGGCCGCGCGCGGCGAAGAGATGCTGGCCCGCATCGATCAGCTCGTGCAGGAAACCGGCGCGAAGCTCGACGCGGCCACGCGGCTCCGCGACGAGTTCGCCCGCGAGACCGGCCGGATCGAACAGGAGGGACAGAGCCTCGTCGACGCCTTGCGATCGTCAATCGAACGTCTGACGCTCGAAAAAAGACAGTTCGAGGCGTTCGAAGCGCGAATGCAGGCGCTGCAGGGCGCCGTCGCCGACGCCGAGCAGCGGATGGAGGCGCTCGGCGTCCGGGAGCGGCAGCTCGCGCACCTGCCGCAGCGCATCGACGAGTTCAGCCGCGAGTTCGCCCGGCTGATGAGCCACGCCGAGGAGCTGGGGCGCAAGCAGGCGGACCTCGAGACGCTCGAGGAGCAGCTTGCACACGTGCAGGAGATGACGGCGCGCACTCATGCGCAGTACGAGGCGCTGCGCGAGAGCCGGGCCGACCTCGAGATGCTCCGGCGGGAAATCCAGGAGTTCTACCAGGCATATGCCGAGGCGGCGCAGCTCCGCGACAAACTGTCGGCCGATCGTGTCGCGCTCGAGGCGTTCGGCGATCGCCTGACTTCGTTTCGCGCTCGCACGCCGGAGCTCGAGGCGACGATGGAGGCGATCCTCGGGCGGATCGCCCAGGTGGACGAAGGGCTCCGGCATGCCACGCGCCTCGGCGAGATGGCTGCCCAGCTGGAGGCGCAGCTGGCGCGCGTCGGCGAGCGGATGGAGTTCGTCACCATCGTCGAGCACCGCCTGGACGCCCTGCAGGTGGTTGCGGCCGACGTCGACCAGAAGCTCGCCGCGCAGCTGGCGCGCCGCGCAGAGCTCGACGCGCTCGCATCACAGTGCGACGGCGTCATCGCCCAGATGCTCGATGTGCAGCAGAAGATCGAAGCGGTCGCGGCGCTGCAGGGCAGGATCCTCCCGATGGACGGCCGGATCTCCAGCCTCGAGCGCCGTCTCGACGAGACAGGAGATCGCGTCAGGCAGGTGCAGCGCGAGGAGACCGTGCTTACGGGCCAGGAGGCGCGGCTCGCCGCCCTGATGGAAGGGAGCCGCGCGCTCGCGGACGAGGTCGCCCAGCGGCTGCGGCAGATGCAGGCACTGAGCGAGACGGTCGCGCGCTCGGATCTGTCGCGCGAGGAGCTCGTGGCCGAGCTGGCCCGCGTCCAGGCGCGGCAGCGGGAAGCGATCGCGCACGCCGAAGCCGCCGACGACCAGCTTCGGCGCGCCGAGGCGATGTACCGGACGCTCGAGCAGCGGCGGTCGCAGCTCGCCTTTTCGGAGAAGAAGCTCGCCGACCTCGAGGCGCGGCTGGGAGAGCTCGCGCACACCTCAGCCGAAATCGACCGGCGGATGAAGGCGCTCGTCGATCAGGAGGCGGTGATTCAGGCCGTCCGGGCCGAGATGGACGCGGTCCACGAGATCGCCGCGAAGAGCCGCACCGACCTGCAGTACGTCAGCGGCCATCGCGACGAGGTCGCGGCGGTCCGGCGGCAAGTCGAAGATCTCCTCGCACTCGCCAAAGCCACCGAAGAGCGGCTTGCCGCCATCGCGGCGCAGCGCCGGCAGGTCGAGGAAGTCCAGGCGAAGACCACGCTGATCACGAACCTTCTCGGGGACGTGCGGGTAAACCTCGAGACCGTCAGCGAGCAGAAGGCCGTAGTCGACCACCTGACCGAACGGCTGGCCAGCGTCCAGTTCGCGATGCAGGAGGCGCAGAACACGCTGCGCCTGCTCAATCAGGAGCGCGAGCTGGCCGAGCGGATCGAGCAGAGCATCCGCCAGCTCCGGGCGCGCACCGGTTCAGAGAAGGACGAGGGGCGGCAGACGGCGTAGGATCCGGAGGCCGAACACCTTTCGGCTACCAGCTACCGGCTACCAACTACCAGCTACCGGCTAGGAGCTACCGGCTAGCTCGTGGCCGTCGCCGCGCGGTCGGTGAAGATGGTCAGGCGCTGACCGACCTTGATCGAGTTCGATCGCAGCCGGTTCCACGCCTTGAGCGACGCCACGGTCGTCCGGTAGAGCCGCGCAATCGATGACAGGGTGTCGCCCCGCTTGACGCGGTAGGTGATCGATGCCGGCCGCGCCGGAGTGACCTCGGGCCCGGTGTCGCTGACGGCGACCACCACGGGCTCGGACGGCGGCTCGACAGCCGGAGGTGGCGTCTCGGGCCGCGCCGCCAGAAGCAGGGCCGGGGCCCGCGGAATGACCAGCCGCTGACCGGACTGCAGCCGCGCGCGCGTCGACAGGTAGTTGGCCTCCGCCAGATCCGTTCGGCTCACCTTGAGCTTTTTCGCAATCGACAGCAGCGTCTCACCTTTCTTCACCGTATACCAGTTCAACGGAGCCAGCTCAGCTGGATCGGTCTGCGCCAGGCGAGCGCGCACGATGTCGGCAGTCCCGGGCGGCAGCTTCAGCTCGTATTCGCCGGCACGGACCGGGGTTGTCCACCTCCGGAGCTCGGGGTTGAGGTCCTGGATGGCCTGCACGGGCGTGCCGACCCATTCCGCGACCCGACGGAGGTCGATGGCCGTCGTCAGCGTGACCGTCTCGAATTGCGGCGGCTCGGCCAGCTGGATGTCGAACCCATACATCGCCGGGTTCCGCGCGATGATGATCGCGGCGAGGATGAGCGGAACGTAGTTACGCGTCTCGCGAGGCAAGTACCGGCTGGAGGCGGCCAGCTTCCAGAAATCCGTCCGGCCCGATCGCTTGATGGCGCGCTGCACGCGCCCCGGTCCGCCGTTGTAGGAGGCAAGCGCCAGGTGCCAGTCGCCGCCGAACATCTCGTGCAGCGACTTCAAGTACGTGGCGGCCGCTTGAGTCGCCTTCTCCGGCTCTGCCCGCTCGTCGATGTACCAGTCGTGTCTGAGACCGTTCTCGAGCGCGGTGCCCCGCATGAACTGCCAGATCCCCTTCGCCTTCGCGCGCGAGAGCGCGGTCGGTTTGAACGCGCTCTCGACCAGGGGCACGTAGGCGAGGTCCAGCGGCAGTCCTTCGGCGCGGAAGATGCGCTGGATCATCGGCAGGTACTGCACCCCCCGGTTCAACCCCTCTTCCAGGAATGCCTTCAGGCGTCCCGTAAACAGCTCCACGAACGACAACACCTTGGCGTTCAAGGGGATGTTGATGTCGTGCACCACGGTCTCCAGGTCGGCGGCAACCGCCTGAGTCGTTTGAGGCGTGGGTGAAGGGACCTCGAATGTCGTGATGGCGAGGATTTCGTCGATCCCCGCGGGCTCCGGGCGCTGTTCCGCAAAGCCGTCGCCCTCGGCAAGCGCCGTCACCTCGTGCGCACTGATCCGCTCAACGAGCCGATCGAAGTGCTCGCGGATGCGCGGTTCGGTGCGCGCCCCGAACGGCGACTCCAGCAGGACCTCCAGGGCGCGGTTGAACTCCGCCTTCGCGGCCGTCAGATGTCCGAGCCGGAGCTCGTGCTCGCCGGCTTCGAAGTGCAGCGTGGAAACGGCGACCAGCTCGACGACAGGGTCGACCTGCGGGACGGGCGGGGGGAGCGGTGCGATGGGGGCCGGCGCGACCACGACCCGCACCGGCGCCTGCGATGGCGTGGGAACCCGGGTCGCACAGCCCGCGACGACGAGGCCAAGGGCGAATGTGATCCCCGTTCGTGCGGGGCCCGGGCTCAGCATCACGGGCCACTCTACCATTCCCAGGATCACTCGGTCAACAATAAGTCCAACTGAGTCAGCAGTTATAGCTGATCCGCACTAAACCGAGTCTGGCAGTGTTCCCAACGCGCAGACTTTGCGCGTTGGGGTGCCCTAGACGGGCCACCCGGCGGCGACGAACACCCGGTTTGCTTCGCCCAGCTCGCGCGCCGACGGGGTCACGATTGTCTTCTCGCCGACGAGGAGCTTCCGTCCCGCCTTGATCGCCTCCCGCACATCGTCCTCGCAGATGAAGTCGGCCGGAGGGTCTGGAACGTGCGTAGGACGAGCCCCGCCACCCCACCGCGTCGGCGCGGTGGGGGCCCCGGTGTCAGGCTCGCCCGGCGGACCGTTGAGCAGGGTCCCCACTGCGCCTGTCGGGTGGGGCACCGTGGTCCGCCCGATACTCCCGTACCCCCTCGACGCCAGAAACTGGTCGATGCGGGCCGCCAGCGCCTCGACGGGAATGCCCGCGGGGACCGGCCGGCTGGGGGCTTGAGGGAGCGAGCGTTGCACCCGCCCAACCGCGGGGGCGGTGGCAGTGACGGCGGGGCGCACCTCGTAGGCGAGCCGTTTGACGTTGAGCAGGTGTCGAGGGGAGATGTTGTCTGAGGTGATGTTGCCGCCCCACCCGCCGCACCCGAGCGTCATCGCCGGGTCGAGTCCGGTCGTCAGGCCGATCGAGCCATGGGTGGTCGGCGTGTTGACGCAGATGCGGAACGCCGGCTTCTTGAGGCCGAACTGCAGGATGACGTTCTCGTTCCGAGAATGAATCGACATGGTGTGACCCATGCCGCCGTAGCGCAGAATCTGAATACAGCGCTCGCACGCCTCTTGCCAGTCTTTCGCCACGTACCAGGAGAGAATCGGCGCGAGCTTTTCGATGGAGAGCGGGTAGTCGCGCCCGACACCCGCCAGCGGCGCGACGAGCACGCGCGTCCCCGCCGGTACCGTGATCCCCACTTGGGCCGCGATGTAGGTGGCCGCCTTGCCGACGAGCGCGGGGTTCGGCAGGCGCTGGGGGCTGACGAACGCCTTGCCGACGGCGTCGATCTCAGCCGGCGACATGAAATAGGCGCCCTGGGCCTGAAACTCGCGCCGCACTTCCTCGGCAATCGCCTCGTCGACCACGACGGAGTTCTCCGCGGAGCAGAGGACGCCGTTGTCGAACGTCTTGCCGGTGATGATGTCGCGAACCGCCTTCGGGATATCGGCGCTGCGCTCGATGTAGGCCGGCGCGTTTCCCGGCCCGACGCCGTAGGCGGGCTTGCCGGCGCTGTAGGCCGCGCGCACCAGCCCCATGCCACCGGTCGCCAGGATGACCGCGACGTCCCGGTGCTTCATCAGCTCCTGCGTCCCTTCGAGCGTTACCGTCTTCATGATGCCGATGCTGCCGGCGGGCGCGCCCGCCCGCGCGGCCGCCTCAGCCATGATCTCCACCGTCCGGCTAATGCAGCGGACGGCCGCCGGATGCGGACTGATGACGATAGCGCAGCGCGCTTTCAGCGCGATCAGCACCTTGTAGATGGCCGTCGACGTCGGATTGGTCGACGGGATCACCGCGGCGACGACGCCGAACGGCTCGGCAATCTCGACGATTTTCTTGTCGTCGATGCGATTGATGACGCCGACCGTCCGGATCGGCCGAATGAACTCGTACACCCGACGCGACCCGAAGAGGTTCTTCTGGACCTTGTCGGTCACGACGCCGTAGCCGGTCTCTTCGACGGCCAGGCGCGCCAGGGCCTCGGCATGCGGCGTGACCGCGTCCGCCATGGCGGTCACAATGGCGTCGATCTGCTCCTGGGAGAGCTCGGCCAGCCGGCTTTGGGCCTGGCGCGCGGCGCGGGCGAGCGCGCGTGCTTCCGCGATCGAGGTCAGGTCCTTGTCGGATACCGACGGACGGTCCTCGGCGGCCATAGTGGGTTTTCAGTAGGCAGTAGGCAGCAGGCAGGAAATGCAGGAAATGGGGGATAGCTCGGGAGCCACTGCCTACTGCCTACTGCCTACTTCGGAAGGATTCGCTCGACGTCCGCGTGGGGCCGCGGAATCACGTGCACCGACACCAGCTCGCCGACGCGCCGGGCGGCGGCGGCGCCCGCGTCGGTGGCCGCCTTGACGGCGCCGACGTCGCCGCGCACCAGCACGGTCACATACCCGGCGCCGATGTATTCCTTGCCGACGAGGACGACATTGGCGGTCTTGACCATCGCATCGGCCGCTTCGATCGAGCCGATGAGTCCCTTCGTCTCCACCATGCCGAGCGCGTCTTGGGCCATCTGTTCGGTGAACTCTAGCACGGAACGGCCACCACACCGCGCAGGCCCCGGGGTCCCCATCGCGCACGCGTGCGCGATGGGGTGGAGATGTGCGCGCCGGGGACCCCGCATGCGGGTTATCATTCGAGAAACACGATGCTCAACACCGCTCAGAGGGTCTGGCCCGCCGTACTGTTGGCGGTCGTGGCGGCGGCCTGCTCGCGCGCCGATGACGCGCCGCCTGTCGCCACACCAACGCTCGTCCTGAGCAGCCGCGACGCGGCGATCGGCAGCCCGTTCGAAATGACCTATCGCTTCGCCGTGGCGCCCGATGCGCCGCCGTTTGCCGAGGATCACTGGGTGTTCGTCCACTTCATCGACAACAACGGCGAGCTGATGTGGACCGATGACCACGAGCCGCCGACGCCGACGCGGCAGTGGAAGCCGGGGTCGACGATCGAGTACCGGCGCACGATGTTCATCCCGAAGTTTCCGTACGTCGGCGAGACGCAGGTCGAGATCGGGCTCTTCCTGCTGGCGACGGGCGAGCGCCTGCCGCTGGCCGGCGAGACCGTCGGGCAGCGCGCGTACCGGGCCGCGACGTTCAACATGCGACTGCAGACCGACAATCTGTTCGTCGTCTTCCGCGACGGCTGGCACGAGACCGAGGTCGGCGGTGACGGCACCGGACGCGAGTGGCAGTGGTCGCGGAAGGAGGCGACGCTCGCGTTCCGGAACCCGGGACGCGATGTCCGCTTCTATCTCGAAGCCGACCAGCCCGGGGTGGTGGCGTTCCACGAGCCGCAGCGGGTCGAGCTGCGGATCGGCGACGCCGTGATCGACGCGTTTTTTCTGCCGCCGACCGGTCAAAGCGATATTCGGCGCATCGACATTCCCGCGAGCCGCCTCGGGGCGGCGGAAACCGTGGAGATGACCATTTCGGTCGATAAGACCTTTGTGCCTGCCGAGGTGCCGGCACTGAAGAGCACCGACCCGCGCGAACTGGGCGTCCGGGTGTTCAGGGCGTTTGTGCAACCGATGTAGTAGGCGGTAGGCAGTAGGCGGTAGGCAGTGGGCAGCAGGCGGTAGGCAGTGGGTGGCCTTTCACGGTTCTGCACGCGTTCCGGCTGACACGGCCCGCGGGTGGTCTAAACATGGCGGGAGAGATTTTGGGTTCACTGCCCACTGCCTACTGCCCACTGCCTACTTGATATGCCACACTGTTACGATGGAATTTCGCTGTAGGCTCGGCACGCCCGGCGGGGACATCATCGAGGGCATCTACGTCGCCGACAGCGAGTCCCGCCTGCGCAAGGAGCTGGAAGAAAAGGGCTTGTACGTCCTTTCGCTTCAGCGGCGAAGCGGGCTGCCGGGCCTGGCGTTGCCTTGGAGCCCGCGCCGCCGAGTCTCGCGCCAGGAGTTCCTGGTCTTCAATCAGGAGCTGGCGACGCTGCTCAAGGCCGGCATGCCGCTCGTGCAGTCGCTCGACATTCTGCGCCAGCGCATCGCGAACTCCACGTTCAAGGCGGTGCTCGACGACGTGTACGACAAGGTGAAGTCGGGCACGTCGCTCTCGGACGCGTTCACCGCGCACATCGGACTCTTCCCGGCCGTCTATCCTGCTTCGCTGATGGCGGGCGAGCGGAGTGGCAGCCTTGACAGCGTCATCCGCCGCTATGTGGTGTACGAGAAGGTGATCGGCACGGTGCGGCGCCGCACGATTTCGGCCCTCATCTACCCGGCGATCCTCGTGGCGCTGATGGTGGCGCTCGTCGGCATCATCGTGATCCGGGTGGTGCCCGCATTCGCGGGATTTTACGCCACGTTCGACCGCGAGCTGCCGCTGTCGACGCGCATCATCGTCAGCGTCTCGAACGCGTTTGTCGCCAACCTCTGGCTGATCGGCCTCGCCGTCGCGGGTGGGGTGGCTGCGGCCGCGCTGTGGCTGCGGCAGCCGGGGCAGCGCGCCCGTGCCGACCACGTGCTGCTGGGGCTGCCGTGGGTTGGCGCCACCATCCGGAAGTTCGCGACCTCGCAGCTGACGCGCACGCTGGCGACGCTCCTCGGCGGCGGCATCCCGCTCGTCAACGCCCTGGAGATTGCCGGGGGCGCGATGACCAACCGCTACCTGGGCGGCGAGCTCCGGGAGGTGACGCGGCGTGTGCGCGAAGGGGAGAGCTTCGCGGCGGCGCTGCGCGCGCGCGGCGTCTTTCCCGACGTCGCCGTGAAGATGGTGGAGGTCGGCGAATCGACCGGCGCGCTGCAGGAGATGCTCAACAGCCTGGCGGACTTCTACGACGAGGAGATCGAGACCGAAGTGGGCCGGTTCGTCACGCTGATTGAGCCCGTCATCCTCGTCATCATGGGCATCGTGATTGCCGCGGTCGTGCTGGCGCTGTACATGCCGCTGTTCGAGCTGTCGTCGCTGGCGGGCGGATAAGGGAATGGCGACCGTCGATCCATCGAACCTCGTCCAGACGCCGGAGGACTACTCCGCGGAGGTGGCGCGCGCGCGCAAGCTCGCCGAGCGCTACCGCCTGGAGTTCGTCGAGATGGAGGACTTCCGGATCGACCAGGAGCTCTTCCGGTCCATTCCGGCGGACCTGATGCTGCGCTACGGCTTCGTGCCGTACCGCCGCGAGGGCCGGTCGCTCGTCATCGTCGTCTCGGATCCGACCGACATCCCCATGATCGACGAGCTGGGCGTGATCCTCGGCACGCCCGTCCGGGTCTCGGTCGGGGCGCCGTCCGCGATCCAGTCGATCCTGAAGAAGAGCGAGAGCTCCCAGCGCGTGCTGGAGGAGGCGACCGAGGGCTTCCAGCTCCAGGTGCTGAAGGAGGACGACGCCGGCGAGGAGAACCTCACGGTCGAGCGGCTGACGAGCGACATCAGCCCGATCATCCGGCTGGTCGATTCCACCATCTACACCGCCATCCAGCGGCGCGCGAGCGACATCCACATCGAGACCGGCGAGGACGCGGTCCACGTCAAGTACCGGATCGACGGCGTCCTGCAGCCGGCGATGCGGCCGATCGCCAGGCAGTTCCACAGCGCGATCATCTCGCGCGTGAAGGTGATGGCGGAGCTCGACATCGCGGAGAAGCGCGTGCCGCAGGACGGCCGGTTCAAGGTCCGCATGCCGGGCAAGACGATCGACTTCCGCGTCTCGATCATGCCGAGCGTGCACGGCGAGGACGCGGTCATCCGCATCCTCGACAAGGAATCGATCAGCGAGCAGTTCACCGAGCTGAAGCTCGACATTCTCGGCTTCCCCAACGAGGAGCTGAAGCGCTTCCGCAAGTACATCCGCGAGCCGTACGGGATGGTGCTCGTCACCGGGCCCACCGGGTCGGGCAAGACCACCACGCTCTACGCGGCGCTCTCGGAGATCCGCTCAATCGAGGACAAGATCATCACGATCGAGGACCCGGTCGAGTACCAGCTCGGCGGCATCACGCAGATCCCGATCAACGAGAAGAAGGGGCTGACGTTCGCCCGCGGACTGCGCTCGATCCTGCGCCACGACCCGGACAAGATCATGGTGGGGGAGATCCGCGACCCCGAGACGGCGCAGATTGCCATCCAGTCGGCGCTGACGGGCCACCTCGTCTTCACGACCGTCCACGCCAACAACGTCGTCGACGTGCTGGGCCGGTTCCTCAACATGGGAGTCGAGCCGTATCAGTTCGTCTCCGCGCTCAACTGCGTGATGGCGCAGCGGCTGGTGCGCCTGATCTGCACCCACTGCAAGCGGCCGGTGCGGATCGACCGCCGCCAGCTCGAGGAATCGGGGCTCGACCCGGCGCTCGCCGAGACGCAGCAGTTCTACGAGGGCGCCGGGTGCATCGACTGCGGCGGCACGGGCTTCAAGGGACGGACGGCGATCTGCGAACTGCTCGATCTGTCGGATCGCATTCGTGAGATGATTCTGGAGCGGCGTCCCACATCCGAAGTCAAGAAAACGGCGCATGAGGAGGGCATGCGCTTCCTGCGCGAGTCGGCGGTCGAGAAGGTGCGGCTCGGCCAGACGACCCTGCGCGAGATCAACAAGGTGACGTTCGTCGAATGAGCCTTCTCACCTCGTGGCTCGCCAGCCCGCTGCCGGACGCGGCGGTCGAGATAGCGCCCGATCGCGTGGCGGCGGCGGCGATAGCGGCACACGGCACCCGCGGCCGCCTCCAGGCGTGCGCCGTGGAGGCGCTCGCGGCGGGCGCCGTCGCCCCCGCGCTCGCCTCCCACAACATCGTCGACCGCGCGGCCGTGACCGAAAGTGTGCGCGCGGTGCTGGCGCGTGTCGGCTCGCGCCCCGCCCGCGTCGCCCTCGTCATTCCCGATCTCGCCGGGAAGGTGTCGGTGGTCCGCTTCGGGCGCGTGCCACAACGGCGCGACGACCTGGATCAGCTGGTGCGCTGGCAGGTCCGAAAATCGATTCCGTTCCCGGTCGAGGAGGCGTGCGTCACGTATACGCCCGGGCGGCGCGGCCCAGACGGCCACGAGTTCATCGTCGTGGCCGCGCGGCGCGACGTGGTGCAGGAGTACGAGGGCGTGTGCGCCGCGGCAGGCGTGCATGCCGGCCTCGTCGAGCTCGCCACCTTCTCGGTGCTCAACCTCGTCCTCGCGACCGATGGCGCGGCTCCGGGCCCGCGAGCCGGGGACTGGCTGATCGTGCACATGCGGCCGGAGTACACCTCCATCGCCATCCTTCGCGACGGGGAGCTCATCTTCTTCCGGAACCGGCCCGAAGACGACGAGGAGACGCTCGCCGACGTCGTGCACCAGACGGCGATGTATTACCAGGATCGGCTGGCGGGGCAGGGCTTCGCGCGCGTCCTCCTGGGCGGCCGCGAACGCACCACCGGTTTCGCCGACGAGGCGCGGAAGGACCTCGAGGCGCGGCTCGGCATCCCGGTCGAGGCGATAGACCCGACGACCGCGGTGGCGCTGACGGACCGGATCGGCGAAAGCCCCGACCTGCCGGATGTGCTGGCGCCGCTCGCCGGCGTGCTCCTGCGCGTGCAGCGAGAGGCGGTAGGCGCCTGATGCTGCGAACGAATCTCTCGACCCGCCCGTTCTACAACCTGCGCGCGGTCCGGGTCGTCCTCGGCGCGGCGCTGGTGGTCGTGGCGGGGCTGACCGTTTTCAACGCCGGCCAGCTGGTGCGCCTCACTGCGAGCCAGTACACGCTCGGGGCCCGGGCGTCGGCCGCCGAGCGCGAGGCGGCCCGGCTGCGGGCGGAGGCGGCGCGCATCCGGGCGCAGATCAATCCACAGGAGCTGCAGGTGGTCGCCGACACCGCGCGCGAGGCGAACGCCATCATCGACCAGCGGGCGTTTTCCTGGACCGACCTGCTGACACAGTTCGAGGCGACGCTGCCGCCGGACGTGCGGATTACGACCATCCAGCCGCGCCTGGAGCGCGCCGGCGATTTCATCGTCGCCGTCGGGGTCGAGGCGCGCCGGGCGGAGGACCTCGACGCTTTCATCGAGGCGCTCGAAACCCGGGGCGGCTTCCACAACGTGCTCTCCATCAAGGAACAGACGAACATGGCCGGGCTGATCCAAGCCGTGGTTGAAGGGACGTACGTGCCGCCGCCCAGGACGGCGGCGGGGGCGGGAGGCGGACGGTAATGGACTCGATGCATGGGACGGCCCTCGTCCGGCGCGCCGTGGCCGAGCATCGCCGCCTCGTCTTCGGCCTTGCTGCGGCCGTCTTCGTGAACGCGCTGGTGTACGCGCTGGTCGTCTACCCGCTCTCCGAGCGGGTGGCAAACGTGACCGAGCGCGAACGGGCCGCCGAACAGGCGCTCGCCCAGGCCAGGGCGGAGCACGATCAGGCGTCAGGGACGCTGACCGGCAAGTCGCAGGCGGCCGCCGAGCTGACCGCGTTCTACCGCGACGTGCTGCCGCAGGATCTGGCGGGCGCGCGCCGGCTGACCTATCTCCGGCTCGCCCGGCTGGCGCGCGACTCGAACCTCGATTACCAGCGCGCGACCTACGCGCCGGTAGTCGACACCGGAAGCACCCTGACGCGCCTGCAGATCCAGCTGGTGCTGTCGGGCACGTACGCCGACATGCGGAACTTCATCTACCAGCTCGAGACCGCGCCCGAGTTCGTGGTCATCGACAACGTCCGCCTGGCCGAGGGCGCCGACGACGGCGGGTCGCTCGTGGTGACCCTGGATCTCTCCACGTACTACCGGAACCCGACGCCATGACCTCACGCAGGCGGCAGGCCGTGCTCGCGGCGCTCGGGGGAGCCGGGCTCCTTGCAGTGGTCTTTGCGGCGCGCGACGATCGGCCCACCGGTGCGGCACGGGTGCGTGCGGCCGGAGCGACGCCGGCTGACGCCTCGGCGTCGGCGTCGCCGCCGGTCACCGACCTGAAGCTGGAGCTGCTGGCACCCCGCCGCGCAGGCGTGCGCGGTGGGGACCCCGCGCAGGGCCCGGGCGCCGAGTTCGTCGAACCCGAGCGCAACCCGTTCCGGTTCCAGCCGCGGCCGGCGCCCCGCCCGGCGCCCGGCCCGCGCGCGATCGTGACGCCGCCTCCACCCGCCGCCGCGCCGACTGGTCCGCCGCCGCCGCCGCCGATCCCGCTGCGCTTCATCGGACTGGTCGACGCGCCGGGGCAGGCGGGCCGCGTGGCGATCCTGAGCGACGGGCGCGGCAACGTCTTTCACGGAAAGGAAGGCGATATCATCGAAGGGCGCTACCGCGTCGGACGAGTCGGTCCGGATTCACTCGAGCTGTCGTACACCGACGCCCGTGGACGTCAGGTCATCCGCCTCTCAGGACAATGATCTCTCGACGCCCATCTTCGACGACCCACAGCGCCCTGCTGGCGCTCGTCGCGCTCGCGTTGCTCGTGGCCGGCTGCGCCGCGGGCCGCGCCTTCGGCCGCGGTGAGAGCGCCGCCCGCGCCGGCGACTGGGACGCCGCGGTAGAGCACTACCGCGCCGCGGTGCAGGCGAATCCCGGGCGCGCCGACTACCAGATCGCGCTCGAGCGCGCGATGATCAACGCGTCCAACCGGCACCTGGATCAGGCGCGGGTGTTCGAGGCGCGCGGGCAGATCGAGGACGCGCTGCGGGAGTATCGCCGCGCCAGCGAATACGACCCGACCAACCGGCAGATCGCCGGCAAGGTGCTGGAGATGGAGCGCCGCCTGCGCGACCTGGCCGAGGCCGCGCGCCCCTCGCCGACGCTGCAGCAGCTCCAGCAGGCGGCGCGGCAGACGCCGGAGCCGCTGCTCAATCCGGCGTCGCGCGAGCCGATCGACGTCGTCTTCAACAACGCGAGCCTGCGCGACATCCTCACGTCGATGGCGACGTCGGCCGGGATCAACGTCACGTTCGAGCGCGACTACCAGGACCGGAGCTACAGCGTGCAGCTGCGCGGCGTGACGTTCGAACAGGCGCTCAGCCAGATCCTGGCCGCGAACCAGCTCTTCTACAAGGTGATCAACGAGCGGACGATCATGGTGATCCCCGACAACGCGCAGAAGCGCGCGCTGTACGAGGAGCAGGTCATCCGGACGTTCTTCATCTCGCACGCGGACGCGACCGAGATCGCGCAGATCCTGAACGGCGTCATCCGCATTCCGGCGCTCGCCGTGGCGCCGCAGATCGTCGCGAACAAGACGAACAACACCATCACCGTCCGCGCCAGCGCCAACATCGTCCAGATCATCGAGCGCGTCATCGAGCAGAACGACAATCCCAAGGCCGAAGTCGTGATCGACGTGCAGATCCTGGAGGTGAACCGCGCGCGGGCCAGGGAGTTCGGCATCAATCTCTCGGACTATTCGATCACTGCCGTGGCGTCACCGGAAACGGATCCTCGAGGTGACGATGCGACGTTGACGCCGCAGCCGTTCAATCTCAACACGATCACGCGAGGCGTCTCGACCGCGGACTTCTATCTCTCCGTACCGGCCGCCGTCGTACGCTTCCTGGAAGCCGACTCGGAGACGCGGCTCATCGCGAAACCGCAGCTCCGCGGCGCCGAAGGGCAGCAGATCACGCTGAACCTGGGCGACCAGATCCCGGTGCCCGCCACCGTCTTCACGCCCATTGCACAGGGGGGCGCGGCCTTCAATCCGCTGACGTCATTCAACTATCGGGACGTGGGCGTCAACGTGCAGATGACGCCGCGCGTCACGATCGAGGGCGACATCATCCTCGACCTGACAGTGGAGAACAGCACGCTGGGACGCGATGTCAACATCGCGGGGCAGAATCTGCCCTCGTTCGGCCAGCGGCGCGTGCAGACGCGACTGCGTCTTCGCGACGGGGAGTCGAACCTGCTCGCCGGCCTCCTGCGCGAAGAGGACCGGCGCTTGCTGAACGGAATTCCAGGGCTGATGCGGCTGCCCGTGCTGCGCAATCTGTTCGGAACGACCAACTCGTCGGTGAGTCAGACCGACATCGTCATGCTGCTCACCCCACGCATCGTGCGCACACAGGAGCTGACAACCGACGACGTGCGCCCGATCTTCATCGGCTCGCAGCAGAGCCTCGGGCTGGGCGGTCCGCCGCCGTTGATTGCGGCGCCGGCGCCCGCCGAGCCCGCACCGGCACCGGCGGTGCCCCCGCCGCCCCCGCCGGCGGCGCCCCCCGGCGCGGGCGTCCCCGTCGTGCCGCCGGGCAGCTCGCAGATTCCCGGCACGACGACCGTCCCCGCGGCGCCGGCGCTGCCTAAGCCTGCCGGCGATGTGCCGCCCGGCGTCCCGCCGGTGGCGCCTGCCGGCGGGACGCCGCCGGTTGCCGTCCCCGGCGCCGTGGTCGGCGGTCAGTTGATTCTGTCGCCCCCGGGGCCGGAGTTCCGCGTCGGCGCCGGCCCGTACACCGTTCCGGTCTCGATTTCCGGCGCCTCGCAGGTCTCGAGCGTGACGCTGACAATCACCTTCAACCCGGCCGCGCTCCGGGTCCGCGCCATCCAGGAGGGGAGCTTCATGCGGACCGGCGGCATCGGCGTCACCTTCACGCAGCAGGTGGACGCGGCGGCGGGGCGAATCGACATCGCGATCGTCCGCACCAACGATCCGACCGGCGTCGCCGGCACCGGACTGCTCGCGGCCGTCGTGTTCGACGCCGTCGGCGGCGGGACCGCCAATCTAGCGGTCACCGGCGCGGCGACCGTTCCGCGCGGCACGCCGGTACCGCTGCAGTTCGCGCCCGTTCCGCCAGTAGTTGTGAAATGAAGAACCGTCGCGCCATCGCACCATCGCACCGTCGCACCGTTGCGAGCCAGCGCGGCTACACGTTCGTGGAGCTCCTCGTCGTCACGACGATTCTGCTGATTCTCGCGTCGGCGGTGATGCCGCTGGCCCAGGTCGCCTCGCAGCGGCAGCGGGAAGCCGAGCTCCGCCGCTCGTTGCGTGAGATTCGCACGGCAGTCGACCAGTTCAAGAACGCCGTCGACCAGGGACGCATTCCCACCACCGAGCTCGAGCCGCAGAACGAGGGCTATCCGCCCGATCTCGAGACGCTGGTGGAGGGCATCGCGGCGGCCAACGATGCGACGGGCCGCAAGCTGAAGTTCCTGCGCCGCATTCCGATCGACCCGATGACGGGATCGACGGAGTGGGGCCTGCGGTCCTATCAGGACTCACCGACGTCGACGACGTGGGGCGGGCAGAACGTGTTCGACGTCTACACGCGGTACCAGGGCACGGCCCTCGACGGGACGAACTATCGGGATTGGTGAGGAGGACGGGTTTCAGCGGCGCGAACCACGACACGATGAACACAGAACCGAACCTGAACACGAACCGAGCAGTGAGAAGTCAGAAGTGTGGACGACTGCTTCCGGGTTCCGGGTTCACGCTCATCGAAGTGATGATCGTGATGTCGCTGATCGTGATTCTGGCGAGCATCGGGCTTGCCATTCACGCCAACAGCCAGACGCGGGCGAAGGAGGCGGTCCTCAAGGAGAACCTGTTCCGGATGCGCGACGCCATCGATCAGCACTACGCCGACAAGAACGCGTACCCGCCGGCGCTCGACGATCTGGTCTCCCAGAAGTATCTCCGGGCGATTCCCGTCGACCCGTTCACGAACTCCGCGTCCACGTGGCAGACCGTCATGTCCGAGATCGACCCGGCGAATCCGTCCGCGCCGCCGGGCGTGTTCGATGTCAAGAGCGGGTCGGACGGAACCGCCCTCGATGGCACGCGGCACGCGGACTGGTAATGGGTAACCGGGAATGAGTTTGCTGAAGCGTATAACCACGAAGGTCACGAACGGCACGAAGATCACGAAGCTTTGTTTGCTTTCGTGCTCTTCGAGAGCTTCGTGTGCTTCGTGGTTTGCAATTTTCGCCGTCACTCTGGCCGCGTGCGACAAGGCGCAGCTGCTCGCGCCGACGAAATCGACGATCACACTCTCGGCGCCCGCGCGCGTGCTCCCCACCGGCGGCAGCACGGAAGTGACCGCATCGGTGGTCGAGGAGGCCGGCACGCCGGTGCAGAACGGCACGACCGTGCGGTTCAGCGCCTCGCTTGGACGGGTCGATCCCGTGGAGGTCCAGACCCGCAATGGGCTGGCCATCACCACCTTCTTTGCCATGAACACCTCCGGTGTCGCCCGGATCACGGCAACTTCCGGCGGCGCGACAGGCGGCGGCGACGACACCAACGTCCTGGAGATCACGATTGGCGCGGCGGCGGTAAATACCATCACCCTCCGGGCCAGTCCGGGCAGCGTCGCCCCGGGGGGCGGCACGGTCGAGCTGATCGCCACCGTCGTCGGCGAGAACGGCCGCGCGCTCGAGGGAATCGGCGTTACCTTCAATACCGATCAGGGAACGTTCAGCGCCACCACGGCCCTCACGGACCCGAACGGGCAGGCACGGGTCACGCTCACGACCACGCAGAAGGCCACGGTATCGGCGACGGCCGGTACCAAGACGAGCAGCAATGTCACGGTGGATCTGCGCTCGGGCCCCATCGTGACGATCACCTGCGCCCCCACGTCCGGCACAGGCAATTGCTCGTCCGTGCAGGCGAGCGCCGCGAACAACACCGCGAGCGTGCTGTTCACGATCGAGAAGGCGAGCGGGAGCAGTACCCTCCGGACGGTGACACTCGATTTCGGCGACGGCGGCTCGGAGCCGCTCGGGAACCTCGGGGGTAAGGCAACCGTCGTGCACACCTACAACGGGCCGAGCGACAACACGTCGCGCACCTACACCGCAACCGTCAGTGCCGTCGACATCAACGGCGAGGCCACCGCGGC
>JACPTI010000054.1 GCA_016192845.1 Acidobacteriota bacterium
CCCGCGCGACCGCTCGAGTTGAGCCCCGTGAGCGTGCCGGTCCGGCCGTCGTAGACGATCGCAAACAGGTCCCCGCCGACCCCCGTCATCGTCGGCTCGACGACGGCGAGGACGGCGGCGGCGGTGACGGCGGCGTCAATCGCGTTGCCGCCTTCCTGCAGCACCTGCAGACCTGCGGCCGAGGCGAGCGGCTGGCTCGTGGCGATCATCCCGTTGCGCGCGCAGACGGGTGATCGTGTGCCGTAAATCCTCCCGGTAGGCCGATCGCCGGAAGGCGAGTTGATCAAGTCACAAGTCACAAGTCACAAGTCACAAGTCACAAGCCGCGAAAGCCGTCGTGATTTGGGTTTGTGACTTGTGACTTGTGACTTGTGACTTGACACTCCACGGCGCGCGCGGCGACACGCCCTCGTGCGGGACCTCGGCGTAACGGGCGCGCAGCAGGTCCTCGCCGAAGTCGCCGTTCTGGAAATCACGCCAGACCGAGTGGCTGTGGTTGCCGTTCATGTTCATGTACTCGATCAGGAACGTCGGCGCCTGCACGCGGTAGGCGCGTCATGGCTTCCTATAGTCCCCGGTCGCGCGAAGCGAGGTCAAGATCACCCGGGTCGCCGCCGGATTGACTTCGCGGTGGCGCGGGTATATCTAGGGCCCCTGCCTCGACGATCCGGCGGTTCGGGGCGACTCCTCGATTCTGCACACAGGGCCTTCGGGCTCGGGAGGGTGCTGATGATCACGTTTCGGAAGGCGTCTCTGTCACTCCTCGTCGTCGGCGCGCTGTTGCTCCTTCCCGTCACCAGCGATGCCCAGGAGGCCACACTGAGCGGGACGGTGACCGATTCCACCGGTGGCGTGCTGCCCGGCGTCACCGTCACGGCGCTGCACGAAGCCTCGGGCAACACGTTCCTGGCCGTCACCGATCCGCAGGGCATCTATCGCATGCCGGTTCGAATCGGTGTCTACCGCGTCACGGCCGAGCTGTCCGGCTTTACGACCGTGATGCGCACGGGCATTGAGCTGCTGGTCGGTCAGCAGGTGACGCTCAGCCTGCAGATGGCCCCGTCGGGCGTGCAGGAAAACATCACGGTGACGGGAGAGGCGCCGCTGCTCGACGTCACCACGTCGACGGTCAGCGCCAACATCGACGCGCGCCAGGTCCAGGAGCTGCCGCTCAACGGCCGGAACTGGCTCGACCTGACGCTGCTCGCGCCGGGGAACCGGGCGAACCACGGCGGCGAGACGCCGATTCCGCGCGGATCGCTGGCGTTCCAGATCAACGTCGAGGGCCAGCAGGTGAAGAACAGCGTCGCGGGTCCGGGATTCGGCCAGCCCCGGTTCAGCCGCGACGCGATTGCGGAGTTCGAGTTCGTGTCGAACCGGTTCGACGCGACGCAGGGGCGCTCGATGGGCGTGCTGGTCAACGCCGTGACCAAGTCGGGCACGAACAGTCCCGCGGGGACGTTCTCGGGGTACTTCCGGCACGACAACTTCAACGCCGCCGATTTCATTCAGGATCGCGTGCTGCCGTACTCGAACCAGCAGCTGAGCGCCACCTACGGCGGTCCAATCCGGCGCGACCGGATCCATCTGTTCGTCAACTACGAATACGAGCGCGAGCCGCAGACCTTCACCTACGACAGCCCGTATCCGTTCTTCAACATCGATCTGAGCGTCACGCGGAGGCAGCACACGGGCGGCGGCAAGGTCGACGTCCAGTTCACGCCGCAGCGCCGCCTGGCGACGCGCGTGACCAGCTACACGCAGTTCATCCCGGGCCGGCTGGCGGGCGGCACCAATCATCCCTCGACGGCGTCCCAGATGTGGCGGTACTCGACTCAGGTGTGGAGCCAGTACACGCAGGTGCTGAGCAACCGCATGCTGAACGAGATCAAGGGCGGCTACTACGACTACCACTGGGAGATCCAGCCGCTCGTGCGCTCGGGCGGCCTCCAGATTCCGGGGGCGCCGTTCGTGCGCGACCGCGGATCGGTGCGAATCCTGCTGCGCGGCTACGCGATCGGCAACCCGACCAATCTTCCGCAGGAGATCGGGCAGGACACCTTCCAGATCCGCGACGACTTTACGATCTCATTCAACGCGCGCGGGCGCCACGATATGCGGCTCGGCGGCGAGTTCCTCAATCACCTGTTCCGGCTCGACTGGTGCAGCCGCTGCATCGGCGAGCTCGACGCGCGCGGCGGTCCGGCGCCGAGTCCGGCCGCGCTGCAGGCGATGTTCCCGGTGTGGAACGATGCCTCCACCTGGAACCTCCTGCCGCTCAGTCCGCTCGCGGTGCGCTACCGCCAGGCTGTGGGCGATTTCATCATCCGCACACCGCGGCGGCTGTATGCGGGGTGGCTGCAGGACGACTGGATGGTCACCGACCGCCTGACGCTGAACCTCGGGCTCCGCTACGATGCCGACGTCGGCGTCATGGGCGAGAAGATCGAGCTGCTGCCGTGGCTGTCGGGGGACCGCTCTTCGGACCTCAATAACTTCGCCCCCCGCCTCGGATTCGCCTACCGCCTGACCGACCGGACGGTGATGCGCGGCGGCTACGGCAAGTTCTACACGCAGCTCGAGAACGACGCGGCGCACCAGCCGACACTGAACAAGCAAACGATCATCCCCGAGGTGCCGAACGACGGGCGCGCCAATTTCGCGGTGAACCCGTTTGGCGGTCCGGCGCCCACGCATGAGGCCGTGAGCCGGACGCTCTGCGCGACGGCCAACGTACCCGGGTGCGTGCGCCGCGAGATCACGTCGGAGATCCCGACGCCCGGCTACGAGATTTCCTACAGTCACATGGCGTCGATCGGCGTGCAGCGGCAGCTCGCCAGCGACATGGTGGTCGAGACGAACTACGTCTTCACGGGCTCCCGCGCGGAGGAGGGCGCACGCAACATGAACCTGACGTGGGATGCCACGACCGGCGCCAACTTCCCGTTCCGCGACATCAGCCGCCGGCCGTATCCGGAGTGGGGGTTCGTCAACGGCGAGTTCATGCGCGGGCACGCCAACTCGCACGGCCTCGAGACGTCGTTTACCAAGCGGTACGGCGATCGGTGGCAGCTGATGGGCACGTACACGCTGGCGTGGGTGCGCGATTCTAACGGCAAGCCGTGTCAGATCGAGCGGGGGCCAGGTGGGTTCCCGACCTGCACGGAGCTCGCGTTCGAGGTGGCGCCCGACATTGCCGAATACACGCTGGCGGCGACCGACCAGCGTCACCGCGCCGTCGTGAATGGAATCTGGGACGTGGGGTACGGATTCCAGTTGAGCGGCCTGTACTTCTACGGGTCCGGCATGCGCTTCAGCACCAACGTCGGCACCGACCGGCGCGATCTCGGCAGCGGCTCCGGTCGTCTGCGCGCCGACGGCACCATCATGTCGCGCAACGCGCTGACGGGGCGCTCGCTGCACCGGGTCGACGTGCGGCTCCAGCGGCGCTTCGCGCTGTTCGGCCGCTCCTACGTCGACGGCATGGTGGAGGTGTTCAACCTGTTCAACCACGAGAACTACGGGTCGTACACCGTCGACGAGAGCAACCGAAACTACGGCAGGCCATCGTTCAACGAGAACGTCGCGTACCAGCCGCGGATGCTCCAGCTCGGGTTCCGTTTCGCGTTCTGATTCATCCAGGGTGCCTGGAGTGCCCAGACTGCCTGGAGTGCCCGTGGTGCCTCCGGCGCCTGGAACGCACACTTCAGGCACCCCAGGCACTTCAGGTACCCTAGTCACACCATCGTGGACGAGTCCCAGCCGGTCTGGTCGCAGTACATCTATCAGGCACTCAAGGAGGCGGAGATCGGTCAGGTCGCCTACGTGCCCGATGCCGGGCACAAGGATCTGATCGAGCTCTGTCACGCCGACGCGCGCATGCGGACCGTGTCGCTGACCACCGAGGAGGAAGGCGTGGCGCTGCTGGCCGGCGCGTGGCTCGGCGGCACGCGCGGCGTGCTGCTGATGCAGTCGAGCGGCGTCGGCAACTGCATCAACATGCTGTCGCTCGTCGAGGAGTGCCGCTTTCCGCTGCTGATGATCGTGACCATGCGCGGGCAGTGGGGGGAGACGAACCCGTGGCAGGTGCCGATGGGGCAGGCGGCGGCCGCCGTGCTCGCCACCTGCGGCGTGATCGTGCAGCACGTGGAGGCCACCCGCGATCTGGCGCCGGGCGTCGCCGCCGCGGCGCAAATGGCGTTCGTCTCCAACCGGGCCGTGGCGCTGCTCGTCAGCCAGCGCCTCATCGGCGCCAAGAAGTTCGACTGATGCTCGACCGCCGAGACGCCGTCGCGGCCATTCTGCGGAGGCGGGGACGCGCCCTCGTCGTGACCGGGCTTGGCTCGCCCACGTGGGACGTCGCCGCGGTCGCCGACTCGCCGCACAACTTCTATCTGTGGGGCGCCATGGGCGGCGCGGCGGTCGTCGGCCTCGGCCTTGCGCTGGCGCAGCCGTCGCGCCGGGTGCTGGTGCTGACCGGGGACGGCGAGCTGCTGATGGGCCTCGGCAGCCTCGCGACGATCGGCGCCGAGCGTCCGCCCAATCTGTCGGTCGTCGTGCTCGACAACGAGCGGTACGGCGAGACCGGCATGCAGGCGTCGCACACCGCGCGCGGCGTGGATCTGGCCGCGATGGCGCGCGCGGCGGGCTTTCCGGCGGCCAGCACGGCGGCGACCGCCGAGGAGCTGGACGCGGCGCTGCCGGCGCTCTATGGCGGCGCCGGGCCGGTGCTGCTGGTCGTGAAGGTGCTCGCGACGCAGCCGCCGGTGCGGGTCCCGCTCCGCGACGGGACGCACATCAAGAACCGGTTCCGGGAGGCGCTGCTCGGACCACAGGCATCGGGGTAAGCGACAGAGCATGGTAATGGGAGCACAGGAACAGAGCCCCGCGGCCGAGCGGGAAGAGCTGCACCGGAGCCTGCGCCAGAGCATCCGTGAGATCTCGGCGCGCTTCCCGGATGCGTACTGGCGGAAGCTCGACGAGGAGCGCGCGTATCCCGAGGCGTTCGTTCGTGCGTTGACGGAAGCGGGCTTTCTCGCGGCGCTCATCCCCGCCGAATACGGTGGATCGGGGCTGGGGATCGCGGAAGCCGCCATCATCCTGGAAGAGATCAACCGGTGTGGCGGCAACGCCGCCGCGTGCCACGCGCAGATGTACATCATGGGTTCGCTGCTGCGGCACGGCAGCGAGGCGCAGAAGCGGACCTACCTCCCGGCCATCGCCGGCGGCACGCTGCGCCTGCAGGCCTTCGGCGTCTCCGAGCCGACCACCGGCTCCGACACCACGCAGCTCAAGACCATGGCCGTCCGCCAGGGCGACCACTACGTCGTCACCGGGCAGAAGGTCTGGATCTCGCGCGCGGAATATTCCGACCTGATGCTGCTGATGGTGCGGACGACGCCGATCGAGCAGGTGACGAAGCGCACGGAGGGGCTGTCGATGCTCCTCGTCGACATGCGCGAGGCGGTCGGCCGCGGTCTCACGATCCGGCCGATCCGGACGATGATGAACCATGCGACGACGGAGCTGTTCTTCGACGGCTTGAAGGTGCCGGTCGGGAACCTGATCGGCGAGGAAGGGAAGGGCTTCCGCTATCTGCTGGACGGGCTGAACGCGGAGCGGATCCTGATTGCGGCCGAATGTGTCGGCGACGGCCGCTGGTTCGTCGAGCGCGCCACGCGCTACGCGAAGGAGCGCGTCGTCTTCGGCAGGCCGATCGGGCAGAACCAGGGCGTGCAGTTTCCGATCGCCCGCGCCCACGTCAACGTCGAAGCGGCGGATCTGATGCGCCTCCGCGCCGCCGAGCTGTTCGATCGCGGTGAGCCGTGCGGCGCGGAAGCGAACATGGCGAAGCTGCTGGCGGCCGATGCCTCGTGGGAGGCCGCCAACGTCGCGGTGCAGACCTACGGCGGCTTCGGCTTTGCCGAGGAGTACGACGTCGAGCGAAAGTTCCGGGAGACGCGCCTCTATCAGGTGGCGCCGATCTCGACGAACCTGATTCTCAGCTACGTGGCCGAGCACGTGCTCGGGCTGCCGCGCTCATACTAGATGATGCCCAATGCCCAATGCTCAATGCTCAATGTCCAATGCGGAGTCCAACCATTATTGTTGGTCATTGGGCATTGTGCATTGAGCATTGTGCCTTTGAGGAGTGAATGATGACGCGCGAGGCGGCGCTCCTTGCGGACTTCGTCGCGCGGGCCGTGCCGCCCCCGGCGGCGCGCGAGCGTGCGGCGGCCGCCGTTCGCGACACCGTTGGCGTGATGCTGGCCGGCGCCACCGAACCGGCCGCGCGGCTCGTGCAGGCGATGGCGGCCGAGGAGGGACGCGGCCGGTGCGCGGTGCTCGGCACATCGCTCCGGACCGGCCCGAGCTCGGCGGCGCTCGCCAACGGCATCGCCGCCCATGCGCTCGACTTCGACGACATGTGCTTCGTCTCGCTCGCGCATCCGAGCTGCGCGCTGCTCCCGGCGGCGCTGGCGGCCGGGGAGCTCGCCGGTGCGTCGGGGCGATCGCTGCTCGAGGCGTACGTCGTCGGGTTCGAGATCGAATGCCGGCTCGGGACGGTGATGAACCCGCGGCATTATCACGAGCGCGGCTGGCACTGCACGTCGACAATCGGCACCGTCGGCGCGGCCGCGGCCGCAGCGCGCGTGCTGGGGCTCGGGCTGCCCGAGGCCGGTCATGCGCTCGGCATCGCCGCCTCGTCTGCGTGCGGGCTCAAGGAGAATCTCGGCAGCATGGTCAAGCCGCTGCACGCGGGCATGGCGGCTCGGAACGGGGTCGTGGCGGCGCTCCTGGCGCGGCGCGGCTACACGGCCAGCGAGCGATCGCTCGACGGGCCGCAGGGCTTTCTGGCGGCGATGGGCGCCGAGCACCGGACGCTCGAGCGCGCCGTCATCGATCTCGACTCGCACTGGGAGATTCTGGCGACCGGCATCACGGTCAAGCTGTATCCGTCGTGCGCCGCCACGCATCCGACGCTCGATCTCCTGCTCGATCTGCGGACGCGGGAGCGCTTCACCGCAGACGACGTGGAGGCGATCGAGATCGACGTCGATTCCATGACGCCGCGCCTGCTGATCTATGATCGGCCGGCCACGGGTCTCGAAGGAAAGTTCAGCATGCCGTTCTGTGCGGCGGCAGCCGTCGTCGATGGCGAAGTGGGGATCGGCACGTTCGACGTCGAGCGAATCCAGTCGCCGGCGGTCCAGGCGGTGATACCGAAGGTCACGATGCGGGTGGATCCGGCGCTCGACACCCAGGCGCCACTCTCGCACGCGCGCGTGACACTTCGGCTGCGAGACGGCCGCGTGCTCACCGCGTCGGCCGACGGTGCCCGCGGCTACCCGGCACGGCCGGCGAGCGAGGAGGAGCTGGCCGCGAAGTTCTCGTCGTGCGCGCGGCGATCGATTTCCCCGGAGGCCGCCGCGCGGGCGTGGGCCACGCTGGCGGACGTCGAGCGGATCGCCGACGTCTCCACGCTCGCCGATCTTCTGACGCCGGCGGCCCGGACTCGGCGCACTGCCGCCGCCGCGTGTAGCCGTCGCGATGTGTGAAGCCGCGTCCGCGACCGGTAGACCACGGATCGACTCGCACCGCACCACGGACGCGAAGGTTTGGGCACGTCGCTGGCGTGCCGCCGTTGCCGTTGCGTGGGCATATCATCACGCACGACGTGGGCGCGCTGACGACACCCCGGAGCGTCGAAGACGCTTGCAAGGTCCTCGAAGAACATTCGGACAGGTGTTTCGATCCCGAGTTGGTTGTCGACTTCTGTCGTATTGCAGCCGATGTCACGAGTTCGTTCCGGGTTCCAGACCACCTCGCGCTTGTTGTAAGGCTCCTCGATGAAGCAGCCCGCGAAGAGCCGGATCCTGAATGGGAACGCACTTTTTCTGAGCTGAAGGATCGGGGCCGTCGTCAGGGAGAAACTTGCGACGCCTGAAACGGGGCCGGTCGTGCTGCGTGGAGGCGTGAGATGAAAGATGGTGACGTCTGATCTCGAACGTTATTCTGGCGCACCGCCGTTGCCGCCGCGCCGGGCGATCGTCACGGACGACCCGCGACGCCGGCCAGCTCGGAGGCTGGACGTGGGCCAAAGGGCTTGGCTCGACAGCTAGGCCGGCCGGGCAGATCAGATCGCTCACCCGGTTCGAGCGTCCTACCAGCCCACTCGAATCCCGGCATGAGCGTATGATCTACCTTTATGGCCAAGACTGATTCACGCAAGCCGGCCAAGCGGCAGGGAGCTGTCGGCCTGAAGCGGAGGCTGGTCGCTAAGGACGAGAAGTTGCTGTCGCCGCTGCTCGTCGATTTCTCGACGATCGTGTTCAGCGGCGAGACAGTCATACAAGATTTCTTTCAGACGGTGCTCCCTGTTGGAGGCTTGGCTCCGCCCGAGGGCAGTGACGTTGATGTGACTTTGGTAGCACGGCTTGCGTATTCACCCGATTTTTTTAAGGCGCTGATGAGCCTTTTGGTCCAACAGTACGCCGTGTTCGAAGATACTAGAGGGAGACAAGACGAGGCTATTGCGTGGCTCAGACAGTTGTTGAAAGAAGTCGAGAGTGGCAACTCAACCGAATCGCCGGAACCGAGCACCCTCCAGTAGTTCCGCTGTTCACTACTCCGGCTTTCGCTGAAGCGATGCCAACATTGCGAGGCTCCACTGCAGCGTGGCAGCGCGACTATCGCGTGAACGTGCGGGCGGTGGACTTGGTGCGTCCATCTATGGCAATTCCACGTGCCGCTAGAATTCCGCACTCAAGAATCGGGCTGGTTCGATTCGCCGCAGAAAGATTTGGTCACGAGTTTGGGCAACGAATCGCTACGTTGGCAGACGCACGGCCTGCGTACGGCGGTCATCGCCTTCGTACTGGGTCACTCCGGTTCGCTCTGGACTTCCTTGTCGCTCATCAGAATACGTGGCGGCTGCCGGATGGAGTATTCCTGCCTGCATCCGGGAACGTCCAAGTATTGTGGCGAGTTGGTCGGATGCGCGTAGTCGCTCAGTTCCAACCTGAAAAGGTCGTATGGTTCTCAGTGCTTCAGGACGGGCAACTTCAGTTGACCGGGCGCGTCATGCCTCACGATTTTGCCTCTCAGCAGCAAATTCAGGCGGCGGTTAGACGCTGAATGGCGAAAAGACCGGCGCGCCCTCAACGGGCTCCACGTCCTATACCCAATACCGACTTTGTCGCGAGGCATTGCGCTCCCGTGAACCTCGACGCGGCAGGGCACCCGACTGGAGCACACTTTCAAACGCGACCGCAGGACCAGGGTCGCCTTTCATGTGCCTGGGTTGAGTGCCTATCCGCCCCACCCGCTGCGGCGCAGCACGAAGCAGTGCGCACGAACCTCCGGTCACGAGTTGCGGGGTATGACTCAAATGGGAGGATTGGGCTGCTTAACGCCGGCGCCGTCCGTGCATTGATCCTGGATACCCAGCGGCTCGACGTTGTCCATTTGCCATCCCAGAAAAATCCGTGTCATTCCGTGATTACGGGAGTTGCTGGTGTGTTGGAACTGACATTCGCCGAGCTCCTGGCTGATTTGGCGGCGGCGAATACGATTCCTGCTTGACCTCACCTCTTTCCGGCACTCTTACGGGAACGTCCACTTTGTCAGCTCTCTGACACCGCGGAGAAGGTTTCACGGAAAACGCTCTCGCCCATGTGCGCCGCCGGCGGCGCGCGAGCGTGCGGCGGCCGCCGTTCGCGACACCGTTGGCGTGATGCTGGCCGGCGCCACCGAACCGGCCGCGCGGCTCGTGCAGGCGATGGCGGCCGAGGAGGGACGCG
>JACPTI010000059.1 GCA_016192845.1 Acidobacteriota bacterium
CGCTGATCATGCTCGCAGAGCCAGACCTCGCGACCATTCCGCACGCTGCGCTGCACGACAAGCGTCTGGCCGTGCAGCGGATGCCACGGATAGTGGACCGTGACCTGCTCGGTGTGGTGGGCAGAATGTGACTGGCGTCCAAGGCCTCGGCGCTGCGCGCCGCCCGCGCGTGTGTGATGTACGCGGCTTCGGGCCTTGACGTCGCCTGCGCGCAGCTCTGAGATCTGCACTTGCGTGATGGCCGGCGCCAGGAGTCCGGCCGTACGCACCAAAGATGGTTGAGTTTGACAGCGATTCCGAGGCGGCGGTATCCTGCGAACATCTCGCCGGTGTCCTACGACACCCCTCCGCATCGCGCAGACTGCATGCGGAGCGCGTTCGGGTCGGCGTTCCGGAGTTCCGACCGCACGCTCTCTCACAACACAACGTGCTGTTGATGTTCGACCACGAGGCCTGACATCCGACCAGCACACCCAGGTGCACAGCGCGCGGAGTCTCTCAGTGACTCGCGTGCGCTGATTGCACGGCGCGTCGCCCGTCGCGGCACACGTCACGACGGCGAACGCTCCTATCCAGGTGGTCAGAACGTGACAGTCTGACCACCACCGCAGGGAGCGATCGCTCCTGCGGATCGATGTCGGCAAGACGCCCGCATCTGCGCCAGTGACACAGCGCGCCGGCCGCGATGGTCGGCGCGCTGAGCGCGCACATTTCCCGACAACAACTCACTGGTGACAGAGGCAGGGCGGCCATGGATCACGAGCACGCCGAACACATGGCATCCGACGCGATCTCGATCGCGCGCTGTCGGGAGCTACTGGGCGACGAGGCTGACGGTCTGTCGGATCAGGACGTCGATCGCATTCGGCGGCATGCCGAGGCCATGGCACGTGTCCTGGTGGAGATATTTCTCGAGCAGCGCGCCGCACAGGAGTAGCTGGAAGTGAGCCGCGTACCGACCACCTTGCCGCACCCGGAGAATGGGTCTAAGCTGCGACCGATGATCGGTGCCGTGATCTAGGTTCGCGTCAGCACGAAGGAACAGACTGAGAACCTCAGTCTGCCGACGCAGCTCCGTGCCTGCGAGGAGTACTGCCGCCGGCAGGGCTACGAGATCCTCGAACGCTTCCACGAAGAAGGCGAGAGTGCCAAGACGACGGACCGCAACCAGCTTCAGGCCCTGCTGAAGTACTGCCGCACCCACAAGGGCAAGGTCCACTTCGTCGTCGTGTACAACCTCACGCGGTTCGCCCGCGAGAAGTACGACCATTTCGCGTTGCGGGCGCACCTGAAGTCTCTTGGCATCTCCCTGCGATCGGCAACCGAGCCGATCGACGACACGTCCACAGGAAAACTGATGGAAGGCGTGCTGGCAGCCTTCGCGCAGTTCGACAACGACGTGCGCTCTGATCGTACGCGCGCCGGCATGCGTGCCGCACTTGAACTCGGCCGATGGACCTTTCCTGCGCCCATCGGATATCTGAACGCGCCGAAATGGTCAGGCAAGAGCCTGGTGCCGGACCCGGAACGTGCGCCGCTCATCGCGCGTGCGTTCGAGGAACTCGCAACGGGACGATTCACGAAACAAGAAGTCATTGCCCGAATGACCGAGGCCGGGTTGCGCACGCGGCGTGGATTAGTGCTCTCACCGCAAAGCTTCGGCCAGATGGTGCGAAACTCGATTTACGTCGGCAGGGTCGAGAGCCCGGACTATGGCGTGTCAACCCGTGGCGATTTCGAGCCGCTGATCGACGAGGCCACGTTCTATCGCGTTCAGGCTGTTCTCGATGGCCGCGTCGTCGTGGCCGGACCGCGACCGCGGAATCATCCGGATTTTCCGCTCAGAGGATTCGTGCGCTGCCAGACGTGCGGCCGTCCGCTGACAGGGAGCTGGTCGAAGGGCCGGAACAGCCACTACGCGTACTACCATTGCCAGCGCCAATGCCGCGCGGTCAACGTGAGCAAGGTCAAACTCGAGGGCGCGTTCGTTGACGAGCTCGCATTACTGCAGCCGACGCCGGGCTACATGCGATTGGTCAAGGATCGAATCCTCCACGTGTGGGAGCAACGCCGAGCCGAGGCGAAAGACCGGACGGCAGAACAGCGGCGGCGGCTGCATGCGATCCAGCAGAAGCTGGACCGGCTCGACGAAGCATTCCTCTACTCGGAATCAATCGACATCACGAGCTACGGTCGCCAACGCGACAAACTGCGCGAGGAGCTGACGCTCGCCAAGATCGACCATCACGCCGAGGCCGTCGATGAACTCGACGTAGAGGGCATCCTGGTCTTCGCAGAACGCATTCT
Organism: Acidobacteriota bacterium; assembly: GCA_016192845.1. GTDB lineage: Bacteria > Acidobacteriota > Vicinamibacteria > Vicinamibacterales > UBA2999 > MELF01. Next base: position 2,308 of record JACPTI010000059.1, read on the forward strand.
GCCGCGCGCCTCAGACCTCTGGGTGCAGGCCTCGCTCGATCAGAAGCAGCGGCTTCAGCAGTTGTTCTTTCCGGAGGGAGTGGCGTTCGACGGGAATCGATTTAATCGAACCGCCGCAACGGCACCATTTTTCAAGTACTTGGCGCCGGGTGAGAGTGCTGAAGAAGGTTTGGTGAGCCGGGCAGGAATCGAACCTGCAACCCGCAGATTAAGAGTCTGCTGCTCTGCCAATTGAGCTACCGGCCCGCCGAAATTCTTATTGTATCTGATGCGCCAAGCCGCTCGCGGGGTCCGAGCGCGGGGATCCTACGCGTTGGGTCCCTGGAACCAGTTTCATAGGCATGAGGCGTGGTGCTTCCGAAGCAAACTGTAGTCAGCGTAAGCGCGCAGCGAGGCACATTGTTCGCGTTGTGGCCGGATGGGAATCGAGCGGAGCCTCCAGGCGGGGTCCCCACGGCGCGGTCTTTGCGCGATGGGGTGCATTGGCGGAGGAGGCGCCACGCCTCATGCCTATGCAACCGGTCCTGGTGCTAGCGCGTTCGGAGGAGCGAGAAGCGCGCATCGGCACCGAGCGAGGGCGCCTCGGGCAGCCCGAGCTCGCGCCGGACGATGTTGGCGCCCTGGACGAGCGACACCATCTTGTAGAAGGCGTGCCGCCGTCCCATGCCCTCACGCCCCATTCCGCAGTCGGACGAGAGAATCAGCCGCTCCGCCGGAATGTGCTCGAGCGCCGTCCGCGCCACTGCCGCGACCTCCTCAGGTGATTCGACCTGCAGCGTGTGATGGTCGATCGCGCCAACCGCGACCTTCTTGCCCGTGATCATCCGCCCGACGTCCTCGATATCCGCCAGGTTCGAGCTCTTCATCTCGAACGTGATGACGTCGGCGTCCACCTCGTTCAGCAGCTCGAGCGCGGGCTTGTACGACTGCACGGCTCTGAACATCCGTTGCTGCGACGGGTTGCCCCAGCACGTGTGGCACCACACCTCCGTCTTGTCGCGCAGCCCCCGCACCGTGTTGTTGAACACCTTCACCATGAAGGCGGGATTGATGACGTCGTCCACGTAGCCGCGCGCGGCGAGCAGGTGGATCTGCGGCTCTTCCATCTGGATGACGGGACAGCCGGCGTCGGCCAGATCGTGCAGCTCCTGATTGAACGCGTCGCTGATCGCCATGATCCGCGACGGCAGGTCCTTGTAGTGCTCGTCCTGCGCCGCAAACGCGACGAGCTCGGGCGTCACGGTGCCGAACTTCACCGGCTTGCGCGTGAGCCGCTGGGCGGTCTTCCAGATCTCGGCATACTGCAGCTCGCCGCGGCCGACCGCCCCGACGATCTTCGGCATCACCCGCGCCTCGAGATAGTCGTGCAGGATGTGGCCGCGTGGAAAGGCGATCCCTCCGGCGCCGACCACCGCCAGCTTCGGCTGGAGCCGGTCGAAGCCGTCCATGTGGCGCGTCGGATAGCCGGTCCAGCTCTGGCCGCCGACGTCCTGATCGAAGCGGCAGTCGCCGTCGGTGACGATGTCGAGCCCCGCCAGCTCCTGATCGCGCAGGTACACCGAGAGCGCGTCGACGTACTGCTCCCGGAAGCGCGAGGTCACCATCGCGTCGAGAAACGACCGCGGGCCGAGGTTCTCGGTGTACCAGCTGGGCCGCGGCAGCGATCCGGTGATCGTCGTCGGCAGGACGGTGTCGGCGGTCGCTTTCAGCATGGGGCGCTGCCTAGCGGCCGCAGCTCTCGATCTGGTTGAAGAGACGCGCCGAGAGATTGATTTCGGCCGCGCGCAGCCGGTGCGCCTGGTTGTTCTCCACGGTGAACTGAATCCGGAACCCCGCCCGCTTGAGCTCCTCCGCCTGCCGTAACATGGCCGTCATCCACTCCGGGTCCTGATTGCCCACGTGCATGAAGATGCAGAGGCGCTGCAGCCCCTCGAGGCGCCGGGCCGTATCCGTGCCGTCGAGCAGACCCGGATAGCCCGTGAGCGTGGCGAAGTACGCCGGGTATTTCGCGGCCACGTGGAACGCGCCGAGGCCCCCGTTGGAGTGTCCGGCCACGTGCAGCTGTCCCATCGGCACCTTGTAGTCGCGCACGATCATGTCGAGAAACTCGGGGAAGATGCGGTCGGCGCCCTCGAAAAAGAGCTCGCCGTTGGGCGTGCCGGGGCTGATGACGACGTAACCCCGCCTCTCGGCCTCCCCACGCCAGTCGGCGTTCAGCGTGTTTTCCGCGCCACGGAGCTGTTGCGGCCCGCCCGTGAAGACGAGCACGACGGGGTAGGAACGGCCTGACGTGTAGCCGCCGGGCAGCACGACTTTGTAGGTGACCTGCAGTCCGCCGAACCGCCCGCTCTTCTCGATCATCTCGGCGGAGACAGGGAGGCCCGTACAGAGCAGGGCGGCGACCGCCGCTGCTGCGGTTCGCCGCATCCGGTTCGGCAGGTGTGTACGACTTCTCATCGGCGGATTGCGATTGTAACGTCAGTGCTCCGCAACGGCCGAGCCGATGCCTGAGCTCGCCGGGCTCGGGCATTATACGGCCGACTGGAATGTGAGATGCAGCGGGTTCGGGCATGGAACCGACCGAGCTGATGCTGACCGCCGCGCGCGCAGCGGCCGTCTACGGGCTGATGCTCATCGTCATCCGGGCGCTCGGCAAACGGACGGTGGCAACTTCTCCGCGTTCGATCTCCTCGTCGCGCTCATGCTCGGTGAGGTGGTCGATTCGTTCGATCGCGTGCGGTTCCGCGTCGGTCGCTGGCGATGAAGTGGCGGGGTGCAGTGGCGCGCCCGACCCGCCTTCGCTCCGTCGGAGCTTCGGCGAGGTCTGAGGCGCCAATCCCGCCGAAGCTCGCGCGTGTCATACGCGAGCGGAGGCGGATGGCGGGGTCCCCAGCGCGCCCGCGCGCTGGGGTGCAATGGCGCGCCCGACAGGATTCGAACCTGTGGCCTACGGCTCCGGAGGCCGTCGCTCTATCCAGCTGAGCTACGGGCGCAAGGAACTGACGCTGTCAACGCCCAACCCCCAATCACCAACTCCCAACGGCATTCCCGCAGATTGGGAGTTGGGAGTTGCGGGGTTGGGAGTTGCAAGTGTTGGCGCGCCCGGCAGGACTCGAACCTGCGGCCTACGGATTCGAAGTCCGGCGCTCTATCCAACTGAGCTACGGGCGCGTGACTCATCATCATAGCATGCGGGGTTTTTCCGCCTTGCGCGCCGGGGCGAGGCGTCTGACAATAGCGTACCGCCGATTGCCTCCTCCCTTGTTCCAGGAGACTTCCACATGAGTGCCCGTTGCCTATTTATGGTCATTGCTCTCGCGGTGGCGTCGCCGCTCTTTGCCCAGCAGCAGACGCCGCCCCAGACGCCGCCCCAGACGCCGCCGGCCGAGGCCGACGAGCAGGAGCCGACCATCTCGTACGAGGAGCAGGTCGTGGTCACCGCCTCGAGGACGCAGCAGCAGCTGGTGAACGCGCCAGCGGCCGTCACGCTCGTGCCGACCACCACGATTCAGAACTCGCCGGCCATCCACATCGGCGACCTGCTGCGGACCGTCCCGGGCATCAACGTCTCGCAGGGCTCCGCGCGCGACATCAACCTCACGACGCGCGGCGCCACCTCGACGCTCGCCACCTCGCAGCTCGCGCTCGTCGACGGCCGCAGCGTCTACCTCGACTTTTTCGGCATGGTGATGTGGGATCTGGTGCCGACCAGCCCGCACGAGATCCGCCAGATCGAGGTGATCCGCGGGCCGGCCTCCGCCGTCTGGGGCGCCAACGCGATGACCGGCGTCGTCAACGTCATCACCCGGTCGCCGCGTGAGCTGGCGGCGCAGGCGCCCACGACGCTGACCATCGGCGCCGGTGCGTTCAACCGCAGCATGGCGGGCACCGATCGCGACGCCGGCTCGCTCTTCTACGTCAACGGCTCGCACGCGCACGCCGTCAACGAGCGGTGGGCGTTCAAGCTCTCGGCCGGCTATCTCACCCAGGATCCGCTGCCGCGGCCGACCGGCACGATTCCGAACGCCTTCCGCACGCCGTACCCGACGTATGCGAACACCGGCACGTCACAGCCGAAGTTCGACGCGCGCGTCGACTACGACATTGCCGGCGGCGGCACCGTCACCTTCAGCGGCGGCGTCGCGGGCACCGAAGGGATCATCCACAGCGGCGTCGGCCCGTTCGACATCTCGAGCGACTCGCGGATGGGCTACTTTTCCACGCGCTACCAGAACGGCCCGCGGCGCATCGCGTTCTTCACGAACCTCCTCGACGGCAACGCCGCGAACCTGCTCGCGCGCGGGCCGGCGGGCCAGCCGCTGCCGCTCGTGTTCGACACCAAGACGTTCGACGTCGAGGCGGCCGACTCGCGGACCATCGGCACGCGCCAGGTGCTGACGTTCGGGGGCAACTACCGCCACAACACCTTCGACATCTCGGTCGCCCCGGCGGGCGACGACCGCAACGAGGGCGGCGCGTACATCCAGGACGAGATCTTCTTCGGCAACCGCTTCCGCTGGGTCGTGGGGGGCCGCGTCGACAAGTTCTCCTCGATCGACGACGCGGTCTTCTCGCCGCGGACGACGTTCATGGTGAAGCCGGACCCGGCGCAGACGTTCCGCGTCTCCTTCAACCGCGCGTTCCGGGCGCCGTCGTTCATCAACAACCACTTCGACACGACCGTGCTGAACGAGGTGAACCTGAGCGCGCTCTCGCCGGCGCTCGCGCGCTTCATCTTCCCGATCCGCGCGGTCGGCAACCCGAACCTGAAGCAGGAGCAGATGACGGCGTACGAAGTCGGCTACACCGGCGTCATCCGCAACCGCGCCACCGTGACGGCGGCGTTCTACTACAACGTCACCGACGACGGGATCTACTTCACGCCGGTGGCGGCGTACACGCCGGCGAGCCCGCCGCCCGGATGGCCGCTGCCGCCGGCGCTTCTTGGCGTGCTGGCCGCGCTCACCCCGCCCGTGGTGCTCCCGTCACGGTTCACCTACCTGAACCTGGGAACGATCAAGGACAAGGGAGTCGAGCTCGGCGTCGACGTGGCGGTCAACCGCTATGTCAACGCGTTCACGAACTACTCGTACCAGGCCAAGCCGGTGGCGGAGGACCTGCCTCCGGGAACGACGATCAACGACGTGAACTGGCCGCCGAAGAACCGGTTCAACGCCGGCTTCGACTTCAGCTACCGCCGGTTCCTCGGCAACATGACCGTCAACTACACGGACGAGGCGTACTGGCAGGACGTACTCGACGTGCGGTTCGCGGGGACGACGGACGCGTACACGCTCGTCAATGCCGGGTTCGGCGTCCGCTGGGCGGGCGACCGCCTCGTCACGAGCATCAAGGTGACGAACCTGACCAACGAAGAGATCATGCAGCACATCTTCGGCGACGTGCTCAAGCGCCAGGTGGTCGGGGAAGTCCGGTTCACCTTCTGAGGTCCGCCTTCGGGCGGACCCAAGGTTGCTTCACACGGCCTCGGGAGGTGACCGATGCCGTTCTCCGAGCTCGACTGGGAGGGGATGGATCCGCCCGGGCCCGTCACCAAGAGCTCGGAGGAGCGCGGGTTCGAGCGCGACAGCGACGCTGACGAAGAGCGCGGAGAGTCGGACGAGCTCGACGGCGAAGCCGGCGATAAAGGCCACGAAGTTCCCGAAGGACACGAGAGTCCAAACGTTCGTGTTCTTCGTGACTTTGGTGTCTTCGTGGTTCATGGTTCCGCGTACTGCATCACCGCGCGCAGGTCGGCGCCCTTCGAGCGGCACAGCCGCACCCACAGGTCGCCCACCGCGGCGAGCCGCCCGGCGGTCGTCCGGATGGTGAAATCGCGCGGCGACACGCCTTCGTCTATTTCGGCCCAGGTCACCGGCATCGAGACGCCCGCGAACGCGTTGGCGCGCGCGCTGTAGGCGCTCGCCAGCGTTTTTCCGCGGGCGTTCTGCAGATAGTCGACGTAGACGCCCCCTCCGCGCGCCTTGAGCGACCGCTCCACCGTGGCCGCCCGCGGATGCTTCCGCGCCACCATTGTTGCCACGATCTGGCAGAAGAGCAGGCCGGCCTGGTATGGCGTGTCGGGCGGCATCGGCACGTAGATGTGCAGCCCGCCGGAGCCGGACGTCTTCGCGAAGGCGGGCGCGTTCAGCGTGTTCAGCTCGTCGCGCACCCGGCGCGCCACGTCGCGCACGCGCGAGAACGGCGCCCCGTCCGGCGGATCGAGGTCGATCGCCACGTGGTCGGCCACGTCCTCCGACTGGACGCGCGAGAACCACGGATCCTGCGAAATCGCCGCCAGTTGCACCGTATAGAGCAGCGTGAGGAGCGAGCCGCCGATGATGTGCGGGCGCGTCTCCGTCCCGCTCGTGGCGTACTCGACGCGCACGCCCGCCGGGCGCCTCTCGGGCGCGCGATGCTGATAGAACGGCCTGGCGCCGATGCCGTTCGGATACCGCTTCATGACGAGCGGGCGGTCGGCGAGCGCGGGGAGGATGAACGGTGCCACGCGGACGTAGTGGCGGAACAGGTCGCCCTTGGTGAGCTCGAGCGCCGGCCAGAACACCTTGCGCAGGTTGCTCACCTCCAGACGCTCGCCGCCGGGCAGCTCGAGGACGCCGTTGCCGCCGTCGTCTTCGAGGGCATCGATCTGATCGAGCAGCCGGGCGACGGCCGCCGGCGAGAGCCTGGCGGTCGCCGCGCGATTGGCGGCGCGATCCCGCTCGGCACGTGGGGCGAGTCCTGTCGGGCTCGCCTGGCGGACCTGCAAGGTCCGCCCCACGATCTGATCCGGTTCCCTGCGAACTTCCTTTGGCGCGATGTCGTCGCGAAGACCGATATACGTGGGGTGACGCAGCCGCCCGTCCGCGGTCCATTCGGTGAGCTTCACCTCGGCCACGAGCGTCGGCTGCACCCAGTGCGGACGCTCGTTGGTCCGCGGGGTGGTCGCAAACGGCGAGGTCTTCGTTTCGAGGGCGTGGAGCTGCTTCCAGACCCGTCCGAGCTCGGCGTCGGTGAAGCCGGCGCCGGTATGGCCGACGTACTGCAGCCGTCCGTCGTCGTAGACGCCGAGCAGCAGCGCGCCGAAGAACGGGCGCGAGCCGCGCGGATCGGTCCACCCGCCGATCACGCACGCCTGGCGCCGAACGAGCTTGAGCTTCCGCCAGTCGGGCGAGCGGCGGCCCGAGGCGTAGCGCGAGTCGAGGCGCTTGGCGATGATCCCCTCCCACCCGTACGCCTGCGCCCGCCCGTGGAGCTGTCGACCGTCGCCGACGACCTGCTCGCTCACCCGCAGGCCGCCGTCCGCAGTGCCGACGCCGAGCGCCTCGAGGCGCGCGCGCCGTTCGCGGAGCGGCCGGCTGCGGAGATCCTCGTCGCCGTCGCGCAGCAGGTCGAACACGATGTAGGCCACGGGCGCCTCTGTGCCTGGCGCTTTCAGGTGAATCCGTCCCTGCAGGCGCTGAAAGCCCACCGGCTCGCCGCGGTCGTCGAGCGCGACGATCTCGCCGTCGAGCACAACGGGGCGATCGAGCGACCTCGCCCAATTGCGGAGCGCCGCGCTCACGTCCGGGAACTGCGTTGTCTTGTCGTTGCCGAGCCGCGACCAGAGACGCACGCCCCCTGCATGCGGATCGACGGCCGCGATCGCGCGGATGCCGTCGTACTTCGGTTCGTAGGCGAGGTCAGGTGAGTCGAGCGGCGCCGCCGCCGTCGTGGCCAGCATCGGCCGCACGGCGGCCGGGTCGTCGCGCCAGACGGAGCTCATCGTAATGCTCAAGGCTCAATGCTCAAAGCCCAATTTCCATCCGGCTGTATGTCGTTCGACATTGTGCACTCGCACCCCACCGCGCAGGCTTGCGCGGTGGGGACCCCGCGGGCATTGTGCATTGCAGGAAGCCCGGTCACGCCGTCCGTTTGCGCTTCGCTTTGTGTGCGGTCCTGCGCCCGCGGGCGGGCTTGCGCCTCGCGCCGCCGGCGGCCTCGAGCGAACGCCGCAGCCGCTCCATCAGGTCGACGACCTCGGCCTGCTGCGGCTCGACCGCCTCCACGAGCTTCAGCTCCTTGCCCTTCATCCGCGCCCGGATGATCCGCATGAGGTTCTCACGGTACTGGTCGGTGTACTGCGTCGGGTCCCACCGGTCGGCCAGGTTCTCCACGAGCGTGCGCGCCATCTCCAACTCGGGCTTCCGCGGGTCCTTCGCGGCCGGAAATGAGTAGACCGACGCGTCGACGAGCTCCTCGGGGTAGCGCATCTGCGTCAGCACGATCGCGTCGCCGGCCACCTCCAGCGCCGCGAGGTGCTGGGCGTCGCGCAAGACGATTGTCGCGATGCCGACGAGCCCCGTGGCGCGCATCGCCTCGCGCAGCAGCGCGTAGGCGCGCTCGCCTCCCTTGGGCGGCACCGGCGATCGATCGTCGGCGTGGAGCAGACGGAACCGAGGCCGCGAGTCGCGGACGGCCGTATGGAGCTCAACGGGGATGCTGACGAGGCCGAACGCGATCGAACCCTTCCAGAGCGCGCGCGCCATACGGACAGGGCGGTGCATGTCCCAAACCCCACCTCCCGTGGGTCATTGGGATTTCCGCTGGCGCAGATCGCGCTCGGCGTCGAGCCAGTCGTCGAAATCCCTGCCGTGCTCGCCGCCTCGGCTCAGGTACCGCTGGTAAGCGGCCTTTGCAATTTCGTCGTGGGTCGGATCGCGCCGCGTCTCGGCGGCGGTGCTCGCCGGCGTCGCCGCCCCGGCCGTGCCCCGGCGCGTTGTCGCACGCTGACGCGGCGGCGCTGCCGGCGTCTCGGGTGAGCTGTTCTTCTTCGCCATGGTGACCACTCTCAGTCCGCCTCGGCTCACTTCGTGAGCTTCGGCGCGACAGGCCATTGTACTGCGCTACGGCACCCCGACGCGCACACTCCGCGCGTCCACCAGCTCAGCCCAGGGCCTGGCGCGCATGAGCGTCTTCTTCCTCGTTGATCAGGCCGTCGATGCCGGGACACGACTCCACCTACGGCTTGCGCCCGATCGCCTTGAAGATCCGTTCGAGCCGGCGAATCTGCCAACGTCTACGCAAAGAGCGGTGAGGGCAAACGCAGGAGCCCGGCGAGCGGAATGTGCACCCAGTCGGGCCGGTTGTTCAGTTCGTATCCGAGCTCGTAGAGCGCCTTGTCGAGGAGAAAGAGCGACAGCAGCGCCTCGAGATCGTCGGCCCGCGCCGGCAGCACCGGCGACTGCCGCGTCGTGGCGAGATAGGCGTGCAGGAAGATGCTGCTCGCCCAGGTCTCCCACACGTCCGCCCACGGCGCGAGGCGCTCGACGTCCTCGGGGCGCGTCAGCGTGGCCGCGCCGAGCGCCGTCAGCACGGCGTAGCTGAACGACCGCAGCATGCCGGCCACGTCGCGGAGCGGCGACATCCGGGCGCGCCGCTCGGCGAGCGGCCGCGCCGGCTCGCCTTCGAAGTCGAAGATCATCACGTCGCCTTCGGTCACGAGCACCTGCCCGAGATGGAAGTCGCCGTGGCACCGGATGCGGAGGCCCGGCTCGCGGACGCCGCCGGCGTCGTTGACGAGGCGCAGCAGTTCCCCGCGGTGCGCGAGCACGCGCCCGGCCAGCTCCCGGCGGCGATCGTCGAGGCGCTCGAGGGAGCCCTCGAGCAGCGCGAACTGCTCGGCCGCGTGGCGCGTGACGGCGGCGCGCACCGCCTCCACGTCCTCACGCGTGAACGGCAGGGGCGCGAAGGCGGGATCGGCAGGCTCGCCGGCCAGCCGCACGTGCAGCTCGCCCGTGCGCCGCCCGAGCACGCCGGCAAGCGTCAGGTACGTGCCGATCGCCTGCGCGACCTCGTCCGGCGGCGCGGGGCGCTCCGCAAAGATCCAGGCGTGCGCATCGTGGTGCGTGGTGTGGGGCGGGGGCAGCGCCATGATGCGCTCGAAGTAGCGCCCCAGCTCCTCGATCGTCACCTGCCAGCCGTTGCCCTGGTTGTACATGTACTGCTGCAGCATGGCGAGCGCCGCCGGCTCGACGCCGTCGCGCACGTACGACAGCGCGCCCGCAAGCGGCGGGACGCGCGTGAAGAGGTGCCGCGCGAGGAACTCGCTCATCTCCAGATCGGGATTGGGCCCATGCTCGATCCGCCGGAAGAGCTTCAGGATGAACCGCTTCCCGTAGAGCACCGACGTGTTGCTCTGGTCCGGCGCGGTACGGGTGATCGGCCCGTGCGGATCGAGCGGGACGCGCTCCGCCAGATGGCGGCTCATCGCGCGCAGCCGGCCGAGGCGCATCGGCAGCTCGCGCTCCTCGTCGACGAGCGCGAGCAGCTGCGCGCACGTGTTGTCGTCGAACAGGCCGTCGTACAGCAGCCCCTTGCGCGCGCCGGTAATCCGCGCGAGGACGACGGCGGGATGCTCCTGCTCGAGGGGGGCGGCGTCGCTGTCGCTGGCCATCGCGAGCGGCAGCGCGTAGAGCTCGCGGCCGCCGTCGCGGTACTCGACCTCGACGATCGTCAGGAACGCCGGGTGCGCACCCCGCCGCAGCGTCGTCCAGTCGGCGAAGCGCGCCGACGCCACCTGCCGCGCCTTGCCGCCGAACCAGCGCTGGCGCTCGAGGAACGGCACGAGGGCCCGGCGCTCGATGATCGTGCGCAGGCCGCCGTCGAGCGCCGACTCCCAGACGGCCCCCGCAAAGAGCGACGGGAGCAGCGCGTGCTCCTCGACGACGGGCGCCGTCCGCGCCGTGATCGGTGTGACGACGGGCTTCAGCTGAAAGCAGTAGAAGCCGTACGGCGCGAGCGTGAGGAAGTACGGGTGCTCGCCGATGCGGGGAAACTCGGTCTGGCCGAGCATCTCGACCGGCGTGAGCCCGGCGAACTCGCCGAGCGGGATCTCGGCGGGCTGCACGGTGCGGGCCAGGTTGGCGACGCAGAGCACGATGTCCTGCTCGTAGCGTCGGGCGTAGACGAACACCTTCCGGTTGGCGGTCTGGATGAACTGGAGGGTGCCCCGGCCGAAGACCGGATGCTGTTTCCGCAGCGCGATCATCCGTTTCATCCAGTGCAGCAGCGAGAACGGCGAGCGCTCCTGCGCCTCGACGTTGATCGCTTCGTAGCCGTACACCGGGTCCATGATGACCGGCGCGTAGAGCCGCGCCGGGTCGGCGCGCGAGAAGCCGGCGTTGCGGTCGCTGCTCCACTGCATCGGCGTGCGCACCCCGTTGCGGTCGCCGAGGTAGACGTTGTCGCCCATGCCGATCTCGTCGCCGTAGTAGATGATCGGGGTGCCGGGCATCGAGAAGAGGAGGCTGTTCATCAGCTCGATGCCGCGGCGGCTGTTCTCCATGAGCGGCGCGAGCCGCCGGCGGATGCCGACGTTGAGGCGCATCTCCGGGTCGGCGGCGTACTGCGCGTACATGTAGTCGCGCTCCTCGTCCGTGACCATCTCCAGCGTCAGCTCGTCGTGGTTGCGCAGGAAGATGGCCCACTGGCAGTTCGGCGGGATCTCCGGCGTTTGATTCATGATCTCGACGATCGGGTGGCGCTCCTCCTGCCGCAGCGCCATGAACATGCGCGGCATCAGCGGGAAGTGGAAGGCCATGTGGCACTCGTCGCCGTCGCCGAAGTAGGCCTGCACGTCCGACGGCCACTGGTTCGCCTCCGCCAGGAGCGCCCGTCCGGGGTCGCTCGCGTCGATTTCGCGCCGGAAGAGCTTCAGGACCGCGTGCGTCTCGGGCAGGTTCTCGTTGATCGTGCCTTCGCGCTCGATCAGGTACGGGATCGCGTCGAGCCGCAACGCGTCGACCCCGAGGTCGAGCCAGAAGCGCATCACGTCGAGAATCGCCCGCAGCACCTCCGGGTTGTCGAGGTTGAGATCGGGCTGGTGGGAGAAGAAGCGGTGCCAGTAGTACTGGCCCGCCACCGGGTCGTAGGACCAGTTCGATTTCTCGGCGTCCGTGAAGATGATCCGCGTGCCGGCGTACTTCGTATCCGTGTCGCTCCAGACGTAGTACTCGCGCTCGGGGGACCCCTTCGGCGCGCGGCGCGCCCGCTGGAACCAGGGGTGCTGCTCGGAGGTGTGGTTGATGACGAGCTCGGTCAGCACGCGGATCTGCAGCGCGTGCGCCGCGTCGACGAACCGCCTGAAATCATCGAGCGTGCCGTAGATCGGATTGATCGCCGTGTAGTCGGCGATGTCGTACCCGTCGTCCCGCAGAGGCGACGGGTAGAAGGGGAGCAGCCAGAGGCACGTCACGCCGAGGTCGTGCAGGTAGGGGAGCGTCTGCGTCAGTCCGGGGAAGTCGCCGATGCCGTCGGCGTTGCTGTCGTAGAAGCCGCGGACGTGCACCTCGTAGATGATCGCGTCCTTGTACCACAGCGGGTCGGACATTGGTGATTTGTGATTGGTGACTGGTGATTGGGGTTCGGGGTTCATCGGTTCGCGGTTCATCGGTTGAGGTTCGAAATCACAAATCACAAATCGCTAATCACGAAGGACGAAAATGTGCGCCATGCGTTCGCGCGGGTCGAGCTTCACGTAGTTCCACTCGCCCCGCCAGAGGTACTCCGCGCCGTCGAGCAGGTCCTCCACGACGTACGGCTCGTCGGGGGCGAGGCCGAGCTCCCGGATCGGCACCTGCACGTGGCCGTGCTGCATCCGGTGCGGGTCGGTGTTTGCGACGACGAAGACGCGATCGGAACGGTGCGAGGGTGCGACGGTGCGAGGGTGCGAGGGTGCGACGGTGCGACGGTGCGACGGTGCGACGGTGCGAGGGTGCGACGGTGCGCCCGACGGTGCGAGGTGCGACGGTGCGGTCTTGCTGAACCAGAGGAACGCCGGATTGTCGGTCGCGTGGAACGCGAGTGGGCCGTTGAACTGCAGCGCGGGATGGTCGCGACGGATCTGGTTGACGCGCGCGATGAGCTCGTTGAGGTTGCCCGGCTGGTTCCAGTCCCGCGGGCGGATCTCGTACTTCTCGGAATGGAGATACTCCTCGGATCCGGGACGCACCGGCACGTTCTCGCACAATTCGAAGCCGCTGTAGATGCCGTAGCTCGCCGACAGCGTCGCCGCCAGGATCAGCCGCACCTCGAAGGCGGGCCGCCCGCCCCTCTGCAGGTACTCGTGCAGGATGTCGGGCGTGTTCGTGAAGAAGTTCGGCCGCATGTACTCCTGCAGCTCGGTCTGCGTGAGCTCGGTGAGGTATTCCTGCAACTCCCGCGCCGTGTTGCGCCACGTGAAGTACGTATACGACTGGTTGAATCCGGCCTTCGCGAGATAGCGCATCACTTTCGGCCGCGTGAACGCCTCGGACAGGAAGATCACGCCGGGATGACGGTTTCTCACCTCCGCGATCAGCCATTCCCAGAAGCCGAACGGCTTCGTGTGCGGATTGTCCACGCGGAAGATCGTCACGCCGTGGCCGATCCAGAAGAGAAAGACGTCGCGCAGGGCGTCCCAGAGCGCCCGCCAGTCGGCGGTCTCGAAATCGAACGGGTAGGTGTCCTCGTACTTCTTGGGCGGGTTCTCGGCGTACTTGATCGAGCCGTCCGGCCGGTGGCGGAGCCACTCCGGGTGCTCCTTCACCCAGGGATGGTCGGGCGACGCCTGAAACGCGATGTCGAGGGCGACCTCGATTCCGAGGTGCCGCGCGGCGGCGACGAAGCGATCGAAGTCCTCCAGCGTGCCAAGCCCGGGGTCGACGGCCGTGTGGCCGCCGGCCTCGGAGCCAATCGCCCAGGGGCTCCCCGGATCGCCCGGGGCCGCGGTGAGCGCGTTGTTCCGCCCCTTCCGGTTCGTGCGGCCGATCGGGTGGACCGGCGGCAGGTACACGACGTCGAACCCCATGGCGGCAATCGCCGGCAGCCGCGCCTCCGCCTCGCGCAGCGTCGCGCCCCGCGTCGGGTCGGGCGTGCACGAGCGCGGAAACATCTCGTACCAGGCCCCGAACCGTGCCCGCTCGCGATCGACCAGCACCCGCAGCGGCGGGGCGGTCGTCGGCGAGCGGCGATCGGAACGGGCATCCATCAGCGATCGCAGCTGCGGGTCGCGGGCGGCGGCGACGCGCGCCGCCTGCGGCGCGGCGCTGCGCAGCACTTCAGCCAGCTCCAGCAACCGCTGGCTCTCCTCGGTCCGGCTGAAGCCGGACGCCACGTACTCCCCGTCCTCGGTCTTGTCGTACGTGTCGTTTTTCTCGTACGTGGAGTCCGGCTTTAGCCGGACCGCGGCATGCCGCACCAGCTGCGCCCCTTCGAGGAGTTCGCTCGCCACGTCCTGCCCCGCCTCCGCCTTGACGACGAGCGCGGCGAGCCACGTGCCGAATCGATCGACCCAGGCCTCGATCGTGTACTCGTGCTCGCCGACCTCGTCGACGGTGAACGACGCGCGCCACCGGTCGTTGCCGAGCGGCGTCAGCCGGATTTCGATCCACTCGTGTGGGGCGGGCCTTTCACCGGGGTCCCCGCCGCGCACCCTTGCGCGGTGGGGTGGAGGTCCGCCGGGCGAGCCCGACAGGGCTCGCCCCACATATCGGTACTTCAACACCCCGCCGAGCTGGTCCGGACCGTCGGCAAACACATCGGCGGTCACGGCAACCGGCTCGCCGACCGTCCGCCTGATGGGGAAGCGGCCGCCGTCGATCTGTGGCTCGATGTGCTCGATGACGACGCGGCGGGGACAGCCACGCCGCGCGCGCGCGCGCGTGTCCTCGCCGCTCACGGCCGCGCCTCCTGCGCCAGCGGGGGTGACGCGGTGCGGCGCTCCGCCGTGAGCACGAAGAGGGCGAGCGTGCGCTCCTGCAGCGGGTAGGTCGCCCCGCCGGCGTACCGCCGCTCCTCGACGTGCGGCGCGATCGTGTCCAGGATGCGGAGCCACGAGGTGTGCGGGGCGATGTTCGGGAGCGCGAACCGCACCTCGAGGTGGTGGGCGTTCAGCAGGATGAGCAGCGTGTCGCCGCGGACCGGCCGCCCCTGGAAGAAGCGGCGCCGCATCAGCACGGGCTGCGACCGCCGGAAGCGCACGTCGAAGCGGAACCCGTCGACGTGCATCTCCAGCACCCAGTACCGCAGGCTGTCCATGATGAGCTGCAGCACCTGCGGGCTCTGCAGGTTGAGCGTGTGGCCGCAGCCCGTGAAGTCCAGATAATACCGTTTGTCGTCGGGCACCAGCCGAGTCGAACAGACACAGTTCGACCCGGGTCGCGTGGGCCGAGTAGATTGCGAAGTTCACGCCCAGGCCCGTCCAGGTCGCCCCGAGGGGGTACGGTTGACCTGGCCAGACGCGGATATCGGGCCTCAGCAATTCAAAGATGTTGCCGGACGTGCAGGGGAGGCCTGTGATGAAGTCCCGTTGAGTCGCAACATCTTGGGGTCAGGATGACCGCTGCCGCCGAGGCTGCCGTCTGGCTTCAGGTACTGGTGGACGATGGCCACAGCCTTGCTGCCTTCAAGGTAGACCAGGATCTGGCTGCGCGTGCATATAGGCAGTCTCGCCTTCGGAGGTGAAGGATGGCCGTTCCGCTTCACAACGGCGACGAGTTCACCATTCTGCACTCGCTGCCACAGGTTGCGGTGGTTAAATACCTTGCGGATATACTGAGGGGAGACGAGTAGAACGCGTCGCGTAGCCAATGGCAAGCACCGAATTGAGTTTTCGTATCCGTCGGCAGTTGAGCCGCTACCTGGCTGGACAGATGAGTTTCCACCAGTTTACGGCGTGGCTTTCTCCGATCACCCTGGCGACCTTCGAGAGCGGAGACCCCCAGACGCAGGATCTGGTCGCCGAAATGGAGCTCCGCTTCGCGGAGTACTCGAATGGAGATTGGACGGAGGAGGCGCTGCGTAACCTGCTCCGGCCGTTGGTCGTCACTTATACGTCATCGCTTGCCCCGCGTGAAGAGTACCTTGTGAGCGGTTCAGCGAGCACCATTCGTCTTTCATCGCTCAGCTACTCTGTGACAATCTCTGGTACAGGACGCGCAAGGGTATCCGGGTAACAACGGTTCCCTCCAGCAGGACATCAAACCAGTACAACCCTTCTTCTTCCTTGGGCTGAAAGTTAAGGTTCAAGAAGATGTTTACTCCGCGCTCCTCTCCCTCAAAGAGGACCGGAATGTTGAATTCTGGCATCGCTTCGCCTGCGATCCAGTTACTACGGCACCTGCCAGAAGCAAAAAAGCCCTGATTGACAGGGCTTTTCGGAAGCTGGGGGGGGTGACGGGGATCGAACCCGCGACTTCCTGAGCCACAGTCAGGCGCTCTACCCCTGAGCTACACCCACCATGCGGCCGGCAAAACTCAAGTGTAGCACGCGCTATTTCGGGTGTTCGTCCGGCCCGACCTCCTCGAGCGCGCCGTTCGCCACGCGCACGCGCACCGGCGAGATGTGGCCGTCGCCGAGCTCCTTCGCTTCGTACATCAGTTTGTCGGCGCGCGCGAGCAGCTCGTGCGCGAGCTGCCGCGCGAACGGCCGCCGCTCGGCCACCGGGCCGAGCAGCAGGCAGACCACCCCGACGTCGACGTGCACGGGGCGCCCGGCGAGCCGGTCGTCCTCGGCGCCCCAGTCGTACCGCTCGACCGCCTCGCGGAACCGCTCGGCGATCACCCACGCGGCGCTGAACTCGTCGAGATCGGGAATCAGGAAGCAGAACTCGTCGCCGCCGAATCGCGCGTGCAGCTCCTGACTGCCGCGCGCGTCGGCCGACTCCTGGGCGATGAGGTCGTCGGACCGGACCTGCTCCCGCAGCAGCCGTGCCACGCGATCGATGATCTTGTCGCCGAGCGCGTGGCCGAGCATGTCGTTGTACCACTTGAAGGCCGTGATATCGACGAGGCCGACGGCGCACCAGCGGCCGCGCTGTTCGAGCGCGAGGAACGCCTCGAGCTGCTCGATGAACCGGCGGAAATTCATCAGCCGCGTCTTCGGGTCGCGGTGGACGCGGTCGGTCAGGTCGGCGACGAGATCCTCGAAGTACCGCGCGATGCTGCTGACGTGGCGTCGCGCGCGGTGAGCTCCTCCCGCATCCGGTTCAACCGCTCCGTGAAGCCGGCCGACACCGCCTGAATCGCGTCCTGCTTCGACTGCTGCCAGAGCCGTTCGTGCTGCAGGAAGACGCCGTCGAACGCGTCGAGCAGCGCCTGCTCCTCGGGCGCGGAGAGCCGCAGCCGCTCGCGCACCCACCGGTGCAGCTCCGACCGCGTTTCCGGCCCGAGTTCGGCGTCCGTCTGCACAGCTTTCCGCATCCGCATGAGCCGTCCCGCTCGACTGCCAGGGCCCCGCGCCGCCCCGAAACACCTGCGGCGTTTCAAAGGATGTACCCGCTGTTCGCAGGGGAAATCGCCGGGCGCCGCGGCCTGGAAGGACGGCAGAGGTCCCACGGGCGGTAAAAAGATGGAAAATTACGGGCGCCAGACTTCTATGGAGCATCCATCCGTGATTCGCCCCGCCGACCACGCCGAGTGGCGGCCGGACAAGATGGGGAAGAGCACGCTGTACGAGTCGCCGCGGCTCCTGGTCGGCCTCAACGCATTCGAGCCGGGCCAGGCGCACGCGCTCCACGCGCACGCCGACATGGACAAGGTGTATCAGGTGGTCGACGGAACCGGGGCCTTCCTGCTCGACGGGCGGGAGCTGCCGATGCAGGCGGGCGACCTGCTGGTGGCGCCGGCCGGTGTGCCGCACGGCGTGCGGAACACGGGAGCCGGACGCCTCCTGGTGCTCGCGATCCTCGCGCCGGCGCCGTGATCACGAAACACCGAGACACCGAGGCACCGAGCTTTCTTCCGCTCAGGCGATACCGACCTCCGCGTTGAGGAAGGCCACGAGGTACTTCCACGCCAAGTAATATGCCGCCATGCCAATCGGCGCCATCGGCAGCGCAAACTGCCACTGGATGCCGAAGATGTCGAACGGGCGTGCCAGAACGAATCCGAGCGGCATCAACACCAACGGTAGCAGCGCCCCATGCAGCCCAAGCGGCAGCCGGACACGCGAGCGCAATGCCAGGTGCCACATGTTCCACAGCCCCCACACGTTTGGCACGACGGCCATTGGAAACACGATCGCCCGCTCGAGCGGTCTGCCTGGAAGGCCAACCACGAACTGCGATGGCACCTCGAAGTAAAACGCGCTCTCGGGGAACAACAGGAGAGCGCCTGAGAGAGCAGCAACGAGGATCACGTCGAACCACGACCAGACAACCGGCGCCTCGAGACGCTCGACGACCGCCGGCCAGAGGTCGTGTGGCGGCGCGTCATCGGTCACCGGCCGGCATGCGGATCGCAACAGCGCCTTCAACGCGTTGTCATCTTCAGTCATCGTCCTGCAGCTTTGGCGGCAACGCCCGCAACGCGCGCGTGACGGCCTCGGAGACATCCGGAGGTGAGCCTGGCGCCGCCGGCGCGTCGGGCGTGATCGTCGTCCACCGCGCGCGACGACGAGCCGCTCGCAGTTGGTCGCGGGCGGCATTGCACGCAATCTGTCGTATCCAGGCGCCAACACTTCTGGACGCGTCGAACCGCCTGAGGAGGTCCACATCCGGTGCGTTCGGCATTCCCCAGATGGTCTTACTGCCGGGCGCGGACAAAGGTTCCGTTGTTCTACTGTCGTCTCGGTGTCTCGGTGTCTCGGTGTTCCGTGATCACCCAAGCCTCCCCACCTCGGCTTCGAGCAAACTCCAGCACGTCGCCCCGAGCATCTGCTTCCACGTTGCGTAGAGGCCGGAGAGGCGCGCGCGGAACGGCGCCTCATCGGCGTCGTTGAAAGCCAGCCCGCGTCCCGCGAGCGCGCCCCGCGCGTCGCGGTTCGCCCGCTCCTGATCCTGACGCTGCAGCCGGACGGCGCGCGCGGCGTGGCGCTCGATGAGCGTCTTGAGATCGTCGGGCAGGCGGTTCCACGCGGCCCGATTCGCAATCAGGTTGAATCCCGACCACATGTGGTTCGTCATGCTGACGTACTTCATCACCTCGTAGTGTCGGAAGGAATGCATGTACGCGAGCGGATTCTCCTGCGCGTCGACCCTGCCGCTCTTCAGCGCGTCGTAGATGCCGCTGCTGTTGACGGTCACCGGCTCGGAGCCGAGCGCGCGGAAGAGATCGTCGAACATCCGGCCATCCGGCACGCGCATGCGCAGCCCCGCGAGATCGGCCGGCGTCCGGATCGGCCGCGTGCGCCCCGCCATCTGCCGCATCCCGTTGTCGAAGGCGCCCACGGGAAAGCCGACGATCCCCCTGGCCGTCATCTCCTGCCGCAGGTACGCGCCAAGCGCGCCGTCCATCGCCCGGTGCGCCGCGGCCGCCGAGCGGAAGGCAAACGGCACCTGCTGCACGTTGGCCGCGGGCACCACGTTGCCGAGGATGCCGCCCATCAGCGTGAAGAACTCCACCTCGCCGGCGACGAGCATCTGCAGCACCGCCGGATCGCTTCCGGGATGCTTGTTGTTTTCCGGAAAGACCCGGACCTCGATGCGTCCGCCGCTCTCGTCCCGGACGGCCGTCCACATGTCCGTGAGACGGCGGTGCAGCGGGCTGTCGGCGGTCTGGTTGTGGTACTGAGTGAACGCGAAGGCGGGCCGCTGCTGCGCCCGCCCGCCCGCCGCCGCCAACGGCCCCGCTACGGCGGTCGACAGGAACGCCCGGCGGCTCCAGCCGGGGTGGAAGTCCTGATGGTCGTGTGTCATGGCTGTCCTTATGGTATAAGCGCATGACTGGCCTCAACAGGAGAGTTCTATGAAACGTTGGCATCTTGCAGTCGCGGCCCTCGCCCTGGCGCTCGGCGCCGGGCTGAGCGCGCAGCACCGGGCGGATTCGCGCGACATGGCGCTCCTCGGCCATAACGACCTGCAGGCTCGCAGCGCTTACATGCCGACGATTCACCGGCAGGGCGATCGCTACATCGCGTACGTCGGGCACCATGGCGGCCAGCAGATGAACCCGCTGACCGGCCGGATGGAGCAGAACGGGACGTCGATCCTCGACGTCACCAATCCGCGCGCGTCCCGCTATCTGGCGCACATCCCCGGCGACGCCGGCGAGGGTGAGGGCGGCGGCGCCCAGATGGTCGCCATCTGCAACGGCAGCACGCTGCCGCGCGCCGACCGCACGAAGGTCTACATGCTGCGCTCCTTTGGCGGCTCAGCGCACGAAATCTGGGACGTGACGACGCCGGAGAAGCCGGTGCGGGTGACGGTGGTCGTCAGCGGCCTGCGCGACACGCACAAGAGCTTCTGGGAGTGCGACACGGGGATCGGGTATCTGGTGTCCGGCGATCCCGCGTGGCGGACGCGGCGGATGACGAAGATCTACGACCTGAGCAATCCCGCCAGCCCGGTCTTTATTCGCGACTACGGGGTCGCCGGCCAGCAGCCCGGGTCGACCGGGCCGGTCCCGACCGACCTGCACGGGCCGATTTCGCTCGGCCCCAAGGGAAACCGCGTCTATTTTTCGCACGGCACGGGGCGCGCCGGCATCGTCCAGATCGTCGATCGTGAGAAGCTGCTGAACGGGCCGAAGGAGCCGACGCCGGAGAACCTGCGGTATCCGGTGATCGTCCAGATCGATCTGCCGCCCGACGTGGGGGCGCACACGGCGCTGCCGGTGCTCGGCATGACGCTGCCGGAGTTCGCCAAGCAGCGGCCGCCGGCCAACGCGCCGCAGCCGGGCGCCGGCCACGAGCACGGCGACACGATCCCGCGGCTGACGCCGAGCGGCCCGCACCGCGACTTCCTCGCCGTGGTCAGCGAGACGACGGGCAACGAGTGCCTCGAGTCGCGGCAGCTCGTCCGGATGGTCGAAATCACGTTCGAAACCACGCCGGTGGGCGCGTCGACCTGGGCGGTGCCGGAAGCGAGCGGCAACTTCTGCGAGCGCGGCGGCCGCTTTGGCGCGCACTCGTCGCACGAGAACCCGACGCCGATCTACTATGGCCGCGTGCTGTTCACCACCTGGTTCAACGCCGGGGTGCGGGCGCTCGACATCCGCGACCCGTACAACCTGCGGGAGATCGCCTATTACATTCCGGCGACCACCGAGAAGACCGACCAGCGGTGCGTGGGGCAGGGGGCCGAGCGCCGGTGCAAGATTGCGATCCAGAGCAACAACGTGGAGGTCGACGATCGAGGTTACATCTACATCGCCGATCGCGCCAACACCGGCCTCCACATCGTCGAGCTGACAGGCGCCGCGCGGCGCGTGGCGAACTTCCCGGGCCAGAGCACGGCGCAGAGGTAAAGTCACAAATCACAAGTCACAAGTCACAAGTCACAACGTTGTGCTGACGTCATTGTGACTTGTGACTTGTGACTTGTGACTTGTTAGTTTTCCCTGGCCCACCCGGCGCGTAG
>JACPTI010000005.1 GCA_016192845.1 Acidobacteriota bacterium
ATCTGGGTGGCGGGCTGCTCCTCGTCGTCAACCTGCTCTGGATCCTGATGCCGGCCTCCTTCGGCATTCCGGACACGCTCGCGGCGATCAAGCTGTCGTTCGTCAGCGTCGCCGTCTGGTGGTTCGCCTTTTCGATTCCGCTGTTCCGGCGCGTTCCGGAGCCGCCGCGGCTGCTCGAAGAGGACGAGGCGGCAGCCGATAATCCCGTGCGCACCGCCGTGGTGCGTCTGCGCGAGACGTTCCAGGAGCTGCGCGGCTACCGGCAGGCGTTTCTGATGCTCGTGGCGTTCCTGCTCTACAACGACGGCATCCAGACGATCATCCGCATGGCCACGATCTACGGCGCGGAGATCGGCATCGACCGGAACGCGCGCATTGCGGCGTTTGTGCTCGTGCAGTTCGTCGGCGTGCCGTTCGCGTTCCTCTTCGGCGCCTTTGCGGACCGGATCGGCGCCAAACGCGCGGTGTTCGTCGCCCTGTCCGTCTATACCGGCATCAGCATCCTGGGCTACTTCATGACCGCGGCCTGGCAGTTCTTTGCGCTGGCGTTTCTGGTGGGCACCGTGCAGGGCGGCAGCCAGGCGCTCAGCCGATCGCTGTTCGCGCGGATGATCCCGAAGCACAAGTCGTCCGAGTACTTCGGCTTCTTCTCCGTGTTCGAGAAATTCGCGGGAATTGCGGGCCCGGCGCTCTTTGCGGCGTCGGTGACGCTCTTCGGCTCCAGCCGCGCCGCGGTGTTGTCCGTCATCCTGTTCTTTGTGGCCGGCGCCATGGTTCTCACGCGCGTCGACGTGGCCGAAGGCGAAGCCCAGGCGCGCCGTTCCTCATAGAATCTCCCCATGTCTCCCGGCAGCCTCGCCGGCATTCTCGCGCTCGTCGTCGCCGCCCAGACCGTCGAGCCGCGTGCGTGTTCGCCCCCGCGCTCGCCCGACACGGCGACACCCGCGCCGGCATCGCCGGCGGCGGACGTGTTCAGCACCGTCGACGGCGAGCGCTTCATCGTCGAGACCGTGGCCGTCAATCTCGAGGTGCCGTGGTCGATGGCGTTCGCGCCCGACGGCCGGCTGTTCGTGACGGAGCGGCCGGGGCGGGTCAGGATTCTCGACCTCGCCGCCGGCAGATCCGACCTCGCGCTGACGCTGGACGATGTGTTCACCCAGAGCGAAGCGGGACTGCTCGGGCTGGCGCTGGATCCCGACTTCGCGCAGACGCGTCTGGTCTATCTCTACTACTCGGCGCGCCTGCCGGCGGGCGGCGGCGTCAACCGCGTCGTCCGGTACCGAGAGGTCGGCTCGACACTCGGCGAGGCCGTCGTGCTGCTCGACGACATTCCGGCGGCGCCCATTCACGACGGCGGCCGGCTGCGGTTCGGCCCGGACGGGCTGCTCTACATCACGACGGGCGATGCGGCGAGCAGCGGGCTCGCGCAGGATCTCGGGTCGGTGGCGGGCAAGATACTGCGGCTCACTCGCGACGGCTCGACGCCGGGGACCAATCCGTTCGGCTCGCCGATCTATTCCTACGGGCACCGCAATCCGCAGGGGCTCGACTGGCACCCGGCCACGGGCGACCTGTGGGCGAGCGAGCATGGCAACATCGGCAACGACGAGGTCAATGTCATCAACGCCGGGGCCAACTACGGCTGGCCGCGCATTGAAGCCGACCGGACGATGCCGGGCATGGTGACGCCGGTGAGGCATTACAGCCCGGCCATTGCGCCGTCGGGCGCCTCCTTCTACCGCGGCCAGCGGTTCACGCGGTTTGCGAACAATCTGTTCATCGCGACCCTCCGAGGCACGCATCTGCTGCGGCTGACGATCGATGCGGCCTCGCCGCGGCGGATCGCCGCCGAGGAGCGGCTGCTCGACGGCACCTTCGGGAGGCTGCGCGACGTCGTGACAGGACCGGACGGGCTGCTGTACATCGCCACCAACAATCGCGACGGCCGCGGGAGTCCGTCTGCAACCGACGATCGGATTGTGCGCCTCATTCCGGCGCCATGAGGAGAACTCGATGAGGACAGCGTTGACCGCTCTATGGCTCCTCCTGCTGTGCGCCACGCCCGGCGGCCGGCAGCAGCCGGCGGCGCCGCTTACCGGCGCCATCGACATCCACGTGCACAGCCTTCCTGACGACCGCCCACGCGCGCTCGACGCGATCGAAGCCGCCCGCCAGGCGCGGGAGCGCGGCATGCGCGCCGTTGTCCTCAAGAACCATTACGAATCAACCGCAGGGCCGGTCTCCCTCGTGCGAACACTCGTCCCGGGCATCGAAGTGTTCGGCGGCATCGATCTGAACCTGACGGTCGGCGGGATCAACCCGTCCGCGGTCGCGCACATGACGCGCGTCACGGGCGGCTGGGGCCGCGTGGTGTGGATGCCGACCTTCGATGCGGAGAATCAGGTGCGCTTTTCGAAGGAGACGCGTCCGTACGTGAGCGTCTCGCGCAACGGCGAGCTGCTGCCGCCGGTGCGCGAGGTGATCGCGCTGGTCGCGAAGCACAACCTCGTGCTCGCCACGGGACATTCGTCGGCCGAAGAGGGGCTCATGCTGCTGCGCGAGGCGCGGCGCCAGGGCGTCCAGCGCATGGTCGTGACACACGCCATGAATCCGCCGATTCAGATGACCGTGCCGCAGATGCAGGAAGCGGCGAAGCTGGGCGCGTTCATCGAGTTCGTCGGCAGCTCACCTGTCGCTGCCGACGCCGGCGCCCGCTACGACCGCTTCGCAGAGGCGATCCGGAAGGTCGGCCCGGAGTTCTGCATCCTCTCGACCGACCTCGGGCAGATGGGCAACCCGCTGCCCGTTGACGGGTTTGCCGCCTTCCTCGCGGCCATGCGCGCACGGGGATTCTCCGACGGCGAGATCGATCGCATGGCCCGTGAGAACCCCGCGCGCCTGCTCGGCCTGCGCTGAAACACGCCACAGAGTCACAGAGACACGGAGATGAAATTTGGTCTCTGTGTCTCTGAGTCTCTGTGGCCCGTAGTCGGCAGACGTCAGCGACTCACATAGCTCTCCAGATCCGACCGCCTGATGCGGTACGAGGCGCCGATCTTCTTCGCGTCCAGCTCACCTGACTCGATCGCGGCCATCACATCCTGCTCCGGGACGCCGAGCGCGGCCGCAACATCTGCCGGCGACAGCAGCTCGGGCAAGGGACGCGGCCCCGCCGCGACGCCAAGTGCCGAGCCCTGCTGCTGCAGGATCTGCTGCGCGACCGAGAGGCCCACCGCCATCTCCGCTGCCACGCCGCCGGACGAGCTGCCCTTCGCCATGCCCTCGGCGAGCTGGTACTTCACGTACTCGTTGAGATCGCCGATCGCCGCCATGCTCGAGCGCTTGTCGAGCGCCTGTTCGACTTCGGCCGGCACGGACACGTTCTCGACGACGAAGGTCGTAATCTCGATCCCGTACTTGGCGAGCACCACGGAGTTGATCACCGGCAGCAGCGCCTCGCCGGCCTCGGTGTAGCGGCTCGCCATGTCGAGCACGGGAATGTTCGCCGAGGCGAGCGCGTCGCTGAACACGCTCACGATGCGGGAGCGCATCGTGTCGGCAAACTCGTCGAGGGTGAAGTCGTGATCGGACCCGGACACCTCCTTGAGGAAGAGCGCCGGCTTCCTGATCCGGAAGTCGTAGGTGCCGAACGCCCGAACGCGCACCACGCCAAGATCGTTGTCGCGCATCATGATCGGGTGCCCCGTTCCCCACTTGTTGCCGGTGACGAGACGCGTGGTGATGAAGTAGATGTCGGCCTTGAATGGCGACTCGAACCCGTATTTCCACCCTTTGAGCGTCGTCAGGACGGGGATGTTGTCGGTCGTGAGCCGGTGCTTGCCGGGGCCGAACGCGTCGCCGAACTGGCCGAGGTACACAAACTGTACGTGCTGTGATTCGCGTACAATCAGCTGCGCGCCCCTCTTGATGGCCTTGTCGTCGTCCGGGAACCGGTGCACCAGCGTATTCCGCGAGCTGTCGGTCCATTCGACGATCTCGATGAGCTCGCCCCGGATGAACTCCCTCACTCCCATGCGGCCGATCCTCCTCACCTCCTGTATCGGACGATGGCGCCGCGTCCATCGGGCGGGGCTGGAATGACCGCGGGATTGGCGACGCTTCGATGCCCGAGTTGCGGGGCGCCGGCGGCGCCCGAGGCTACACGGTGCGACTACTGCCGCTCGCGCCTGGCCACCGTCAGCTGTCCATCCTGCTTCGGACTGCTGTTCGAGGGCGCGGCATTCTGCCACCACTGCGGCACCCCGGGTAGCCGCACCGAACGCGCCCCCGAACAGCGGATACTGTGCCCCGCCTGCCGCGCCGCGATGCGGTGGGTGACGGTAGGCACGACGGATCTGCTGGAATGCGAGGCGTGCGATGGAACATGGATCGAAGCAGGCGCGTTCGAGCGCCTGTGCGCGGACCGGGAGAACCAGACAGCCGTGCTCCATGCACCCGCGTCCCCGCCGCGGACGGTGGTCGCCCGCGCGAGCGCTGTTCGATATCGGCCTTGCCCGCGCTGCGGAAAGCTCATGAACCGCATCAATTTCGGGCGGATGTCGGGGACGATCGTCGATGTCTGCCGCGGCCACGGCACGTTTCTGGACCGCGGCGAGCTCCACCAGGTGGTCCGGTTCATTCAGGAAGGGGGCCTCGATCGGGCGCGCGAGGCGCAGCGGCAGGACCTCGCCGACGAGCGCCGGCGCGAGCGGGTCATCGCACGGACGCAGGCCGGGACGGACGGGACGTCGAGCGCCTCCACGTGGAACGAAAGCGCTGTCACCGATTTGCTGGCCGCGCTCCTCGGACGCCACTGAGACGGGCCACAGAGGCACAGAGACACAGAATCAAATATTCCTTCTCTGTGCCTCTGTGTCTCTGTGGCTCGTGATCACGCCAGTCGCTTGGTCGATCGGAGCGTCGCCAGCGTCAGGATCGCCAGGCCCCACCCGAGCAGCGCGAGCGCATCGGGCCAGAACACCTCCAGGCCGACGCCCTTCAGGAAGATCCCGCGCAGGATCACCAGGAAGTACCGCAACGGGATCAGGTAGGTGATCGGCTGAATCGCCTCCGGCATGTTCTCGATCGGAAAGATGAAGCCGGAGAGAAAGATCATCGGCAGCAGGAAGAAGAACGACGTCGTCATCATCGCCTGCTGCTGCGTGCGCGAGATCGTCGAGACGAAGAGGCCGAGCCCGAGCGCGGTGAGCAGGTAGACCAGGCACATCAGCAGCAGCAGCCCGAAGCTGCCGCGCAGCGGCACCTCGAACCAGCCGACGGCCACCGCGACGACGAGAAAGACGTCGAACATGCCGATGATGGCGTACGGCACGAGCTTCCCGACGATGAGCTCCCAGCGCGCCAGCGGCGTGACGTTCAGCTGCTCGAGCGTCCCGAGCTCCTTCTCGCGCACGATCGCCATTGACGACAGCGTCGCGCACACCACGAGCAGCAGCAGCGCGAGGATGCCGGGAATCATGAAATGGCGGCTCTCGAGCGTCGGGTTGAACCACACGCGGATGTCGGCGGCGACGAGCGGCGTCGCCGGGCGGCCGGCCGACGCCGCCAGCTCGCGCGCGTACGACACGACGAGCGCGCCGGCGTAGCCGAGCGCCACATTCGTCGAATTGGCGTCGGTGCCGTCGGCCACGACCTGCACGGATACCGGCTGGCCTGTCCGCACACGCTCGCCGTAGCCGGCCGGAATCGCCAGCGCCATCCATGCGCGCCCGCCGTCGAGATATGCGTCGATCTCATCGATCGCCGACACCGCGTCGACGATCACGAAATTCTCGGACGCCTCGAACCGCGCGACGAGCTCCCGGCTCGGCGCCGATCGATCCTGATCGACGACGACGACCGGCACGTTGCGCACGTCGGTCGTCGCGGCGTAGCCGAGCATCGTGAGCTGGATGAGCGGCGCCATGATGACGATGCCGAAGAGCCGCGGATCCTGGCGCAGCTCCAGGAACTCCTTCCGGATCAGGTGTCCCATGCGTCTCATCGGCTCACACTCCACTCGCGCTTGAGGCGCAGCGACGCGAGCGCCAGCACGACGGCGGCAAACGCCACGAGCGCCCACAGGTCCTGCCAGACCACGGCGGCGCCCACGCCCTTGAGCAGGACGCCCCGGAGCACCGTAAGGAAGTAGCGCGCCGGCACCGCATAAGTGATCGCCTGCAGCACCGCAGGCATGCTCGAAATCGGGAAGATGAACCCGGAGAGCATCAGCGTCGGCAGGTACGACGTCAGCACCGCGAGCTGGAACGCCACCTGCTGGGTGTCCGCGAGCGTCGAAATCAACACGCCGAAGGCGAGCGCGCCGACGAGAAAGAGCGCCACGGCGAGAATCAGCAGCCACCACGACCCGCGGACCGGCAGGTCGAAGAGCAGCATCGAGACGCCGACGATCGCCAGCGCCGAGGCGAGCGACAGCAGGAAGTACGGCACCGTCTTGCCGACCACGTAGGCGAGCGGGCCGACCGGCGACATGCGGACCTGCTCCATCGTGCCGGCCTCCTTCTCGCGGACGATGGAGAGCGCCGTCGAGACGACGGCCGTCAGCATCGCGATGTAGGCGATGAGCCCCGGAACCAGGAAGAGCGTGCTGCGCAGCTCGGGGTTGTACCAGACGCGCGTCTCGCTCGTGAGCAGCGGGCGGGCGGCCGCCACCGGCCCCGCCGCAGCCTCGTACCTCGCCGACACCGCGCTCACGAGGCCGACGGCGTAGCCGACCACCGTCGTCGCCGTGTTCGCGTTGTCGCCGTTCACGATGAGCTGCACGCTCGTGGGACGCGCGATGCGCACGTCGCGCCCGAACCCGGCCGGGATCACCAGCACGGCTCTCGCGGTCCCGTCGTCGAGCCGACGCACGATCTCGGCATCGTTCGCGATATCGCCGACGAAGTCGAAATAGCCCGAGTTGACGAAGGCCGAGATCACTTCGCGGCTGGCGCTGCTGCGATCGTTGTCCTCCACCGCGAGCGCGATGTTCCGGATGTCGAAGCTGAGGGCGTACCCGTACAGCAGCAGGAAGAACGCCGGCACGAACAGCAGGATCAGGAGCGTCCGGCGGTCGCGCACGATCTGCCGGAGCTCCTTGATCGCGATGCTCAGTGTCTTCCTCACCGGCCGCTCCGCTCGACGATGTCGAGGAACACGTCCTCGAGCGACGGATCGACGATGGCGCACGTTGCCGGGATGCCGGCGTCGCGCAGCCGGACGGCGATCGCGTCCGGCAGGGGCGACCCGTGCGCCGCCTCCGCGCCGGGTCGCAGCACCGCGTGGACGGCGGTGCCGAAGACGCTCGTCTTCTCCACCTCCGGCATCTCGTCGAGCCGGCGCATCGCCTCCACCGGCTGCGGCGCGCGCACCTCGAGGATCGGCCGGCCGGCAAACACCTGCTTCAGCTCGCCCACGCTGCCGATCGCGGCGAACCGTCCCGCATGGATGATGGCGATCCGGTCGCAGTGCTCCGCTTCGTCGAGGTAATGGGTCGTCACGAGCACGGTGGTGCCCCGGCGCGCCAGCTCGCGGATCAAGCGCCAGAACCGCCGGCGCGACAGCGGGTCGACGCCGCCGGTCGGCTCGTCCAGGAACACGATGGGCGGTTCGTGAAGAATGGCGCAGCCGAGGCTCAGGCGCTGGCGCCATCCGGCGGAGAGCGATCCGGTGAGCGCCGTTTCACGCCCCTCGAGCCCCGCCATCTCCAGCGCGAACGCGCGGCGCGAGGCGAGCCGGCCACCGGTCAGCCCGTAGATGCCCGCGAAAAACGTGATGTTCTGGTCGACGGTGAGCTTCTCGTAGAGCGAGAAGCGCTGCGACATGTAGCCGATCCGCTGCTTGACCGCCTCGGGGTTGCCGGCGACGTCGATCCCGCCCACCCGCGCGTCCCCGGACGTGGGGCGCAGCAGGCCGCACAGCATCCGGATGGTCGTCGACTTTCCCGCCCCGTTGGCTCCGAGAAAGCCGAAGATCTCCCCCTGCCGGACGTCGAAGCTCAGGCGATCGACCGCCAGGAACGCGCCGAAGCGGCGCGTGAGCTGCCGCACCTCGACGGCGTTCATCGGCCGAGGGCCCGCTCCAGCCGCGTCTCCGCGAGGCGCACGCCCGCAAACGTTCGCGTGCGATCGAGCTCTGCCTGGAGCAGCGCCACCTCCGCGTCGAGCACCTCGGTCTCGGTGGCGACGCCGGCCCGGTACCGCTCGGTGACGACACGGCGCGCCTCGGCCGCCGCCCGGACGGCGTCGTCCGCCGCCGCGATCGCGGCGCGGCCGGAATCGAGCTCGACCAGCCGCTGCTGCAGCTCGAGGGCGAGCACGGAGTCGAACTCCGCGAGGCGGTGCCGCGCGGCGGTGGCGAGGCTGCTCGCCTGCGCCGCTTCGGTCCGGGCGCGGTCGCCGTCCCAGAGCGGCCACCGCACGGCAACCGTCGCTTCCCACGAGTCGTCCCAGCGCTCGGCGAGCGGAAAGATCCGCCGATTCGGCCGCGCGTAGTCGAACCCGCCGGTGACGGCAACCGTCGGCCGGCGGCCCGCCTCCGCCGCCGCGCGCTCGAAATCGGCCGCCTGAACCCGCTGCTCGAGCGACCGCCGCTCGTTGCGCAGTGCCCGCGCCTCCGCCAGCAGACTCACGAGCGGCACCGGCGCAGCGGGGGGCAGATCGAGGACCTCCACCGGTTCGATCGGCTGCAGCAGCTCGGCGCCGATGAGGCGCGCGAGCTCCGCCGAGGCGAGCGCCTGCTGGTTCTGCGCCTCGATGAGCAGCATCCGCTGGCGCGACTGCTGCGCCTCGGCGGAAGCCACCTCGTTGGGCGGCACCAGCCCGGCCTTCAGGCGCTCGCGCACGTCGCGGAGGTTCGCGTCGCTCCGGGCTAGGCTCCGGGTGAGCACATCGGCGGTCGCGCGTGCGGTGACGAGCGCCCAGAACGCGCGCGTCACCTCCAGGCGCAGGTCCGCCCGGGCCGCGGCGACGTCGGCGGCGGCGGCCGATGCCTCGGCGCGCGCCGCGCGCTCCAGCGCATCGGTGCGCCCGCCGCTGTAGATCGGCCACTGAAGGTCCACGCGGGTAAGGAAGTTGTCAGGAGCGTCGGGATACAGGACGCGGGGCACGCCGGTCGCCGTCGGCACGACGAACTCGGTGATGTGGTTGATCCTGCCGTAGCTCCCCTGGAGCGCGACGATCGGCCGATCGGCCGCCTCACGCACGGCCACGGCGTCCTCGGCCGCGGCCGCGCGCGCCCGCGCCTCCGCCAGGCGGTGGCTCGCCGCCACCGCCCGCATGCGCGCATCGTCGAGGGACAGGCGCAGCGGCGTGAGATCTTGCGCCGCCGCGCTGCTCCCAAGGACACAAAGACGGACGGCCACGAAGGACACAAAGACCACCAAGGATTTCTTGTACTTCGTGTTCCTGGTGTCCTTGGTGACCTTTGTGGCCTTTGTGGCCAAAGCCGTCTTTGTGTTCTTGAGAGTATTCATCATCATGATGCGACCTGCTTCGCTAAGAGATTGATGAAGACGTCCTCGAGCGACGGTGTGCCTTCGGCGGCGGCGCGCAGCCGCGACGGGTCGTCGCTGGCGAGCAGGCGCCCCTCGTGGAGGAGCGCCACGCGGGTGCACCGCTCCGCCTCGTCCAGGTATGGCGTCGACATCACAATCGTGATCCCCTGCGAGAGAAATTCCGAAAGCAGCTTCCAGAACTCGCGCCGCGACACCGGATCGACGCCCGTCGTCGGCTCGTCGAGCAGGAGCAGCTCGGGCTGGTGCACGAGCGTGCAGACGAGCGCCAGCTTCTGCTTCATGCCGCCGGACAGCCGGTCGGCCAGCCGCGCGCGAAACGGCGCGAGCTGCGTCATCTCGAGCAGCTGGTTGCGGCGCCGGTGGTAGTCGCGGACGCCGTGCACCTCGGCAAAGAACGCGACGTTTTCATCCACCGTCAGGTCGCCGTAGAGGCTGAAGCGCTGCGACAGATAGCCGACGCGCTCGGTGACGTGGCGGTGCTCGCGGACCGGATCGCGGCCGAGGACGCGCACCTGGCCGGCGTCGGCGCGGATCAACCCGCACATCAGGCGGATGGCGGTCGTCTTGCCGGCGCCATCGGATCCGATCAGCCCGAACATCTCGCCGCGCCGGACGTCGAAGCTCACCCCGTCGAGCGCCCGCGTCGCGCCGTACCGC
Source organism: Acidobacteriota bacterium (assembly GCA_016192845.1). Classification (GTDB taxonomy): domain Bacteria; phylum Acidobacteriota; class Vicinamibacteria; order Vicinamibacterales; family UBA2999; genus MELF01. The sequence continues at coordinate 10,175 of JACPTI010000005.1, forward strand.
TTCTGAACGCCGGCCAACTGGATGGCAGTGGTCATGGGAGCGTCAGCTCCGCATCGACGGGCATGCCGACCTTGAGCGTGCCGGCGCGGTTGTCGACCGCCACCTTGATGCGGTAGACGAGCTTGGAGCGCTCGTCGGCCGTCTGGACGTTCCGCGGCGTGAACTCCGCCTGCGGGGAGATGTAGGTGACTTTCCCCGGAACGCGGTCGCCGGCGTCGGTCAGGATCGTCGCCGCCTGGCCGAGCTTCACGCGCGGCACGAGCGGCTCCGGCACGAACAGGTTCGCCCAGGCGTTGTCCAGGTCGGTGACCACGACGAGCGGCATGCGCGGCGCCACGACCTCCCCCGCATCGGCGAGCTTCTGCGTCACGATGCCGGCCACCGGCGACACGACGGTGGCGTCGGCGCGGGCCTTCTCGAGCACGGCGATCTGCGCGTCGGCGACGGCCACGCGGGCGCGCGCCGCATCGAGCTCCTCGCGCGTCGCGCCCGCGCGCAGGCGCGCCAGCACCTCACGGGCGGCGGTGGCGCGCTCCTCGGCCCCCCGCACGCGCTCCTTCGCCACATCGACCCGCGCCTCCGCGTCGTCGCGCTGCTTCTGCGATCCGGCGTTGGCGCGGAGGAGCGCCTCGAACCGGGCGAGGTCCGTCTCGGCCGGCTTCAGCTCTGCCGCGGCGGCCGCCGCTTCGGCCGTCGCGGCGTCGACCTGGGCCTGCGCCTGGCGGAGATCCTCGGAGCGCGCGCCCGCCAGCAGGAACCGCAGCTGGGCGTCGACAGCGGCACGATCGGCGCGGGCGCGCGCGATCTGCAGCTCGACGTCGCGCGTGTCGAGCCGCGCGACGAGGTCGCCCACGCCGACGCGGTCGCCTTCGGCGACCCGCAGCTCGAGCAGGCGCCCGCCCACGTCGGGCGCGAGCTGGACCTCGGTGGCTTCGACGTGCCCCGACACGCGTATCGTGTTCGGCGGCTCTGGCGCCTCGCAGCCGGCCGCCGCCACGAGCGCGGCGCCGATGACGGACCATGCGCCTCTCGTCTTCATGTGTGTCTCCGGAGCATGGCACGTGCCGACGTCTGCACGTGCCGGATGAACTCGTCCACGTCGCGCGGCGCCGCCGCGGCAAGGCCGTGCACGCTCTTGCGCTGCACGATGACCCGCTGGCGCGCAAAGAAGATCAGGATCGAGGGAAGGATCATCAGATAGGTGAGGAGCGGATCCGCGTCGCGGAACGTCCCCTCGCGCTGGCCCTGCGTGATGACGTCGCGTACGGTGAGGAACACGGCGTTCATCATCCCGAGCGTCGCGTCGTCGATGTGCGCGGCGCCGGAGGCGAGCTCCCGCAGCATGATGGGCGGAAACCAGGGGCGGGCGGCCGCTTCTTCCACGATGGCGGCGATCCAGGCGTCGAGCTTCGCGTCGGCGGGGGCGCTGCCGTCAGCGATGGCGCGCGTGCGGACGCCCACGGCGCGGAGCATGTCGCGGAGCACTTCGATGTAGAGCTCCAGCTTGCTCCGGTAGTGGTAGTAGAGCATCGCCTTGTTGACGCGCGCGCGGGCGGCGATGCGGTCGACGCGCGCGGCCTCGAAGCCGCGCTCGGCGAACTCCTGCGCCGCCGCCCGGAAGACGGCCGCCTGCGACTCGCCCGGGGTGCGCCTCTTGTTAACCAACTAGTTAGTTAGTAGATCGGGCGCGCCCCGATGTCAACCACCCGGTCCGTATACCATTCCACGACATGCGCATCGTCGTCGCCGGCGGGACCGGCTTCCTGGGATCGGCCCTCGTGGAACGCCTCCAGAAGGATGGCCATACGGCGGTGGTCCTCACGAGGCAGCCGTCCAGGAACCATCACCTCCGCTGGGACCCCTACGGCCCTATCACCCAGTGGGTGCACGTGCTCGAAGAGGCCGACGCCGTAGTCAACCTGGCGGGCGCGCCAATCAACAAGCGCTGGACGGCGGCCCACAAGCGCGCCATGTGGAACAGCCGCGTGCACGTGACCCGGTCGCTCGTCGCGGGGATGAAAAGCGTGCGGCACATCCCGCCGGTGCTCATCAACGCGTCCGCGGTCGGCATCTACGGCCCGCGGGGCGACGATCCGCTCACCGAGGAGAGCGGCGCCGGAACGGGATTCCTCGCGGGCCTCGGCGTCGCCTGGGAGAAGGAGGCGCTGGCCGCCGGGCCGGAGGCGCGCGTCGTGCTGCTGCGGAGCGGGATCGTGCTCGCCCGCGACGGCGGCGCGCTGCCACAGCTCGCGCTCCCGTTCCGGCTGTTCGTGGGCGGGCCGATCGGATCAGGCCGGCAGTACATCTCCTGGATTCATAGGGACGACTGGACGGCCCTGGTGCTGTGGGGGCTGACGAATGCGGCCGTGTCGGGACCGCTCAACGCGACGGCGCCGAACCCGGTCATGAGCCTGGAGTTCGCGCATACGCTGGGACGGGTGCTGCGGCGTCCCGCGTTCATGCCGACGCCCGGTTTCGCCCTGCGGCTGGTGCTCGGCGAGATGGCCGATGCCTTGCTGGCCAGCCAGCGCGTCTTTCCGGAAAAGGCCCACTTATTCGGTTTCGAGTTCTGGTATCCGCTGCTCGAGCCGGCATTGCGCGCGATCTACGGCTGACGCCGGGCTGGTCGCGGCCCGCTCGAAGCACCCCAACGCGCAACGTCCGCGCGACGATACCCCACCTCCACCCCACCGCGCACGCGTGCGCGGCGGGGACCCCGCCTCGATTGCGGCCGCGTGACACCGGATGCGCGGGTCCGCGGTGCCCGTGCGCAGCGCCTGCACCGAGGCCGCGCGAGCCTCCGCAAACCGGCCGGCCTGAAAGTAGGCCCACGCCAGCGTATCCATGGTGACGATGTCGGAACGGTCCCGCGCCGCCCGCTCGGCCAGCCGAACGGCTTCTGCGATCTTCAGGCCGCGCTCCGCGAGCATCCGTGCCAGCGCGCCGGGCTGCGGCTCCTCCAGCTTCCACCCCTCGCGCTCGAGCGCCTCGGCTCGGGCGTACATCTCGTCCGCCCCGCGCGCGTCGCCGGTGCGCGCGAGCAGGTCGCCGATCGCGGCGGCGACCTCCGGCGTAGGCGCCTCGTTCAGTGGAATGAAGTTCGAGATCAGCACCACCCGGTCCCGACGTTCGGGGCTGACGAACGCGTAGAGGTCGGTATTGTCAGCAAGCGGATCCTGGCTGATGAGCGGGGCCTCGCGGTGGCTCGAGGCTCTTGTCGCCGTCATGAACGGGACCGCCACGAGGAATGCAATCGCGGCGCAGGCAAGCTTCTTCACGTAGCACCTCCCGAAGGCGTCTACGGACAGAAGCGCCGGTTGGATCTACGAAGCCGCTCCCGGCTTGCCGACCAGATAGATGGCGCCGGTCGGGGCGGGGACGCCGCCCGCCGGCTCGATCGAGACCGCGACCGCTGCCGGCGGTGGAATGTCCGGCGGCGTGTTGAAGTACGACTGTCCTGCGCCGGCGGGATCCGGCGTCAGCAGCCCGGCGCTGATGGGCGCCTGGGCGGCGGGAACGACCCACACCTGATACACGCGCCCGGCGGGCAGCGGCGGCAGGTTGGATGCCGTGAACACCATCCCGCGCGCGCGGCTCCAGAGCGCGCGCGCCGTCGCCTGCGGCGCGGGCGCCTGGCCGGCAAGATCGATGCGAACCAGATCGGGCGCGGCGAGCACGCCCATCGCCGACTGCAGCTCCGTGTTGACGCGTCGTGCGTCGGCCACCGCTGTTTCAGCGGCCGACGCCTGCAGGAGCGCCTGCTCGAGCCGTTCTTCGAGCACGGTCACACGCACCTGCAGCCGCGCGGCATAGACGCCGATCCCGATCGTGAGCACCAACAGGGCGGCGATGGGCAGCCACTGGCCGAGGCCCGCGGGCGCGCGCGCCCGCGTCGCCGCCGGCTGCGCCTGGAAGGCGCCCAGTACGCGCCGCCGCAGCTCCGGCGGCGGCGTGCGGTCGGGCACGCTGCGGGCGAGCGCTTCGGTGACGCGGCCGAGCGCGCGGACTTCGGCCGCGCAGTCCTCGCACGCGGCGAGGTGGGCCTCGAAGGAAACCCGATCATCCGGATCAAGACTGCCGAGCACGTACGCGCCGGCGTGCGCCTTGAGATCGTCGTGCGACGGATTCATGGTCGTTCTTCCGCGAGCGCGTCCCGCAGCTTCAGCAGTCCGAGACGGATGCGGGTCTTGACGGTGCCGAGCGGCTCCTCGAGCCGATCGGCGATTTCGCGCTGCGTCAACCCTTCGTAGTACGCCAGCTCGATCGCCAAGCGCTGCAGCAGCGGCAGCTCGCCGAGCGCCTGCCGCACCCGGCGCGCCTGCTCGGCGTCGAGCAATTCGGCGGCCAGGTCCCGCATTGCGGCCGGAACGCCGGTCAGCTGATCCCCGCCGAGCGCCTGCGGCTCCGGGCGGGCCTGCCGCGCGCGGAGCCTGTCAATCGCCCGCGTCCGCGCCATCATGAGCAGCCACGCCCCTACGGCGCCCCGCGACGGATCGTAGCGCGACGCCTGCTGCCACGCCTGCGCGAACACTTCCTGCACCACGTCTTCCGCATCGCCTTCGTCGGAGACGATGCGGAGGACGAGCGAATACACCGCACGGGCGTGCCGATCGTAGAGGCGCGCGGCCGCCTCGCCGTCGCCGGAGGCGAGGCGGCGGAGGCAGTCGCGATCCTCGGCCTGCGCCTCCGCCGTCTCGGATCGGAACGCCGCCACGGCCGCCAGCAGTCCCATCACCACGTCTTACGCGCGCCGAGCGCGACCGGATGGTATCACGCGGAAATCCAGCGGCCCGGCCGGTCCGTAGAAACCTGGTACATGGCCAGAATCCACCTTCTCCTTGCGGCCATGCTCCTGGTCCTGTGCGGGCGGGCGGCGGCCGCCGAGCGGCCGCTGGTGGCCGGACACGTAAGAGACGACTCGGGCCACATGCTGCCCGGGATCTCCGTGCGGCTTCACGCGCCGGACGGTCCGGTGGTCGAAACCGCCACCGACGAGTCCGGATGGTATCGGCTCGACGCGGCACCCGGACCATACGAACTCCGGTTTTCACTCGTGAACTTCGGCGAGGTGACGAAACATATCGTGGTGGCCGCGGACGTGCCCCTGACGGTCAACGCCGTCCTGCCGCTGGCGTTCACCGCCGACGACGTCGTGACCGGCCGTCGCACGTTCCGCAGCATCGGCGAGGTGCCCGACCCGGCGGAGAACCTGATCGGTGTGGCGGGCGCTGCCTCCGAGGGGCCATCACCGCGAAACAGCTTCAGGGCCGGGGGTTCGCGCGCCCCGCCGAAGTCCTGGAGACGGTGCCAGGGGTCGTGATCACCCAGCACAGCGGTGAGGGAAAGGCGAACCAGTACTACCTGCGCGGCTTCAATCTCGATCACGGAACCGACTTTGCGGTGACCGTCGCGGGTGTTCCCGTCAACATGCCGACGCACGGCCACGGGCAGGGATGGACGGATCTCAACTTTCTGATTCCGGAGCTCCTCAGCGGCATCCAGTTCAAGAAGGGCCCCTACTACGCCGAGGAAGGCGACTTTTCGACCGCCGGCGCGGCGAACATCAATTACGTCAGCTTTCTCGAGCGCCCGCTCGTGCGACTGACGGCGGGCGGGGACCGATTCCGGCGAGTCCTGGCCGCCGCGTCGCCTCGAGTTGGCGCCGGACATCTGCTCGTCGCGCTCGAGACGGGACGGAACGACTACTACTACGTGTCGCGTCTGCGCGGTGAGCCGGTCGTCGGCGTCGAGGATATCCACACCCACCCGGTGCTGCCGCGCACCGTCCGAGTGAGCGTGCAGTTCGATTTCTGATGCGGGCGAGGCGCCCGACTCAGCGCGTGTAGCGGGTCAGCGTTTCCAACCAGAGCGGCACGGGCGCGGGCGTGCCGGGCGGCGCGCCGAAGATAATCTGCTTCGTCTCGAGCCGCTTGCCGTAGAAGCGCTCGTTGGCATCGCGGTCGGGCCGCACGGTGCTGCCGTTCACGGTGACGCCGGCGAAGAGCCCGCGCGCTCGCGAGTAGCTGAGGATCGCGGCCCGGAGCTGCACGTCGGTCGCCGCCTTGGCGTCGCGGCCCACCGGTCCCGCCGCCACCGACGCGTCCGCGCCCAGCGTGAATTGGTTCGAGATGAGGTTCTCGAGGCCGCGCCGATTGTTGATCACGAGGATGATGTCGGCGGCCTGGCCCCCGATCTGCAGGCCGAAGCTGCCGCCGGTGAGCGTGAGAAATCCCGGAGCCGACCAGCCGCCCTCGGTCCGCGCGCTGATGATGCCGCGCCCGCGCATGCCGCCCACAATGAAGCCGGCGCGCACGGTGCTGGGGAAGATGGCGACCGCTTCGGCCTTTCCGAGGATCGCCCTCGGAATCGCCTTGTCCTCGGCCATCATGATCTCGCCGAAGACGGTGGCGGCCTCGCGGACCCGGCGGGCTTCCTCGGATTCCTGCCGCGCCCCTGGGGCAGCGGACAAACCCATCAGTACGGCCGCAGCCATCGCCGCGGCCATTCGCTGCCGTTTCCTCATAGCTTAGATGATAGCCGGAACGCCCTGCCGGAAATTGCCGCCGAGAATCGCCACCGAGTCGGCGCCCAGCCAGCCGTCGAGCACCCTGGCGTACACCGCCCGGAAGTCCGTTTCGTGCCGGACGTCGGCGCCGCCGTTTTCGAGCGTCGCGTTGGCCGGGTTCGGGTCGAGCGAGGCGGCGGTCCCGTAGATGCCGCCGCGCACCGCGCCGCCGATCGCCATCATCACGCCCGCGGCGCCATGGTCGGTCCCCTGGCTGCCGTTCTCGGTAATCCGGCGGCCGAACTCGGAGAACTGGAGGATCAGGGTATCGTTCAGCAACCCCTGATTGCGCAGGTCGGTGTAGAACGCCAGCAGGCCGTTGCTGAAGGTGGCCATCAACGTCGCGTACGCGCCGCCGCCGGCGTTTCCCTGGCCGGCGTGCGTGTCGAACCCGCCGGTCTGGACCCAGAACACGCGCGTGCCGATGCCGCGGACGATCGACGCGGCCACCGTGCGCAGCGCCTGCGCGAACCCGTTGTTCGGGTACGTCACCGTCGGGACGTACGAGTTGACCGAGCCGACGCGGTCCAGCGTGTCGAGCGCGCCCCGGATCGATCCGTTGACGAACGACAGGTGCGGCCGGTCGACCGGTACGTGCGAGGCGATTCGGGTGGCCGCGAGCCGCTCGTTCTGCGCTTCGACGCCGCCGTTCGGGCTGGCCAGGCTGTAGGTGCGCGCGTCCGGGATCGCCGGCACGGCGACCGTACGGGCGACGAGCGCGCGCGGCGTTTCGCGGGTTGCGTTCCAGCCCGACAGCGTGTCGACCGGCCCGGGCAGCGTGTCGAGGTACCGGCCGAGCCAGCCGAGCCCCGACGTGGTGTCCGGGTTGGCGGTCCCCCAGATGTCGGTGCCCTGAAAATGCGAGCGGCTCGAGTTCGGGTACCCCGTCCGCTGCACGACGGCGAGGCGGCCTTCGTTGAACATGGTGTGCAGGCCGGTGAGCCGCGGGTGCAACCCGAGCGCTTTGCGACTGGAGTCGCTGCCGATCTGCAGGACCTGCCCCGCGGGAACGGCAATTGCCGGACGGCGGCTGAAATAGAACAGGTCCTGATACGGAACGACCGTGTTGAGCGCGTCGTTGCCGCCGCTGAGGTACACCACGACGAGGTTCCGGCTCCGCGCGCCCTGCGCGAGGGCGATATCGCTCAGGAAGGCGGGCGCCGTGAAGCTGACGGTGAACGCCGCCACGCCGTCACGGAGGAACTCGCGTCGGGAGATCTGTGCCATCAGCGCCTCATACAAACTGATACTCAGACGACCCGACGACCAGCCGGGCGAGGCCGGCCGCCTTGGCGTTGACCTGCGCATCCGACCCGGTCCACGGGGCGGTGTTGACGTACGACAGGAGCTCACGGTACGGGCCGAGCTCGAACGGCGCCGGCGTCAGCCGCTCGAAGAGGAAGAAGTCCAGGAGCTGCTCTGGCGTGACGCGCGATCCAGCGGTGGCCCTGGCGAGATTGAACCGCTGGTTGGCGGCCAGCGTCGCGGCGAAGTTCATCCGCGCGAGCATCGTGCCCGTCGAAAACCAGCCCGGCCCCAGCTCCCAGCCGGCCACGTCGGGCGGCTCGAACAGCGTCTGCCCCATGTTCGTCAGCGGGGTGCGCGCGGCATCCACCGAGAAGCCGGCCCACCCGACCTCGCGAATCGCACGAACCACGAACTCGACCGGCCAGCAGTAGCGCGTGAACCAGACGTCCGGATCGTTGAACCAGTGCGAGCGGAGGATGTACCGGACGACCGGCTTCATCTCGGTGTTCCGCAGGTATTCGCTCGCCACCCCTTCGACGAACTCCGGGTCCGCGGGACGCAGGTCGGTCACGAAGAAGTTCCAGAGCTTGCGCGCCAGCCGCCGCGCGGTTTCGGGGTGCCGCGCCAGCGCGGTGATGAAATCGATGCCGTCCTGCATGCCGTCGGCTGCCGACCGCGCCGGAATCGTCCGGCCGCCGTCGCTGTAGATCGGAAACGTGAACGTCTTCGCCGACGTGTCGTGCTGGTTCGCGTTGTAGAAGAACTCGTAGGACGTGGCCGGGTCGTTGTTGTTGCCGTTCGCCGGAACCCGCTGCAGGTTCCACCCGGTGAACACGCGGGCCGCGGCGTACACGTCCTGCTCCGTGTAATGGCCCACGCCCCACGTGAACAGCTCCATGATCTCGCGCGCGAAGTTCTCCTGCGGCCGGGCGCGGAAGTTCGTCCGCCCGTCGAGCCACACCACCATCGCGGGATCGCGGGCGACCTCCATCAGCAGGGTGCGGAAGTTGCCGAGCGCGTGCTGCCGGAACAGCTCGATCTGCCCCGCCATCATCTTCGTCGCTTGCAGCCCGCCGGCGAAGCCGGCGACCTTGCTGTACGCGGTCGCGAAGTGGTTGTGCCAGAAGAGCGCCATCTTCTCCTGCAGCGGGCGCTCGGAATGCACCATCCGGAACAGCCACCGCTGGCGTGCGTCTTCGATATTGGTGTTCGGCGAGAATTGGCCGCCCCGCGTGGTGACGCTGACGTGGTCGCTCCGCCCGATGCGCGAATCGACATCGTCGGGCTGCCGCTGGTACTCAACCAGGAAGTCGACGACGGATGAGAGGGGAGTTTCGTCGAAGCGATTGAGATCCGTGGCGCTCGGCCCGAATGCCGCCCGTCGAAGCAGATGTTCGCCCTGCCAGTTCTCTCGCGCCATACGGATACCCCGGGGAGAAGCAAATTGTATGCGCAACGGTCCGCGCGAACGAGGCGAATATTCCGCGACCAGCGTCATTGCGGTTCTGCCGCGCGGATTACGTTTTCGTGTCGAGGCGCTGCTACAATCGCACCGCTCGATTTCACCATGGCGCGCAAACGACACACCACTCGGGTTCGCCGGCGTACCCGACGTCCTGCGGTCCGCCGGACGCGAGCGTCCGCGCCTCGCCTGCGCATTCCCGCACCGGCGTCCACCGCCAGGCGGCCGTCGCCGGCCGACAGCGGCCTCGCGCCGAGCATGCAGGCGATCAACAGTTATCTGGCGGTCGCCAACGTCGCGGCATCGGTCGAGTTTCTCGAGCGGGCGTTCGGATTCACGCGCGGCGTCGTCTTGACTGACGTCGACGGCCAGCTCCGCTACGCCGAGATGTGCCACCGCGACTCGGTGGTGATGCTGATTCGGAAGGGGGACGCGACGGCCGCGACGAGCGGCATCGCGGCGCTCTACACCTACGTCGACGACGTGGATCGCGCGCTGGCGCGGGCGCGGCAGGCGGGCGCCGGAGTGGAGGAAGCCGAAGACAAGCCGTGGGGCGACCGCGTGGCGGCCGTCACCGATCCGGACGGCTACCGGTGGGTGCTCGCCACGTTCAAGAAGCTGGCGCCGTTCTCCTAGCCGGTAGCCGGTAGCCGGTAGCCGGTAGCCGGTAGCCGGTAGCTGGTAGCTGGTAGCTGGTAGCTGGTAGCTGGTAGCGGCAACAGAATACTAGACGGGGAACCTGTCAAGCGTGTTGTGGTCTGGACAAGCCGGCAACGGTGACGACGAGGATGGCGACCATCACTGCTGGCGCAGCGTGCCGAGACGTGCGCGATCCTCGTCGAGCCGCTCCCGTATGCGCTCCTTGTAATCGGGGCAGTCCTCGTCATAGCAGTTGCGCTCACCTGGACAAGAAGTCCCAGTCCACTGAATACGGCTTGGCGTCTCGTCGACCTTGACGATCTCCCAACAGAACTCAGTCAACCTCCACGGTGTGCTCGGGAAAACGTCTCGGTAGGTAGTCCAGCCAGTTATGTACAAGCGTTCCCCATTCAACGCTCTCCGCACGTAGTCGATTGGAATGATGCCGCGAGTATTGGTCGCACCCATTGGCCCAATAGCGGTGAGGGATGGGTCTTGGGTGGCGATCGTGATGGGTGTGTTTAGCGGAAGTTCGCCCGGATATGTACCCCACCCAATTCTGGAACTTGTGTTCAGGGCTGGCGTTGTGCCGCTATTGGTCCATGGGACTTCGATACGCACGGCTGTGGCGACCCCGCCCTCAACTATTACCGTGCCAGTCTCAACGCGGCCGACATTGACATAAGCTCGTTGAATCGCTTGGGTCGTTCTATTCGTCTCACTGGTTACGCCGTACAACAAGAACGTAAAGATCGCGATAGCGATGGTGGCTATGGCCGTCCACGCCCCAGTCGTGTCTTGTCTGAACCATCGGCGAATCCACTTAGCAAAAGCCTGAAGTCTCTTATTCATGCACTGACCTTCTTGCTCTCAGCCGTACCCATGTTGATCGGCCTAGACTTGGCCTAGACTGGTCAGCGCATCGTAGGTGAGCCGCTTGCCGACGATGGCGCTGATGACGGCGCTGAATCGTGTCGCGTCTGCGTCCTTCCGGTTGTTGCCGCCGATAGCTCGTGGCCGGCAGCCGGTAGCGACGCTGCCCTTATTCGTACGGCTGCATCGATTCGATGAGGCCGTTCAGCATTTTGCCGATCTCGGCGGTCCGATTGGCCAGACGTTCGTAGTCCTGCTGTGTCAGGAATCCGAGACGCCGTGCGATTTCGAGCTGCACCTCCACCTCGCCTTGCGATCCAAGCGCGACGTCCAGGCAATGAAGGTAGACTCGCTGTCGCTTGCGCCGCCGACCTTCTCCGATGTTCGACGGAATCGAAACGGCAGCGCGTCGCATCTGGGCGCTCAGTCCGAAACGCTCTTCGGTTGGGAACCGCGATGTCACACGATACATGTCTTCGACGAGCTCCATTGCCTGCTGCCACACTTTGAGATCGCGGAATGACCCTGTCTGCGTCATGGCACGCGGCCCTCATGCACAACGCATGCACACGCGATTTGCTCGGGAATTCGCAAAGACGAATCTGCGGTGCGACGAAAATGCAGTGCCTGGAGGATGGCAGGGTGGCAAATTCTGCCACCTGGCCTCGAGCTACAGGCTACCGGCGACCGGCCGCCGGCTACAGGCTACTGGCTAGAGTTCCTACCAGCTACCGGCTACCAGCTACCGGCTACCAGCTACCGGCTACCGGCTACCGGCTACCGGCTACCAGCTACCGGCTACCAGCTACCAGCTACCGGCTACCGGCTACCAGCTAGCCTGAGATAGCACGCCTCGTACATCGGCACCACGCGCTCCACACAGAAGTGCACCCGGACGCGGCGGCACGCCGCGGTGGCGATCGCCTCGTGCCGCGCCTCGTCTGTCAACAGCATGAGGGCGCTTGCCGCCATCTCGTCGAGCGCCTCCGGCGGGTGCAGGAAGCCGCTCACGCCGTGCTCGATCACCTCGGGCAGGCCGCCAACGCGCGAGGCGACCACCGGCACTTCGCACGCCATTGCCTCGAGCGCCGCCAGCCCGAAGCTTTCCTGCGCCGACGGCAGCAGGAACAGATCGCTCACCGACAGCAGCGGGACGACCTCTTCCTGCGCGCCGACGACGTGGAGGAGCCCGGTGATCCCCAGCTCGCGCGCCACGCGATGCGCCGTTTCCCCCTCGGGACCGTCGCCCACGAGCAGCAGCCGCGAGGGCACCGTCCGCCGGATGCGATCGAACACCCGCAGCACGGCATCGATGCGCTTGACCGGCCGGAAGTTGGAGACGTGCGTCACGATCTTCACGCGCGGGTCGTCGCCCGCCAGCCGGCGCCGCAGCTCGGGGTGGTGCTGGCGGCGGTGGATCGCGCAGTCCAGGAAGTTCGGGATGACCGAAATCTCCCGGGTGACGCCGAGCTCCGCATACGTCGACGCGCGGAGGCTCTCCGACACCGCCGTCACCAGATCCGACTGCTCGATCGAGAACGCCACGATCCGCGAGTACGACGGGTCGTTGCCCACGAGCGTGATGTCGGTGCCGTGCAGCGTGGTGACGACGCGCGGCGCGGGGCCGTTGCCGGTGGTCGCCAGCACCTGCCGCGACAGGAACGCCGCCGTCGCGTGTGGCACCGCGTAATGCGCATGAATGATGTCGAGATGGGATTCACGCGCCACTTGCACGATCTTGTTTGCGAGCGACAGCAGGTACTGCGGCTCCCGGAAGAGGGGATAGGTCGGCGTCAGCACCTGATGGAAGGCGAGCCCGGCCTGGAACTCGCCGAGCCGGAAGGGCGTCTCCGTGCTGATGAAATGCACCTGATGCCCGCGGCGCGCCAGCGCCTTCCCGAGCTCGGTGGCCACGATGCCGCTGCCGCCCACCGACGCGTAGCAGACGATGCCGATGTTCATCCGCGGCAACTCCCACGGCCCAACTCCCAACGCCCAAACGCCACTCGCGAAGTCTTGGGAGTTGGAATTTGGGAGTTGGCAATTTCGCCCGTCACCTTATTCTCCGGAGAAGAGGTGCCGCCGGACCAGCGGCAGCCGGACGACGACCCCCTCGGCGAACGCGACGCCGATCTGCGCGCCGAACTGGGCGTCACGGCTTTCGATGAGCTGTTGAAAGCGTGCGCCGGTGAGCCGCGTCGGCACCGCGCCGGCGGCCGTCGGCCTGAACTGACTCGCGTAGCAGGCGAGCGCGCGGCGCTTCGTCTCGTAGTGGTCGCTCACGTCAACCACGAACGACGGCGGTCCCATCTCGTTGATGAAGTAGTAGCAGACCGCCTCCGGCTTCCAGGCCTCGCCCGCGGCCGGATACCGCCGCAGCCCCGCGCTGAAGACCGCTTCGGTCAGCAGGTGGCTGGCGGCGACGTGGTCCGGATGCCGGTCGGACCAGTACGGCAGCGCGACCACCCGCGGCCGCGCGCGGCGGACGAGCTCAGCGGCACGCCGGATGTGGTTCGGGTCGCTCCCGATGCTCCGATCCGGAATGCGCAGGTTCGCCCGCCAGAGGGCGCCGAGCACCACGCGCGCCTGTTCGCCCTCCGCCAGCCGCTCGTCGACCGTGCCGTTGCTCGCCATCTCGCCCGCGGTCACGTCGCACAGGCCGACCCGGTGGCCGAGCGCCGCATGCTTGGCCAGCGTCCCGCCGATGCCGATTTCGATGTCATCGGGATGGGGGCCGAAGGCAAGAAGGTCGACCGGCCCCGGCGGCGTCATCTCGTCCAACTGAAGACCTCATCGGCCGGCTCGGTCGCGCCCTGCACGGCCCGCAGCAACAGGCGCGCCGCCACGAAGGCGCCGGTGACGCTCACGGCCCGGCCCCCCAGCGCGAACAGGTGGTGCGGGAAGTTGCGGTGCGCGCCGATGTACATGAGGCCGTCCCCGGTTTCACCGTAGGGCGCGTCCCAGCCGTACTCAGGCTGCAGGCCGTAGATCGCCGGGTACATCGTCAATAACTCGTACATCAGCTCGTTCGTGCGCTGCACGACCACCGCGGCCCGCTTCCGGTCGGCCGTCTCGCGCTGATCGCCGCCGATGACGAGGAGGCGATCGCCGCCGCTCCAGCGGACGTAACGCGGCGGCACGTGGAGATCGGCGAGCGCCTCGCGCGGATCGCCGATCTGCCGCCGCATGCGCGCGGGCATCTTTTCCGTCAGCACGCCGTAGGCTTCCCGGCGCGTGAAATGCCGCTGCAGCGCTTTGAACTCCACCGTCGCACTGCCCGTGGCGACGATCACCCGGCGCGTCCGGATCGTTTCTCCTTCGGCGATCACGTCGGCGTGCCTTCGCGTGAAGCGGACCTTCCTGACCCGCGAGCGCTCGAAGCAGGCCGCTCCGCGGCGTACGGCGGCCGTGGCGAGGCCGAGGCAGGCGCGGTACGGGTCGAGCGCGAAGCCGTCGTCCATCTTGAGCGCCCCGGAGGCCTCGAGCCGCGTCCGGCCCTGCACCTGCCGCTGGGTCAGCCACGCGACGTCGAGGCCGGCCTTCCGGCGCGCGTCGTACTCGCGCCGCAGCAGCTTCTCCTGCTCGCCGCGGGCCGCCGCCACGATCGTGTCGCGCGGCTCGAGGTGGCACTGCACGCGCAACCGGCGCAACAGCGCCGCCCCCTCAAGCGCGCCGCGGCGCCACGCCTCGAAGACGCAACGCGCCGCCCGGAGACCGTGCGTCGACGCCACCTCGCGGAACGCCGGGCCGGGATCGGGCGTCAGCCATCCGGCATTCCCGGCCGTCTGCCCCTGGCCGAGTCGATCGCGCTCCAGCAGAATGGTCGTCAGGCCTGCCGCCGCGCACATGTAGGCGGCCGCACAGCCGGTCAACCCGCCGCCGACAATCACGACGTCGGCCGTACGGGCGTCGCGAAATCGCGGGAACGCGGGGACGCGCGAGGCGGGAAACTGGTGCGGCCAGGGGGAGGTGCCGTAGCGTGTGGGCATTATTTTCGCTTCCGGCCCAAGTCCCACCTCCCAACGCCACAACTCCCAAGCCAGGTTTGGGAAGTGGAATCTTGGGAGTTGGGAGTTGGCAGTTGGCGCTCGGCGATGTGTCGCGCGGCCACCTCGAGCACCGGCACGAGGCGGCGGGCGGCGGCGATCGAACGGGGACGGTACATCACCCACATGCCGAGCACGCGCCCGCGACGGCTGTAGGGCTCGCCACGCGTCCTGATCTCACGCTGCGCGACATCGGGCGGCAGCCGGACGATGACCCCGTCCTCAATCAGGCAGACGAACAGCCGCCGGCCGACGTAGCCGGCCGGCAGTCCGAACATCTGCCCGAGGCGGACGCCCCGGTGCTGCTCCACGAACTCGGTGAGAAACGCGCGAAGATCGGCGCGGAAGGGGATCGGCACGACGCGGAATTGTACCTTGCCGCTAAGATGGATCACGCATGCGGCGCCTCCTGCGCATTCTCGCGCTGATTCTCGTCGTGCTCCTCGCGGCGACCGCCGCCCTCGTCCTGTGGGGGCGCGCACAGCTCCACGGCAGTCTTCCTCTACTCGACGGTGAGCGGCGCGTTGCCGGTCTCTCGGCGCCTGTCGAGGTCACCCGCGATCGGCTTGGGATCCCTGCCGTTCGCGCCGCCAGCCGCGCGGACGCGGCGCGCGCCACCGGCTTTCTGCACGCCCAAGATCGCTTCTTCCAGATGGATCTCGCCCGCCGCCGCACCGCGGGCGAGCTGTCGGCGCTCGTCGGCGCGCGGGCGCTGGCGCTCGATCGGGAAATCCGTCTGCATCGCTTCCGCGCCGTGGCTCGCCGCACGGTGAGTCTCCTTGGCGCGGCCGATCGCGCAATTCTCGACGCGTACGCAGCCGGCGTGAACGCGGGGCTCCAGGCGCTCGGTGCGCGGCCGTTCGAGTATCTCGTGCTGCGCCAGACGCCGGCGCCGTGGACGCCGGAGGACAGCGTGCTCGTGATCCTGTCGATGTACGTCACGCTGCAGGACACGGACGGCTCCTACGAAGCGACGCTGGCCACCATGCATGACGTGCTGCCAGCGCCCATGGTGGAGTTCCTTGCCCCTCGCGGGTCCGAGTGGGACGCGCCGCTTGTCGGACCGTCCTTCGCCGTGCCGCCGATCCCCGGACCCGACGTGTACGACTTGCGGGCGAGACGCAGTGGGAAGCCTCACCCGCCGCTCGAGAACGAGGAACGTCCCGACTTCGAACGCGTCGACTGGCGGTTGGGAATTGGGAATTGGGCCTTGGGAGTTCACGGCGGTGAGCACGAGGCGATTGGCAGCAACAGCTTCGCGGTCGCCGCGCCGCTTACCACAACGGGCGGAGCGCTGCTCGCCAACGACATGCATCTCAGCATCCGCGTGCCGAACACGTGGTACCGCGCCTCGCTCGAGTGGCCGGACAGCTCGGCGCCCGGCGCGCGGCACCGGGTCACCGGCGTGACGCTGCCCGGCGTGCCCGCGATCGTGGTTGGCAGCAACGGCTACGTCGCGTGGGGATTCACGAACACGTACGCCGACTGGAGCGACATCGTGCTGCTCGAGGTCGATCCGTCTCGCCCGAACGCGTACCGCACGCCGGACGGCTGGCGCGAGTTCGAGCGGCACGAGGAGGTGATCGAGGTTGCCGGCCAGCCGCCGCAGCGGCACGACGTGATGTGGACGATCTGGGGGCCGGTGCTCGGCCCCGATCATCGCGGGCGCCCGCGGGCGTACCGGTGGGTGGCGCACGCCGCCGACCGGCTGGCCGCCGCGATCACGCCGATGGAGTTGGCGCGCACGCTCAGCGAGGCCTTCGAGCAGGCGAACGGCATCGGCGCACCGGGCCAGAACGTCATCCTCATCGATCGTGACGGCGGTGTCGGCTGGACCGTGTATGGGTCGATTCCCCGCCGCGTCGGCTTCGACGGACGAATGCCGGCCTCGTGGTCGGACGGCGCGCGCCGCTGGGACGGCTGGTTGGACGACGCGGAGTATCCGAGGCTGATCGATCCGCCGAACGGCCGGCTGTGGACCGCGAACGCCCGGGTCGTCAACGGCCAGATGCTGGCGACGCTCGGCGACGGCAGCTACGAAATCGGATCGCGCGCGCGCATCATCCGCGATCGGCTGATGGCGCGCGATCGCTTCTCGCCGCGCGATCTGCTCGACATCCAGCTCGACACGCGCGCCGACTTCCTGGCGCGCTGGCGGACGCTGCTGCTCGACACGCTCACACCCGAGGCGATCAGCGGGAACGCCGGGCGTGCGCTGTTTCGAGACATTCTCGAACGGGACTGGTCGGGGCACGCCGCGCCCCATTCCGCCGCGTACCGTCTGACGCGCGCGTTCCGCCAGCTGCTCTCGGACCGCGTCATTCGGTTCGTTCTCATCGAGTGCTACGAGGCGGACCGCTTCTTCGACTACACAACGGTCCGCCGCCGCGACGCGGCCATCTGGCGGCTCGTCACCGAGCGGCCGCCGCACCTGCTGGATCCGCGGTACGCCACCTGGCGCCACATGCTGCTCGAGGCGATCGACGACACGATCGCGCAAGCGATGCGCGGTCGGCGCGGGACGCTCCGGGATCGGGTCTGGTCGGAATACAACGAGGTCGCGTACCGGCATCCACTGTCGGCCGCCATGCCGTTCATCGGCTGGTGGCTCGATATGCCGCTGGCGCCGGTGCCCGGCGACCTCTACACGCCGCGCGTGCACTGGGGGGCGATCGGCGCATCGGTGCGGATGGTCGTGTCACCAGGGCGTGAGGCCGACGGGATCATGCACATGCCAACGGGCCAGAGCGGCCACCCGCTCTCGCCCTTCTACGCGAACTCGCACCCGGCGTGGCTCGCGGGCGAGCCGACGCCGTTGCTGCCCGGCCCGGCGATCCATACGCTGAGGCTGACACCCCAGTCGGTAGCCGGTAGCCGGTAGCGCCGGTAGCTGGTAGGGTGGCAGGCCGAGCTCGATGGCTACCGGCTACCACCTACCGGCTACCGGCTACCACCTACCGGCTACCGGCTACCACCTACCGGCTACCGGCTACCACCTACTGGCTACCGGCTACCGGCTAGATGAGCAGCGCGTCGCGCGCGGCGATGACCCGTTCCTGCGCCCGCTGCACCGTGGGCGCCACCGCGGTGAGGTGCCCCATCTTGCGTCCGGCGCGCGGCTCGATCTTGCCGTAGAGATGCAGCTTCACCTCCGGGAAGCGGCACGCGGCCGCCCAGTTCGGCTCGCCGCCGATCCAGAGGTCGCCCAGCAGGTTGGCCATCGCAGCAGGGCGCAGAATCTCGGCCGAGCCGAGCGGCAGCCCGCAGATCGCCCGCACCTGCTGCTCGAACTGGCTCGTCACCGCGGCGTCGATCGTGAGATGCCCGGAATTGTGCGGCCGCGGCGCCAGCTCATTGACGAGCAGCTCGCCGTCGGTGCTCACGAAGAACTCGACGCACAGCACGCCGACGTACTGTAGCTCCTCGAGGATCGTGCGCGTGATCTCCGCGGCGCGGTCCGCGACGGCGGGCGTCACCGCCGCCGGCACGGTCGTCAGGTCGAGGATGTGATTGCGGTGGCGGTTCTCGAACGCCGGGAACTGGACGATCGATCCATCGACGCCGCGCGCCGCGACGACCGAGATTTCCGCCTGCAGGCTGATGAACTTCTCGACGACCGCCTCCTGATGGCCGATGGCGGTCCAGATGTCCTCGACGTCGGCGGGCGTCATCGCTTTGTGCTGCCCCTTGCCGTCGTAGCCGTACGCGGCGGTCTTGATCACAGCGGGCGTCCCGACCCGGGCGACCGCGTCCCACAGCTCGTCGAGCGTCGCCGCGGCGGCAAACGGTGCGGTCGGCACCCCCCGGTCGGCGAGGAACGTCTTCTCGCGCGCGCGCTGCTGTGCGGTGTGGAGCGCCACCGCCGACGGGCGCACCGGCACGACCGCCTCGACGGCGTCAATGGCGTCGATCGGGACGTTCTCAAACTCGAACGTCACGACGTCCACACCGCGCGCGAAGGTGCGGAGCGCGTCCAGGTCCTCGTACGACGCCGTGACCTCGACGTCGGCGATCTGGCCGCCCGGCGAATCATCCTCGGATGAGAACGTATGGACGTGGTAGCCCATCCGTTGCGCGGCAATCGTGAACAACCGTCCAAGATGGCCGCCCCCAAGGACTCCCAGCACGGCGCCTGGCGCAATCACGCGCGCGTGGCCGGCGCCGCCGTGAGGCGAGGGCCGGCTCACGGCAGCCGTTCCTGGCGAACCTTCTCGGTCTGCTCGCTCCGAAAGGCGCGGAGCTTCGCGCGCAGTTCGGGACGCGAATTCGACAGGATCGAGACAGCGAGCAGGGCGGCATTGGCCGCGCCGGCCTCTCCAATCGCCAGCGTGCCGACGGGGATGCCGCCCGGCATCTGCACGGTCGACAGGAGTGAGTCGAGCCCCTGGAGCACGCTACGCATGGGTACCCCCAGGACCGGCACGACCGTGTGGGCGGCGATGACGCCCGCCAGGTGCGCCGCGCCGCCGGCCCCAGCGATGATCACCTCGATGCCGCGCGCTTCGGCGCCGCTCGCAAACTCAGCCGCCTGAACGGGCGTCCGGTGCGCCGAAACGATGTGCCGCTCGTGCGCCACCCCAAAACGGTCGAGCATCTCGGAGGCATGCTTCATCGTGTCCCAGTCGGACGACGAGCCCATCACTACCGCGACAAGCGCTTGTGCCATCAGAACGCGGAAATTTTACCCCAGCCCGACGCGCGCGCCGCGGTACACTCAGCCCGAGGCGCATTCATGCGACTTCGCATCGCCCCGCTGCTCATTGCCGTCTGCTCGCTCCCCGTCAGCGGACAGGCGCCCGCCGTCCGGCCGCTCGAAGTGCCCTACGAACAGTTCACTCTGGCAAACGGGCTGACGGTGATCCTGCACCGCGACGCGAGCGTGCCGGTGGCCGCGGTCAACGTTTGGTACCACGTCGGCTCCGCCAACGAGCGGCCGGGCCGAACGGGGCTGGCGCACCTGTTCGAGCATCTGATGTTCGAGGGATCGGGCCACGTTGCCGAGGGCGCGTTCGACACGCTGCTCGAGGCCGCGGGCGCCTCGAGCAACGGCTCGACCGACAACGACCGCACCAACTACTTCATCGACCTGCCGGCCAACGCGCTGGAGCTGGCGCTGTTCCTCGAGTCCGATCGCATGGGCTACCTGCTCGACACGATGACGCCGCAGCGCGTGGACGGCCAGCGGGAGGTGGTCAAGAACGAACGGCGGCAGAATCTCGAGAACCGCCCGTACGGGATGGCGTCGATCGAGTTGGATCGACTGCTGTGGCCTCCCGGTCATCCGTACAGCTGGCCGACGATCGGCTCCATGGAAGACCTCACGGCCGCAAGCCATGAGGACGTCATCGCATTCTTCAAGACCGACTACACCCCAAACAACGCGAGCCTGGTGATCGCGGGCGACATCGACATCCCGCGGACGCGCGCGCTCGTCGAGAAGTGGTTCGGGGAGATCCCCCGTGGACCTGTCGTGCAGCCGGTGATGGCGCCGCCGGCCGTGCTGACCGAGGTCAAACAGCGCACGATCGCCGACCAGGTGCGGCTGCCGCGCCTCTATCTCGGCTGGCTGACGCCGCGCGCGTACGCGCCGGGGACGGCGGCGCTCGACGTGGCGGCGGCGATGCTGACCAACGGCAAGAACTCACGGCTCTACAACCGGCTCGTGTACGAGACGCAGATGGCGCAGGACGTCACGGCGGTGCAGCGGTCGGGCGCGCTCGGCAGCTCGTTTCTCATCGTCGCCACTGCACGGCCGGGCCGTACGGTGGCCGAGCTTCAGCAGGCGATTGACGAGGAGATCCAGCGACTGCGCCGCGAGCCTCCCCAGGCGCGCGAGATGCAGCGCGTAATCAATCAGATTCAGGCGTCGTTCTACCGCGCGATGGAACGCGTCGGCGGCTTCGGCGGGAAGGCCAATCAGATGAACGCCTACTACTTCGCGGGCGCGGGGCCGGATTTCTTCGCCGAGGATCTCGCGCGGTACACCTCGGTCACGGCGGCCGACGTGCAGGCGGCCGTCCTGCGCTGGCTGCCGCCCGACCGCAGAGTGGAGCTGATTGTGGAGCCTGAGAAGGCGCAATGAATTCTGAGAAGCACACGAAGACGAATAGGCCACGAAGAACACGAAGCTTTTTGTTGTTTCCTGTTCTTGGTGTGCTTTGTGGCTGCTTCGTCTTGGTGCTCTTGGCTGGATTTCTGGAGGCGCAGGTTCGCCCAGATCGCTCCGAGCCCCCCGCGCTCGCCCCGCCGCCGCAGTTGAAGCTGCCCGCCGTCGAGAAACGCGCGCTTCGGAACGGCGTCCCGGTGTGGATCATCGAGGCCCACGAGGTCCCGATCGTGCAGGTCAGCCTGGTCGTGCGCGCCGGCGCGGGCACGGATCCACCCGACCGGTTCGGCGCCGCCAGCCTGGCGGCGGCAATGCTGGACGAAGGGGCGGGCGCCCGCTCGGCGTTGCAGATTGCCGACACCGTCGAGTTCCTTGGCGCCACGCTGACGACGACGAGCGGGTTCGATGCGGCGGCGATTCGGCTGAACGTGCCGGTCCAGCAACTGGACGAGGGGCTGGCGATCATGGCCGACATCGCGCTGCGGCCGACGTTTCCGGCGGCCGATCTCGATCGACTACGACAGGAACGGCTGACCGCGCTGCTCCAGGCGCGCGACGATCCGGCGTCGATCGCGGCCGTGGCCTTCTCCCGCATCGTCTTTGGACGCACGCACCGCTATGGCACCGGCACGATCGGCACCGAGGCGACGGTGAAAGCCATGTCGGTCGAGGACCTTCGGGCGTTTCACGCCTCCTACTACCAGCCCCTGAACGCCACGCTGCTGGTGGTCGGAGACATCACGGCCGACGCGGTCGTGCCGCAGATCGAGCAGCACTTCGGCGCCTGGTCGCCGACGGCGGCGTTCAAGGAGCCGGCAGCGGTGCCGGTGGCACGACAGCTGACCGGCCGGGAGGTCTACATCATCGACAAGCCGGATGCCGAGCAGTCGCAGATTCGCATCGGCTGGGTGGGCGTGCCGCGCGCGACGCCCGACTACTTCCCGCTACTCGTGCTGAACACCGTGCTCGGCGGATCGTTTACCTCGCGGCTGAATCAGAACCTGCGCGAGAAGCACGGCTACACCTACGGGGCGAGCTCCTTCTTCGACATGCGCCTGTCGGCGGGGCCGTTCGTCGCGGCCGCCGGCGTGCAGACGGACAAGACGGCCGAGGCGCTCGGTGAGTTCTTCGCCGAGCTGAACGCCATCCGGATGCCGATCGCGGCCGACGAGCTGGCGAAGGCGAAGAACTTCATCGCGCTCGGCTTCCCGGCGGAGTTCGAGACGATCACCGACCTCGCGCGCCGGCTCGAGGAGCTGGTGGTCTACCGGCTGCCGGACGACTATTTCGAGCAGTACGTGCCGAACGTGCTGGCCGTCACCGCCGCCGTCCGGCAGGCTGCGGAGCGCTACATCCAGCCCTCACGCTTCGCCGTGGTCGTCGTGGGCGACCGCAAGACAATCGAACCCGGCATCCGGGCGCTCAATCTCGGGCCTGTGCAGGTAATGACCGTCGACCAGGTCCTCGGCCCCTGACCTGGAGGGGTCCTGAGCGTACGCAGAAATTGCCGCGTCGGAAGCACGCCGGCAGTGAGATTTCTGCCACCCTCCAAGTCGATATTGGCGATTTTCCCAAGGATTTCGCCTGGCAGGCCTCGTGCGTCGTCTCCCGGCACCGTGCGTTTGAGAATCCCCCTCGGACGACGGTATGCTCGGGAGGTGACGGAATGCCAGCAGGAATGCCCAGGCTCGAAGAGCGAGTGTCTCACGTGGAGGGACAAGTGAGCGAACTGTCGCTCCGGCTGTCCGGCGTGGAGGCGGCGATCCGTGACCTCGAGCAGCGAACCGACGCCCGGTTCGACGCGGTCGACAGGCGCTTCGAGGCACTCGACGCGAAGATGTCCCGCCAGTTCACGTGGCTCGTGGGGATCCAGGTCACCACGCTGGCTGCCGTCGTCACCACACTCGCCGCCGTCGTCGCTGCCTTGATTTCGCGCGGGTAACGGCCCGTCGCACTCCCACCATCACACCGTCGCACCCTCGGACGCACCGTCGCACCCTCGCACCCTCGCACCCTCGGACGCACCGTCGCACCGTCGCACCGTCGCACTACACTGTCACCATCATCCGCTTCTTGAGCTCCGCGTCGATGGCGCCCATGAACTCGTCGGTCGTCAGGTACGGATGATCCGGCCTGATCAGGATGGCGAGGTCCTTCGTCATGCGTCCGGACTCGACCACGTCGACGCACACCTGCTCCAGCGTCTCGGCGAACTTGACCACGTCCGGCGTGCTGTCAAACTTGCCGCGATACTGCAGGCCGCGGGTCCAGGCATAGATCGAGGCGATCGGGTTGGTCGACGTCGGCTTCCCCTGCTGGTGCAGCCGGTAGTGCCGCGTGACCGTGCCGTGCGCCGCCTCCGCCTCCACCGCCTTGCCGTCGGGCGACATCAGGACGGACGTCATCAGGCCGAGCGAGCCGTACCCCTGCGCGACCGTATCGGACTGCACGTCGCCGTCGTAGTTCTTGCACGCCCACAGGTACCCCCCGCGCCCCTTCAGGTTCTGCGCGACCATGTCGTCGATCAGGCGATGTTCGTAGGTGAGGCCTTTCGCGTTGAATGCCGCCTTGAATTCCGTATCGAAGACACGCTGAAACGTATCCTTGAACGCCCCGTCGTACACCTTCAGGATCGTGTTCTTGGTTGAGAGGTACACGGGATAATTCCGGCCGAGCGCGTAGGTGAAGCAGGCGCGCCCGAATCCCTCGATGGACGACTCGAGGTTGAACATCCCCAGGGCGATGCCGCCACCTCTGGCCTTGATCACCTCGCGTTCGATCGGCTCGCCGCCGCCCTCGGGAATCCAGCTGATCTTGATCGTGCCCGGGCCGGGAAACCGGAAGTCCTGCGCGCGGTACTGATCGCCGAACCCGTGGCGCGCGACCACCACCGGCTTGTCCCAGTGCGGCACGACGCGCGGCACGTTGCGGCAGACGATCGGCTCGCGGAAGATCGTGCCGTCGAGGATGTTGCGGATCGTACCGTTCGGCGACCGCCACATCTGTTTCAGGTTGAACTCCTTGACGCGCGCTTCGTCCGGTGTGATCGTGGCGCACTTCACGCCCACGCCGTACTTCCTTGTCGCCTCCGCGGCTTCGACGGTAATCCTGTCGTCCGTCTCGTCGCGCGACTGAATCGACAGGTCGTAGTACTTCAGATCGATATCGAGATAAGGCAGGATCAGCGTCTCGCGGATCTTGTGCCAGATGATGCGCGTCATTTCGTCCCCGTCGATCTCGACGAGGGGGTTCTTCACCTTGATCTTGGTCATGTAGGCTCCTGGAACCGTTGGTCGGCGGCCGACCGTCTTTTCGACTCTATCGCAAATCGTCGGTACGCAGAATTTGCCGGCGATCGCCCTCCGTCGCGATGAAATTTCTGCGTACCCTCATTGCCCGATGGGCTGAATTCCTCGGAATTCTGCGTGGCAGGCATCGTGCGTCCCATCAGTGACGGCCGTTTGGCCGGGACCAGCCGACGACGGTATGCTGAAGGAGGCGGAGATGCCGGTGGTGGAAGAGCGAATTGCTCGTCTCGAGGGCCAGGTGAGCGAAATATCAGTACGGCTGTCTGGTGTCGAGGCTGCCATTCGCCACCTCGAGCTGCGTTTCGATGCGCTCGAAGCAAAGATGTCGCGCCAGTTCATGTGGCTCGTGGGCATTCAGGTTGCCACGCTGCTGGCAGTCGTCACTACGCTGGGAGGAATCGTGGTTACGCTCCTCTCGCGGACCTGAGCGAACGTTCACTCACGCTCACCGCCATCCCCACAGTCACCACCACCGCGGCGCCAATCACGTTGTGCCAGAGAAACGCGACGCTGGTGAAGCTCGCCGCCCACGCCACTGAGGCCATTCCCGCGATCAATCCGACGAAGGCGCCGTGGCCGGTGGCGCGCGGGAACGCGACCGCGAGGATGAACACCCCCAGAATTGAGCCGTAAAAGAACGAGCCGAAGCGGTTGACCACTTCGATGAGCGAGCCCAGCTCCGCCGCCCAGACCGCCACCGCGCTCGCGAACAGCCCCCAGAACCCGGTGGCGAGCCGCGAGACGCCCAGGTAATGGCGGTCGCTCGCCGCGCGGCGCACGAACCGCCGGTAGAAGTCGATGACCGTTGCCGTCGAGAGCGCCGCCAGCTCCGCCGAGATCGTCGACATGGCCGCGGCGAAGATCGCCGCAATCAGCAGCCCGACGAGGCCGACCGGCAGGTGAGTCGTCACGAACGTCGGGAACACGTAGTTCACGTCGTTGTAGGTCGCGTCGCCGGTCGCCTCGCGGACGAGCGCCAGCGCCTCGGTCCGGATGGCGCGCACGTCCGCATCGCTCGCCCGGAACGCCTCCGCCGCCTCCGCGGCGCGTGCGGCATTGCCGGCCGCGTCCGCCTCGGCAAGGGCCACGCCGGCCTTGCGCCGGGCGGAGGTCGCCGCGCCAAACCGCCGTTCGAGCGACGCGTAGTCGGCCGCCCGCGGCCCTTCGCGCAGTTCGCGTTCGTGGACCTCGTTGAACAGCATCGGTGACGGTGCGAAGAGATAGAACACGAACACGAACACCCCGACGAGCAGCACGAGCGCCTGGAGCGGAATCTTCCAGTAGGCGCTCATCAAGAGCGACTCCCGCGCCTCGTCTACCGACCGAGCCGTCAGGTACCGCTGCACCTGGCTCTGGTCGGTGCCGAAGTACGAGCAGAACAGAAAGAGCGCCGCGATCGTCCCCGACCAGAACGTGTACTGGTCCGACAGGTCGAACGTGAAGTCGAACGTCTGGAGACGGCCGGTTGCGCCGGCCAGCCGGAGCGCCTGTGGAAGGCCGACCTCCGCCGGCAGGGCGACGATGAGCACGACGATCGCCGCGACGAGACCAACTACGATGAGCACTATTTGCTTCACGTCGGTCCACGTCACCGCCTGGACGCCGCCGAACATCGTGTAGACCGCCGTCGGGAGCGCGATGAGCAGCACCGTGCCGGTCACGCTGATGCCCATGACAACGGCAAGAACCACCGCGGGCGCCGAGATCACCACGCCGAGCGACATGCTGCGGGACAGGAGGAACAGGAAGCTCGCGAACGCGCGCGTCTTCGCATCGAATCGCCGCTCGAGGTACTCGTACGCCGTGTACACCCGCGCGTGGTGGAAGAACGGGACCAGCGTCACCGAGAGGACGATCATCGCGATCGGCAGCGCGTAGTAGAACTGCAGGAAGCGCATGCCGTCGGCGTACCCCTGGCCGGTCGTGCCGATCATCGTGATGGCGCTCAGCTGCGTCGCCATCACCGACAGCCCCACCGCCCACCACGGCAGGCTGCGACTGGCCAGAAAGTACCCCTCGAGTTCGTGGCTGCGCTTGGTGAGCCGCAGGCCGTCCCACACGATCCACACCAGATAGATCGCGACGATCGCCCAGTCGACCGGGTGCATCAGGAGAAGTATTCCTGGAACACGTACAGCGCGAGGAGCACGACGGCCCAGAGGATGATCACGCGGAGGTAGCTGCGGCGGGCGTCGGTCACAGCGCCTGGGCGCGCCGCCGCAGCCGCGCGTGGGCGTCGGTGAGACGGTCGCTTGCGGCCGCCAGCCACGCCCGGTCGGCGGCGAGCGTCTCCTGCGACCGGGCGAGCGTGCGCACCGTTTCAGCCGGCGCGGGCCCGCCGGGCGTCTGCCGCACCTCGACGAAATGCCGCGGGCTCATGATCTCGGTAATCTCCGCGTCCGTGTACTGCAGGGGGACGCCCAAAAGGTCGCTCGACACCGTTGCGAGCGTCGCCCCGAGCACGGCCCCCGGCCGCTCGCGGTACGCCTTCAGCAGCCGACCGGCAATTGTGTGGGCCGCCTTGAACGGCAGGCCGTGGCGGCGCACGAGGTGGTCGGCCAGTTCCGTGAGCGTGGTCCCCCCTTCGGCCGCGCGCGACTGGAGCCGCGCCACGTCGAACTCGGCGCCGCGCAACGCCGCGTCGACCAGCGTCACCGCGCGCCGGCCGTCACGGAACATCGAGGCGACAAGCGGCTGCAGGTCGTCCTCGGTATCGACCACGTCGCCGAAGGGCGTGTTGTGCACCGTCAGCATGATCGCGCCCGCCTGGCCGATCGCCTTGCTGGCAATCGCGCGGGCGTGCTCGAGCGCCACCGGATTGCGCTTCTGCGGCATGATGCTGCTCGCCTGCACGAACCCCTCCCCGAGCCGCAGGTACCCGAACTCCATCGTCGACCAGAGCAGCAGATCCTGGACGAAGCGGCCCAGGCCCGAGAGGAGCACGGCGGCGGCCGAGACGCTTTCGAGCAGGTAATCGACCGTCGCGATGCTGCCGTAGGTATTGCCCGTCGGGCCGTCGAAGCCGAGCAGATCGCTCGTCAGCTGGCGATCGATCGGAAAGCCGGTCCCCGTGATCGCGCAGGCGCCCAGCGGGCAGCGGTTCGTCGAGGCAAAAGCGGCGCGCAGTCGGACGACGTCGCGTTCGAGCTGCTCGACCACCGCGAGCAAGTAGTGCGCCAGCGTCGACGGCTGCGCCGGCTGGGTGTGCGTCAGCGCCGCGACGAGCGTCTCCCGGTGCCGATCCGCCAGCGCCAGGAGCCCCTCACGCAGATCGAGCGACGCGTCGATGAGCGCCAGGATGAACTCGCGCTGCCGCAGCCGGTACATGGTCATGTCGATGTCGTTGCGGCTCCGCGCGGTATGCAGGCGGCCGGCCGTGTCCTCGCCGCACGCCCGCTCGATCAGGCGCTCGACGTGCGAAAAGAGATCCTCGCAGGCGGCGTCGTACGGCGTGGCGCGGACTTCGTGAATCGAGATCGTATCGAGCGCCTCGCGGAGCGCATGAGCGTCAGCCGCAGAGACGATGCCGCAGTCGGCGAGCATCACCAGGTGCGCGTAGTGGATCGCCATCAGCGGCGACAGGAACAGCGCCTTCGCGTCTTCGAAGTTCTCGCTGAGGACGTCGTCGACGTACTGGGGATGGAAGGTCATGCCCCGGGCTGCAGCCAGCGGGCGCGCTGCTGCGGCGGCGCGTCGGTCGCGGACGGATTGACCTCGAGCCGCCATCGCCGCGGCGGCTCCTCGCCGAACTCCACGGGAAGCCGCAGCAGCTCGTCGCGCCGCGCGACGAGAAGCGTCACCCGGTCGCCCGGCTTGTACTGGTCGAGCCGCTGCGCGAGCTGGTCGGCCCGGACGCGGAAGTCGCCGACCGCAATGATCTCGTCGTCGACGTTGAGCCCGGCCGCGTACGCGGGCGTCCCGCGGCGCACCTCCGTGACGACGAGCCGGCCGGCGTCGTTGCGCGTGCTCATCCCCAGCCAGGCGCGCGCCGGCCGGTCCGAAGACGCCGCTGCCGGCGCGCGGAAGCGCAGCCCGAGCGTGTCGAGTGCCTCCGTATAGTCGACCTCGGCCGTCCCTTCCACGGCCTCGCCCCAGAACGTCCGGAGGCTCAGGCCGGACACCTGCTCCGTCACGGCGCGGAACTCGTCCGGCGTGTACCCGCGCCCTCGCAAAAATTGCTCGTAGGCGGCGCGCATCACGTCGTCCAGACTTTTCTTCCCGCCGCTGGCCTTGCGGATCCGTGCGTCGAGCAGGAACGCGATGACGGAGCCTTTGGTGTAGTAGCTGATCGACGCGTTCGGCGTGTTCTCGTCGGGGCGGTAGTACTTGATCCACGCGTCGAACGACGCGAGGTCCACCGGCTGCACGAGACGGCCGGGAGTGGTCTGCAGCTCTTCGATCTTGTTCGCCAGCGCGTCGAGGTACTCCGTCTGCGACGACAGCCCCGCCCGGTGGACCAGCAGCTCGGCGTAGTAGTCGGTCACCCCTTCGGCGATCCAGAGGCTCCGCGTGAAGACCTCGTCGTCGTAGTTGAACGGGCCGAGCTCCACGGGCCGCAGCCGCTTGATGTTCCACGCGTGAAACAGCTCGTGGCTCGCCACCTCCAGCCACGCGAGGTAGCTCTGGCGCGTGCGCGTCGTCCAGCGGCCGGCGATGAGCAGCATCGAGTTCCTGTGCTCGAGGCCGCCGCCCGGAATCTGCCCAGGCACCGAGGCGAGCACGTTGAGGAACAGATACCGGTCGTACGGCAGCCATCCCCACATCCGGCGGTGCTCCCGCACGAGCGTCTCGAGATCCTTTGCCGCGCGCGCGCCGTCGAACACGCCGGCTTCGCCGATGTTGACGAGATAGTGACGTGTGTCGTCCACCGTGAACTCGTGCACGGCGGGATTACCGACGAGGATGGGCGAGTCGACGAGCGTGTCGTAGTCCGCCGCCCGGTAACGGTGCGGCCCTCCGGCCATCTCCTGCAGACCGGTCATCGACATGCGCCACCCGGGCGCCGGCTCGATCACCACCTCGTGCGGCCGCGGGCGGCCGTCGCCGAGCGTGATGAAGGTGGGCGCGCCGTTGAGCATCGCGAAGTCGGCTTCCACCCAGTTGGTGCGCACGCTCATCTCGCGCGCGTAGACACGGTACCTCACGGTGACGGTGGACGCGCCGCCGGTCGACACGCGCCAGCGGTTCTTGTCCGTCTTCTCAACCGCGAGGGGGCGGCCGTCGGGGCCGGTGGCGGCCAGCGCCTCGACGTGACGGGAGTACTCCCGCACCATGTAGGACCCCGGGGTCCAGACGGCCATCATCAGCTCAACGGCCGGCTGCCGTTCCGTCGGATAGACCCCCGTCACGTCGATGTAATGGGTGTGCGGCTCCGGGAAGCGAAGCGTGTAGCGGATCGGCTCCACTGTCGTCTGCGCCACGGCTGGCACCGCGCTGTGCATCAGGAAGACGGCCGCCAGGACTCCGCACAATCTTGCGACCATGTCCTGCATTCTATAGAATCCAGCCAAGGCACTGATAATCAACAGTTTGTTCCTCAAATACCTCTCCTCCACCGACCATAAGGTCATCGGCCTGCTGTACGGATTCACCAGCCTCTTCTTCCTGCTGGTAGGGTTCGTGCTCGTCCTCCTCATGAGGTGGCAGCTCGCGTATCCGGGAGAGCCGGTGCCGTACGTCGGCGGCCTGCTCGGCGAAGCCGCGGCGCCCGGCGGCATCGTGCTGCCCGAGTTCTACAACCAGCTCGGCGCTCCTGGCTGGGCCGTAAACGACCGGGGCGACGACGCCAGGAGCGCGAGCGCCGAAGACGAGACGACCACGGAAGCGGACCGCCCGCACGAAGGCTCGTACGTAGCGTCCGGCTTTAGCC
>JACPTI010000006.1 GCA_016192845.1 Acidobacteriota bacterium
CCGTCCCTCGTTGTCGCTGACGGCGACGCGGACCTTCTCGATGAGCGCCGGGCTGCTGGCTTCCACGGTAGCGCCGGGCAGCACGCCGCCCGAGCTGTCGCGCACGGTCCCGGCAATGCCGCTCGCCTGCTGGGCCGACGCCACTGCCGGCACGACGAGAACCAGTCCACCCACGACCAGGACACGACGCCATCCTCGCAGCATCACGACACCTCCGTTGACAGCCACCCCCCAGCGCCAAAAAACGCTGCGGGGGCCCCGAGCGCGACGACCGGTTCCCGCGGACGCGAGACGAGGCGACTACTTCTGCGGCTGGGCCTGCTGCTTTTCCCGTTCGAGCGCGCGCGCGGCGCTCAACGTGTTGGCCAGCCCGTAGTTCCCCTCGTGGCACGCATATTCGTAGAGCAGGCCCTCCGGGCGGAACCACGGCACCTTCACCGTCCACGGCCGCACCCACGTCTCCGGGTCGCTCACGGTGAACTGGTAGTCGATCGTCGTCTCGTCGACGCGGCGGAACCGCTCGACGAGGTGCATGTTCTTCGTCGCGCCCCTGAACGTCGACCCGCGCGCCGCGTCGGTGAAGTTCGTCGTCTCGACGACGAGCGTATCGCCGTCCCACCAGCCGCGTGAATCGCCGAGCCACTGCCGGACCGTGCCGGGAATGTGCGGCCGGCGGTCGAGCGGGATGATGCGCGTCTCGTGTATCTGCTCCTGCAGGATGGCGACGTACCCGGGCGCCTGCACGAACTGGTAGTTGTTGTTGTAGCCGGTCGACAGCCGCGGCAGCGCGCCGCGGATGATGCAGCGGCTGTACACGTCGAAATCCTCGGGACCGGCCGGAAAGTCGCTCTCGCGCCGGTTCGCTTCGGCCTCGGCGGCGACACGCGCCTTCCCTGCCGGCGTCATCGCCGGCACCTTGCCGTCGGGCGGATCGATGACGAGCGAGGTGCGGCGGTCGGGCAGGATCCGATCCCCGCGGTCCCACCAGAAGTCGTTGTACGCGGTGTTCACGTCGCGCAGCGTGCCCGGCTCGCGGTTGTCGGCGTTCAGCGCCCGGCGCAGCCGCGCCTGGTACGCCGCCGCCTCCGCTTCGGTGAGGTGCGTCTTGCCGGCGAACTCGGCGGGCCGCTCGAGCGGCGTGAGCGTCTGGTTGCTCCAGACCCCTTGGAGATCGGGGTCGCCCCAGGGCGTGCGGAACGCGCGCGTCTGCGCGTCGCTCGTGACGGCGCCAAGCCCGGCGGCGAGTACGGCGACAACGACGACCGCGCCGGGACGGTGAGTGCGCATGGTGTGTGCCCTCTGCCTACTGCCTACTGCCTACTGCCTACTGCTGCGGCCCACCCTGTCCCGGCGTGCCCATGAAGAGCTTGCGGCCGTCGAGGAAGGTGACGTCGCGCCCGTTCGCCTTGCGCGATCCGTCGCGCGCCAGGTACCCGTCGACCACGATGGCGGTTCCCGTCTTCAGCGAGTCCTTCGTGAACCCGCGCCGCATCAGCGTGTTGGGAGTGCCGCCCTCGATCGCCCACGATTCGACGGTGCCGTCGGGCCGCTTTACGTCGATATGGATCCACGCATGCGGATTGATCCACTCCACCTTCGTGACCGTGCCCTCCAGCTTGATCGGCTTGTTCACGTCGAACTCGCCCGAAAACGAATGGTGCGCCGCAGCCGGCAGGGCTGCCGCCCCAAGGCCAACAGCAGCGACGACCGCGGCGACTCTGAATGCCATCTGGTGCCTCCTGGGACTGTTCATTTCCGGCGGAGATGCCCGTACAGCAGCTCCTCGGAGAACGGAACGCACTTGAACTCGAGCAGCTGCGCGTTCTGCTCCTGGCGCCGGTACAGCGGCATGCTCATCTTCCACGGACGCGTGAAGACCTTCGGATCCTCGATCGTGGCCTCGTACGCCATCAGATTGGGATCGACCAGCGTGTAGCGCTCGATCACATGGAGCGCGTCGCTGTGGAAGTTCCCGGCGCGGTCGAACCACGTCTGGTCGACGAAGCTGGTGACGTTGACGACGAGCCTGTCGCCATCCCATTTCCCGCGCGACCATCCCATCCAGGTGTCGCTCGGGCTCTCGCCCACCTCGTCCATGTGGATCAGGCGGCTCGCGCTCGCAAACGGATACGCGATGACGATCTTCTCGGTGCCCTGGATGATCTGGAAGGGAAAGGGCATATAGGTGGCGCGCGGCACGCCCGGCATGTAGCACTTGGCTTCGGGGTCCTCGGTCCACCGGTTCGCGAAGTTCTGCTGCTTCTTCTCGAGCGCCCACGGCTGGTACGGGATCTCGTTCCCGTCGACGACACCCACGCCTGCGGGCTCGGAGAAGAGCGCGCCGAACTGCGGCGGACCGGGACGCGCCTCGTGCGCCTGGATGTCCCAGTTCGCTTCGTTCATCGCCTGCCAGATGCCGCTCAGGTTGGGGCGCCCCTGGATGCGGGGCACGTCCCGCGCCTGACCTGCAAGGCACAGCGCCGCGCTCGCTCCTACGATCGCGATCACGAGCGGAATCAGAACGACGTTCCTGCGCACGTCAGGCGAACAGATACCGCCAACCACCGCGGGTGTCAATGGTGATTAATACCCGCAAGCCTCGAAGCGGTCTCACAACCTGCCGCCAAAGCCGAGCGGTTATGAGACCGGTCCTCGGCACGTCAGCGGCCGACTTCGACCTCGCGCACGTCCCCTTCTTTCAGCAGGTCGTCGCGGACGGCCAGGCACTCGCGAATGGCTTGCTGAATATTCGCAAGCGCTTCATCTTCGCTTTGGCCCTGCGACCAACAGCCGGGCAACCCAGGGCAGGACACCGCGAAGCCCTCGTCCGTTTTCGTCAAGACGACCTTGTGCTTCATGACCCAACCGCACCCCGCGTGGGTCCGGCTAAAAGCCGGACACCACGTACGTAGCGTCCGGCTTCAGCCGGACAAAGGCGGAACAACAGAACCCGAACGCAGAACCCAGAACCGAACCAGAACACGAACCGAGAAGCGAGAACCGAGAAGTGTGAACGACGATCATCGAATTGCGATCGGCCGCACGGGCGAGCCGGTGGCGCCTCTGATCCGCTCCGTCAGATTCAGGTAGAGGAACTCGTACACGCGATCGCGGGCCAGCTCGCGCAGGTCCATGTTCTCGAGCATGCCGACGCCGCCGAAGAGCAGCTCGTGGTGCACGTTGCCCAGCTCCGGCCTCACCGGCGGCTGGATCGTCACACAGCAACTGTCGGCGCCGACCATCGACGCCTTCCTCGCCACCGCCCAGCGCGCCACCTCGACGCCGATGCCCGGCGATCCCTGGTTCTCGCCGACGAAGAAGCGGCTGTCGTTGTACTTCTGCGGGTTGCCCCAGTGTACGGCCCAGCCGTAGTTGAAGAGGATCGCGTCGCCCGCCTCGAGGCTCTCCTCCCTGATGCCCTGCTTCGCCAGCGCGCCGCGCACGTCGGCTATCGTCACCTCGTAGCGGCTGTCGAGCGTCGCGACGCCCTTGTAGCCCGCGATGTCGATGAGGATGCCGCGCGTGATGATCGGCTTGACGTGCTCGACGCCGAGCGCCTCGAGGCCGCCGATGCCGCGGTTCCGGCCGGTCAGATCCTCCTGGGTGAATCCGTTGTAGTAGACGTTCTTGAGCGTGCCGTCCGCCATCCGCACGACGCGCCCCTGGTGGCCGAACCCGTCGTACTGCGTGCCCATCTGCCCGATGTAGCCCGTGAAGTACTCCTGCTGGGCGAAGCCCGCGCCCTCCTTCACGGGCGTAGGCGCGACATGGGTGATCAGGTAGAACGGTCGATTCCCGTACTGCGGCATCTCCGGCTCGTAGATGTGTCCCAGCTCGTAGGTCTGCCCGGTCTTCGGGATGCGCAGCGCCTTCATGACCTTCTCGGGCGTGATGTAGTTGCCGTTGCCCGCCTGATCCTTCGGGCCGTGAGCGGACGGCCACCACGGGCCCTTCTCGCGCGTCTGCGCGAGCAGCCCTCCGCCCGTCGCGAGCGCGGCGGCGAGGACGGTGAACGCGGCAAGCCGTGCAACAGTCGAGGTCGTCATCATGGGCTCCTCCACTCAGCGCCGGAATTCAGGCCACATCTCGGCGAGGCCGCTCAGCCGCTTCAGCGTGAGCGTGTTGCGCACCTGCTCGCCATTCAGCGTGGTCGGCGGAAACACCAGCGTGACCTGCGCTCCGGCCATGTCGAAATTGCGCATGAACGAGCCGCCCACCGCCGCCGGGTTGACGGCGCCAAGCTGATAGTGGAACACGGCGCGGCTCTTCGGCTGCACGATGTAGATGCCGAAGTACGACACGGATCCCTGCAGCGCGGCCCGCGCTTCGTCCACCGTTGGAACGGCGCCCGCAAACGGCTTGCGGCCGGGTGGCGGCAGATAGAGCACTGCCATGTGGCCGGTCGGCGTATAGACGATGACGCTCGGGTCGCGCGACGCCGGCCGGACGTTGGCCCCGCGCGCGTTGATCAGCCCGGCGCCCGTCCACTGCCAGAACCCGACGATGGCCTCCTGGTACGGGGGCAGCGCCTCGAGCTCGGGAATCCGCTGCCACGTTGCCCGGACGGCGGGCCGCTCGTCGGGCCCGGTCTCGATCAGCACGAGCTGCGTGTCCTTTCGCTGGAAGGTGCGCACCACGCGCCGGTCCTTACGGCCCGGATTCAGATCGCCGGCAATCGCGTAGGTCGCCGTCGCTTCACCTGCATCGACCGTGTACCGCCCCCATGACGCCTGATACGTCATGAGCTGCTCGGCCGGATTGAGGGAAGCCGGCCGGCCCGCCTGCGTCATGATTTCGATCACATGGCCCGCGGTGTCCTGAATGAGGATGCCGGCGGGGTTGTCGACGGGCACCAGCGGCTGGGCCGGATCGGCACGCTGGAGCGACACGAGCCTCCACGTGCCGGCCAGCGGGTTCGCATCGCCTGTGCCCGTCTGGCCGGCGGCCGTGACAAGCGATCCGACTGCCCCGAGCAGCGCGACGCCGAGCGAGATCAGCCGCATCGGTCCTCCTACCGACTGCGGTCGAAGACGGCCGTCTCCGTCTCGGAAAGCCCCTCGGACGATTGCGTCTTTTGAATCGTCAGGACGTCTCCCGTCCGGGTCCAGATCTCCTTGGTGTCGGTGATGAACTCACCGAAGGCCGTCGATACGACACGGCGTGCTGTGATGACAAGTCGATCGCCGTCCCAGGCGGCGCGCGCCTTCTCTGTCACGCCAGGGATCGGGACGGCAACCTCGCTGCCATCTGCGGTGTAGGTGACTTTCACGGGATCGGTGCGGGGAAAGCGGATCTCAACATGTACCGCGCCGGCCTGCTGCGTGACGACCAGTTCGCTCGGAAAGCTGACCTTCGCGTTGTTCCCCGTCGCCCCGGCGCTGCTCTTCGCCTGGTTGATCTTCCAGCTGCCCGAGAAGTCAGGCTTCGCCTGTGCCGACACTCCGACGGGCCCAGCCAGGAGCACGAGGACAAAGAGCGCCACGCACGGAACACCGAGGCGCCGAGACACCGAGATCAATTTACTCGTTCTCGGTGTCTCAGTGGCTCGGTGGTACGTCGGGGCAGCACCGTCGCACCGTCGCACCATCGCACCGTCGCACCATCGCACCGTCGCACCATCGCACCGTCGCACCGTCGCACCATCGCACCGTCGCATCATCGCACCGTCGCATCATCGCACCGTCGCACCGCCCTCCCCGGGCGGCTCCACGGGCGCGCCGGTTCCACCGGAGCCGGCAAACAGCTCCCTGCCGGTGGCGGCGAGCGTCACCGTGGTGGCGTTCGCGGTGGTCGTACCGTCGCGGGCCAGGTAGCCGCGCACGATGACTTCGGCGCCGACCGGCAGGTCCTCGCGCCGCCATCCGCGCCGGTACAGCGCGGCGGGGGCTCCGGTCTCGAGCTCCCACGTCATGACCCTGCCATCTGGCATCTTGACGTCGATGTACAGGTGCCCGTGCGGGTTGGACCACAGCATCCGGTTGATCGTGCCCCGCAGCGTAATCGGCTTGTTCGCGTCGTACTGCGCCGCAAACGAGTGGTGCGCCTCGAGCGAGGCGGCCGCGCCGCACAACACGAGCACGGCCATGACGGCGACGATCGGCTTTATCTGCATCGGCGGAACCTCACACTGCCTACTGCCTACTGCCTACTGCCTACTGCCTACTGCCCACTGCCTACTGCCTACTGCCCACTACTTCCTCGCC
>JACPTI010000060.1 GCA_016192845.1 Acidobacteriota bacterium
CGCGCTGTTACCTGCCGTCGGGCTGTCACAGGTACTGCACGACTGGCCCAGCGTGGCGAAGGCCCTCGCGGAGACGCCTCGACAGAAACGTGGTCGGTACATATTTTGTTAAGTTAACGCTTATGGGGCGGAGCCCTGGGCGGAGCCCTTGGCTGGTTCTTGCAGCTCTGATCTCGGTATGTGCCGCCGCCACGGTTGCGGCGCAACAGCCGGCGCAGACCGGGGTCCCCACCGCGCGGACTGGGCGCGATGGGGTGGAGACCGGTCGCCATCCAGACTTGAGCGGGACATGGTCGATCTTCCCCGGCGTGAACGCCAGCGCCGGGCTCAGGCGCGAGACGGCCGGCGCGGAGGAGCTCCGCAAGCTCGATCGCGCGAGCATCCGCGGCACCACCGCCGAGGTGCCCGGCGTGCTCCCGTGGACCGACGTGCCCTCCTACAAGCCCGAGCTCCAGGCGAAGGTCAGGGAGCTCGACACGTATCAGAGCAAGATGGACCCGGTGTTCTACTGCGGCAAACCGGGTGTGCCGCGCGTCGGTCCGCCGCGCCGGATCATTCAGCTGCCGAACGAGGTGATCTTCCTCTACGAGGACATGTCGGGCGATCCATACCGGGTGATTCCAACCGACGGCCGTCCGCACCGCGCCAACGCCAACCCGTCGTACTACGGCGACTCGGTGGGACGCTGGGAGGGAAACACCCTCGTTATCGACGTCCGCAACTTCGTCGAGGACACCTGGTTCGGCGAGAAGGGCTACTTCCACACGGACGCCATGCGCGTGACCGAGCGCCTCTGGCGGCACGGCGAGACTCTCGTGTGGCAGGCGACCGTCGAGGATCCGAACGTCCTTACCCGCCCCTGGACGATGCCGCCGCGGATCGTGCGGCCGTCGACGCAGCCGCTGGAGGAGTCGCCGCCGTGCCGCGAGCAGGACGGGCCGCTGCTGCGCAACAACGACCATCACGATCAGCGGTAGGCCGCGGGCCCAAGGCCTCAGGGCTCAGGGCTGTCACAGGCCACAGGGCCAAGGCTTGAACACCTGAGGCCTGGGGCCTGAGGCCTGCTAGGGCAGGCTTGGGATCATGACGTGCACGCCGCTGCCGCGTCCGGCCGTGGCCGCCGTCATGCGCCCGTCGACGCTCTCCACGACGCGGCGGGCGCCCGGAAGCACGACCGCGCCAATGCCGGCGGCGCGCGGCGTGGAGGGCTCTTCGGGGCCGGCCACCAGCCCCGGGGTCCCCGTCGCGCACGCCTGCGCGACGGGGTGGAGCCAGGCTGCCGGCAGCGCCACGTGGTCCTGTGTCACCGAAAAGGTGAAGTCGCCACCCGGATCCAGCCTCGCCAGGACGGTCACCTCGGCGTTCGTCCCCTCCACCAGGGCGAGCGTGGCGAGGATCACGCCGGACAGCGCGCACACGAGCAACTCCTCGTCGGCGTGAATCCGCCCGTGCGACAGCGTCAGTCGCCTGTTGATGGCGACGCTCCGGAGGCGCCGCTCGGGCTCCACCGCGTCGAGCACGCGCCCGACCAGCGGCTGCACCGCCACCGGCGTCCGGCGCGGCATCAGCTCGGCGCGGAGCATGCGGAGCGACTGCAGGAGACAGCCCGCACGGCAGAGCTCTGCGCGGACCAGATCCGCTGCGACCGCGCGAGTGAACTCCGAGACGGGATCGAGCAGCAGATCCGCGCACGCCCTGATGGCCGACAGCGACCGCGCCAGCTCGCTGCCGCCCGCCGCGGTGGCGGCCGTCACCACCGCCTCCGGCCACACGCGATCGACACCGGCAGACGCAGCGTCGTGCCCGTGGCGCGGCGCTTCGAGCAGATCGACGTAGTGGGCGTCGGCGCGCATGCGAAAGTCCGGCGGCAATCCTTCCCGTGACGGCGGCGCGTCATTTAGGTCGTCTGACGTCAACGTCTCGTTGAGATGATCGCCCGACGACAGATCTGAATGGTCCGACGACTGCGTTTCGAGCATGGAGACACTCCGGATGCGAGGGGAAGAGCGAACACACCACGGTACCCCTGCGCGCACAATCCGCGCGCTGGGGACCCCGTGTGAAGAGTGTACATCGCGCGAGGCTGAGACGGTAGAAGGAATCGCGTCTCAGAATCCGATTGCATCGCGCCGTGTGTTGGGGCATCCTAGTGCCGCTCCCTCGATTCCCGACGTCGACGTGATCTGCTCCATCGTGATCTTCAGCGCTCAAGTGCGGACGCGCACGCGCGAGATGCAGCCCCGCGTTGCGACGAGCCGGTTGCGGTGATCGGCCGCGCGGCACACACGTCGATGGCGCGCGGGCCCGCGATTCTCTTCGTTGAATCACACGCGAGCGATCGCGTGCTGTCCACGCTCCTGCTGCAGCGCGAATGGCCCGGTGCGGCGATTACGATCGCCGCCGATCCGCTCGCGTTCGCCGACGCGGTGGCGGCCGGGACGGCCGACGTCGCAGTGATTGCCGCCGACGTCAGATGGGCCAAGGTCGGCGATCTCATCGCGGCAGTCAAACGGCGCAGCGCGCGTACGGCCGTCGTCCTGTTCGGCGACGAGGCGGACATCGCGGCGCATGCGCTCAATCCCGGTCTGGCCTGCGAGGGGGTGATCCGCAGGAGCAGCGCGGGGTTTCTCGCACTGGCGGCCGTTCTTCGCGAGGTGACGGAACGGAGCGGGCGGGCGGCGGGACAGCCGGAACCGGCGGCGGCAGATCTGCCGCCGCTGCGCGCGGAGCGGCCCGACCAGGAGATGCGCGACGTGGCGCTGGTGGTCTCCCATGACCTCCGGGAGCCGGTGCAGCAGATTGTCCGGCTCGCGCGCCGGGTGGGCGAGGGAGACGCGGGACGGGCCGACGCCGTCCTGCCGCAGGTGCTCGAATGCGCGGAGCATGCCGGCCGCGCGCTCGACCGGCTGATCGAGTACCTCACCGTGACCGGGCGGCCGGTGACGCCTGCGCCCGTCGACCTGAACGGCTGCCTCAACGAGGCGATCGAGCACCTGCGGGGCGCCATCGACCAATCGGGTGCCGAGATCCGCGCCGTGTCGCTGCCGGACGCGCTCGGGGACGCCGATCAGATCGTCCACCTGTTCCAGAACCTGCTGTCGAACGCGATCAAGTTTCGCGGGTCCGAGCGTCCGGTCGTCACCATCAACGTGGAGCGTCGCGGCGATCAGTGGCTGCTCGCGTTCCGCGACAACGGGATCGGGATTCCGCCGGCCTCCGCCGAGCGGATCTTCGAGCTCGGCAAACGCCTGCACACGCGCGACGAGTATCCGGGCGCCGGCGTCGGGCTCGCGTTGTGCCGGCGCATCGTCGAGCGGCACGGGGGGCGGATCTGGGGCGAGCCGCGGGATGGCGGAGGGTCGACCTTCTATGTGCTGTTGCCTCGGGCGCCGGCCGATGTGGCTCGTCTGGCCTGAGGCGGCGTGTGCGCCGCCGCCGGCCACCTGACGCTATGGAGCAGGACTCGGTCGCCATACTGCTGGTCGAAGACGACCGCACGGAAGCGGGGCTCATCCGGGCCGAGATCTCGCGCTTCGCGCGGATGCGGGCCGACGTCGACCATGCGAGCCGCCTCGCGGCCGCCGTCGACCGGCTCGCCGAGCGGCCCTACGACATCGTCCTGCTCGATCTGAACCTGCCCGACGGCGGCGGCGTCGAGAGCCTGCAGCGGGTGAGGGCGGCGGCGCCGAACGTACCGGTCGTCATCCTCACCAACCTGGAGGACGAGGAGGCGGCGATCGCCACGCTCAGCCAGGGCGCGCAGGATTATCTGATCAAGCGCCACATCACGGCGGAGCTCCTGCGCCGCTCGATCCGCTATGCCGTGGCGCGGCAGGAGGCGGAGGCGTCGCTGCGGGCGAGCGAGGAGCGGTACGCGCTGGCGGTGGCCGGCGCGCGCGACGGCATCTGGGACTGGGACCTCGCCCGCGGCGACGTGCATTATTCGCCGCGGTGGTTCGAGCTGCTCCAGCTGCGCGACGCCGAGGCGGTGGCGGCGCCGGCCACCTGGCTCGGCCGCGTGCACGAGGACGACCGGACGGGCCTCGAGCATGCGCTGCATGCCCACCTGCGCGGGGAGACGCCGTACCTCGAGCACGAGTTCCGCATGCGCAACGGGTGCGGCCAGACGCTCTGGGTGCTCTGCCGCGGCGTGGCCGTCCGCGACGCCGCCGGCCGCGCCATGCGCATCGCCGGGTCGCTCACCGACATCAGCGATCGCAAGCTGGCCGAGGAGCGGCTGGTGCACGAGGTGATGCACGACACGCTGACCGGGCTCCCGAATCGCGCCCTGTTCCTCGACCGGCTCGACCTGGCGCTGAAGCAGGCCCGGCGCGATTCGAAGCGCCAGTTCGCCGTGCTCTTCCTCGACATCGACCGCTTCAAGACGATCAACGACAGCCTGGGCCATGCCGCGGGCGACGAGCTGCTGGTCGAGTTCGGCAAGCGCCTGACGATGTTCCTGCGGCCGGGCGATTCGGTGGCGCGCCTCGGGGGCGACGAGTTCGCGATCCTGCTGATGGACGTCGCCGGGCTCACCGAGGCGACGCGCGTGGCCGAGCGCATCCACGATCTGCTGTCGCGCAAGTTCCTCGTCGCCAACAAGGAGATTTACGCCACCGCCAGCATCGGCGTCGCGCTGAGCGGCCCGAAGTACGAGCAGCCCGGCGATCTCCTGCGCGACGCCGACCTGGCCATGTACCGCGCGAAGAGCAGCCGCACCGGCGCCTACACGGTGTTTCACAGCTTCATGTACGAGTCGGTGCTACACCGTCTCGAGCTCGAAACCGAGCTACGCTCGGCGCTCGGCCGCAACGAGCTGGTGACGTACTACCAGCCCATAGTGTCGCTCGACCGACTGCAGGTGATCGGCTTCGAGGCGCTGTCGCGGTGGGTACACCCGACGCGCGGGATGATCGGGCCCGACGTCTTCATCCCGCTCGCCGAGAACTGTGGCGTGATCGGGCCGTTGAGCTGGTGGACGATGCACGACGCCTGCCGCCAGATGCGCGAGTGGCAGCGCACGCGCCCCGAGTTCGCGAACCTGTCGATCAGCGTCAACATCTCGTCGCGGCTGTTTGCGGAACCCGAGTTCGCCGCGCGCACCAAGGCGGTGCTGGAGAAGACCGGCCTCAGGCCCGAGACGCTGCACCTCGAGATCACTGAGAACGCGCTGCTGCAGCACGAGTCCACCACGATCGCGGAGCTGACGGCGCTGCAGAACATCGGCGTCAAGTTCCACCTCGATGACTTCGGCACCGGGTACTCGTCGCTGAGCTACCTCAACCGGTTTCGGTACGACACGATCAAGATC
The DNA here is from genome assembly GCA_016192845.1 of Acidobacteriota bacterium. Taxonomy (GTDB): domain Bacteria; phylum Acidobacteriota; class Vicinamibacteria; order Vicinamibacterales; family UBA2999; genus MELF01. Next base: position 5,312 of record JACPTI010000060.1, read on the forward strand.
GACCGCTCGTTCGTCGCCGCGAGCCCGCACGTCACACGCAGCCGGCGCATCGTCGACGCGCTCATCAGCCTGGCGGCCGTGCTGGGGATGGACGTGATCGCGGAAGGCGTCGAGACGGAGGAGCAGGCGCAGAAGCTGCGCGATCTGAACTGCCGGGTCGCGCAAGGCTTCCTCTTCGCGAAGCCGCTGCCGCCCGAGGCGGCGGGCACGCTGCTGCTCCAGCACCGCGGCGTCATTCCGCGCGCGACGTCCCCGCTCTCCTGAGCCCCGCGACTATAATCGTCCGGTCGTGGCCGATGATCGTCTCGCGCAGCAGATCGCCTTTCTCATCGAAGCCGACAAGCTGAAGCAGGTTGCGCGACGCACGCCGCTGGCCGACGCGTCGCGCCCGGAGAACTCGGCGGAGCACTCGTGGCACCTTTCAGGGCGACCATGCCGGGCGTGTGGCCGCGGGTGCTCGACATCGTCGAGACCTTCTGCGCGGCGGGCGTCCTGCGGGACGAGACACGGACCGCGATCCCCGGGGACTGAATCGAAAGTCGGAGCTACTCCTGGGGCGCGCCACTGTGTATACTCCGGGGCGTCATCTTGATCGTTTCCTGTGTACGGCGTAGCCGCGCACGAAGGGAGGGCGACGTGTCGCGAAGATTCATGCGGAACAGCCTCGCCGGCATTTCACTCGTCATTGGGCTCCTCTGGCTGGTCGGGGGGGTCTCGGCCCAGAACGGGCAGCCCTCTACCAGCAGAGGCGAGTGGCCCCACTACACGGGCGACCTGAAAGGCACCCGGTACTCGCCGCTCGCCCAGATCAACGCCTCGAACTTCAACCAGATCGAGGTGGCGTGGCGGTTCAAGACCGACAACCTCGGTCCGTTCCCGGAGTACAAGCTCGAGGGAACGCCGCTCATGATTGGCGGCGTGCTCTACACGACGGCCGGCACCCGGCGGTCGATCATCGCCCTCGACGCGAAGACGGGCGAGCTTATCTGGGCGCACAGCTACCGTGAAGGGAAGCGCGCCGCCGTCGCGCCGCGGCAGCTCTCGGGACGCGGCGTGGCGTACTGGACCGACGGCAAGGGCGACGAGCGCGTGCTGTACGTGACGACGGGCTACCGGCTCATCGCGCTCAACGCGAAGACCGGCGCGATGATCAACTCGTTCGGCACCGGCGGCGTCGTCGATCTGAAGGTCGGGGTCGTCCGGGGCATCGGGCAGCAGATCGACCTGAACGCCGGCGAGATTGGCATCCACTCCACCCCGACCGTGGTCCGCGACATCGTGATCGTCGGCTCGGCCATGCGGGAAGGCGCCACGGTCTCCACGCACAACAACACGAAGGGGCTCGTACGCGCCTTCGACGTGCGGACCGGCAAGATGGTGTGGCGGTTCAACACGATTCCCGGGCCGGGCGAGTTCGGCAACAACACGTGGGAAGACGACTCCTGGGCCTACAACGGCAACGTCGGCGTCTGGAACCAGATCACGGTGGACGAGGAGCTGGGGCTGGTCTATCTCCCGGTGGAAACGCCGACGTCCGACTACTACGGCGGACATCGGCCCGGCGACAACCTCTTCGCCGAGAGCATTGTGGCGGTCGATCTGAAGACCGGACAGCGGAGATGGCACTACCAGCTCGTGCACCACCCGCTCTGGAACTACGACATGCCGGCGGCGCCGATCCTGGGCGACGTGGTTGTCGGTGGGAAGCCGCGCAAGGTCGTGGCGCAGCTGACGAAGCAGGCCTGGGCGTACGTGCTGGATCGCGTGACCGGCCAACCCATCTGGCCGATCGAGGAGCGGCCGGTGCCGCAGTCGGATGTGCCGGGCGAGAAGACGGCGCGGACGCAGCCGCACGTGACGAAGCCACCGGCCTACGCCCGCGAGTTTCTGCGCCTGCCCGACGACCTCGTCGACTTCACGCCCGACCTGCGGGCCAAGGCGCTGGAGATCATCAAGCGGTACAAGGTGGCGAACACGCCGTTCAACCCGCCGATCCTCGGCGACGTGAAAGGGATGCTCGGCGCGATCGTGCCGGCGACGGCGACCAACTGGCCGGGCGGCGGCTACGATCCGGAAAACGGGATTCTCTTCGCGCCCGCCGGCAACACGTTCGGCTCGCGCTCGCTCGTCGCGCCGCCGGCGGGCTTCTCCGACATCCGCTACGTGTCAGGCGTCGCCGGCCGGCCGTTCGTAGAAGTTTGGGGACCGGGCGACTGCTGCGCGGCGGACGCCGGCGTGCGCGCGCGCGAGCTGCTCCCGCAACGGTACGTGAAGCCCGGGGCGCCCGCCGCCGAGGCGCCGGCGCTCGCCGTGGACGGGATCCCGATCGTCAAACCGCCCTACGGCCTGCTCGCGGCGATCGATCTCAATCGCGGCGAGCTCCTGTGGCAGGCGCCGCACGGCGACACGCCCGACAACATCCGCAACCATCCGCTGCTGAAGGGGACCAACATTCCGAAGACGGGGCAGCCCGGCACGTCGGGCGTCGGGTTGGTCGTCACCAGGACGCTCGTCGTCATGGGCGATCCGCAGATCACCACGCCGCCGGGGCGGCCGCGCGGCGCGATGCTGCGCGCCTACGACAAGAAGACGGGGCAGGAGATCGGCGCGGTGCTGATGCCCGCCATCCAGAGCGGGTCGCCGATGACCTACATGGTCGACGGCAAGCAGTACATCGTCGTGGCGGTCAGCGGCGGCAACTATTCGGGCGAGTACCTGGCGTTCGCGCTGCCCGACAGCGACATCAAGCGATGAATCGGACGAGGGCAGAACAGTGAATCAGACAAGGACACAAGAACGGGATAGCCACGAAGGGCACAAAGGTCTCAAAGCAATACCGGGCGGTGCGGCGCACCCGGTTTGCTCAGTGGCCTTTGGGGTCTTCGTGGCCTCGATCGTCTTCGTGTCCTTGGCTGCGGCAGCATCCGTATGGGACGGCGTCTACACCGAGGCGCAGGCGAAGCGCGGCGAGGCGATCTACTATCAGCGCTGCGGCGCGTGCCACGGGCCCGACCTGGAAGGCGGGGACATGACGCCGGCGCTCGTCGGCGGCGTCTTCACCGCCAACTGGAACGACCTGCCGGTCTCCGATCTGTTCGAGCGCATCCGCATCACCATGCCGCTCGATCAGCCCAGCACGCTGGCGCGCGCGCAGACGGCGGATGTGGTGGCGTTCCTCCTGAAGGCCAACAAATGGCCGGCGGGGGAAGTGGAGCTGCCGCGCGAGCTCGAGCCGCTGAAGGAAATCCGGATACAGGCTCTGAAGCCCTAGACGGCGGATTTCGCACTCACGGAACACCGAGACACCGAGGCGCCGAGAAAGTTATTCACGTCACTGTCCCGAGCTCGACGGGAGGCCCAACCAGCCAAGGGCTTCGCCCTTGAACTGCCGGCCGAGCGCCGCGCGGAGTTTCAGCGCCGCATGGCGGAGCTCGACGCGAATGTCCGTGCCTACGTGAAGGACTTCGTCAATCACATCGATTACGCGGTGAAGCTCATCGGGCTTGATCACATTGGCATCTCGTCGGACTTCGACGGCGGCGGCGGCGTCTACGGTTGGAACGACGCCAGCGAGACGTTCAATGTGACGCTGGAGCTCGTGCGCCGGGGCTACACGGAACAGCAATCGCGAAGATCTGGAGCGGCAACCTGCTCCGCGTGATGGCGGAGGTGGAAGGCGTCGCCAGGCGCTGACCAGGACGGACAGTGATTCCTAAAAATCGCCTCGGTGCCTCGGTGTTCCGTGATTCCAGATACCCGATGCTCGGTGATCTCAGGGGCGAAACGGCCTACGGCAGCGCAAACACGTAGATCGCGTTGTGTCCCTGCACGGGCGCCGGCATCGCGTTGGCGCCCGCCACGCCGAGCGGCCCGCTCGTGACCGACTGCCCGCCGCCCGTGTACACCATCACGTACTGCTTGCCATTGACCCCGTAGGTGATGGTGCTGTTCATGATCATTCCGCCGACCACCGTTTCCCAGAGGACCTTGCCACTGTCGGCGTCGAGGGCGCGGAAGCGCCGGTTCAGATCGCCGAAGAACACGAGGTCGCCCGCGGTCGCCAGCGCCGATCCATTGGTTGGCTGCGGCTGCGAGTAGATCACCCGCATATCGCCCGTGGCCACGTCGATCTTCGCCATCCCCATGTACTTGCTTGGATCGGCGCCCGGGCGCATCACGCCGACGCGCCGTCCATAGCCGGTCGCGCTCGTATTGACCGCCTGCATCGACAGGCACTGGTCGTGGAACGGCACGTAAAGCGAGTTCTTGCCGGGGTGGTAGGCAATCTGCCACAGGCCGCGCGTGTTGTGGTAGCACCCGACAATCGAGTCGCCGTCCTTCCTGAACATCTTCTCGGAGTTCAGGGCCGTCTTCCCGGTCCGCGGGTCGACCACCATCATGTTGACGTTCGGGTCGTCGAACGGAAACGGCCTCGCCCAGAGGAACTGGCCGGTCTCCCGTGCGACCGCAAACATGCCGCCGCCTTCGGCCACTGTAATCACCACGTCCTGCTCGCCGTCGGCTTTCACGGTGGGATTGATCCATTTCACGAACCGTGGATTCGGGCTGACGCGCGTGCGGATCAGCAGGCGCTCCTGATTGTGGTCGGCGTCCCAGTCGTCGCCGGGCAGCTCCTGGTAGTACCACACCAGCTTGCCCGTCTCGACGTTGAGCGCGAGCGTCGAGTTGCTGTAGAGCTCGGTCGGCGAGGTCGGGGGCAACGTGTCGTAACGGCCGTGCCGTTTGAACCGCGTATACGGATTGGGGTTGGCGACGCCCCAGTAGACCACTTTGCGCACCGGGTCGTAGGAGCCGGGAAGGCCCCACGGTCCGGCGGCGCGCTGATCGACCGGCACCTCGCCCCACGTGTCGCCGCCGGGCTCGCCGGGCGCCGCCGTGGTGTAGAACCGCCAGACTTCCTTGCCCGTACGCGCGTCGTGCGCGGCAATGAAACAGAACTCGCGCTTGCCCTGCTCGCACGTGCGGTTTGAGATCACCTTGCCGTCGGCCACCAGCAGCCCTCCGGCGGTGATCTGGCCGTTGTCGACCTTCGTCTCCCAGCGCAGCCGGCCCGTCCTCGCGTCGAGCGCCAGCAGGAAGCCGTCCGGCGCGCCGTAGTAGATCATGTCTTCGTAGATCCCGAGGTTCTTGCTGCGCGCCGCCAGGCGCGGGACGTTCTGCGGATAGTCGCGCCGGTACTCCCAGATGAGATCGCCGTTCGTGGCGTCGATCGCCTGGACGCCGCCACCGGGCACGATGGCGTACATGACGCCCCGGTAGACGATCGGCGTCGATTCCTGCACCCCCGGCGGCAGGCCGCGCGACCACGCCAGGCGGAGCTGCCCGACGTTGCTCCGACTGATCTGATTCAGCGGGCTGAAGCGATGCTGGTTGTACGTCCGGCTGATGTGCAGCCAGTCGGCCGGATCGGGCTGCGCGAGCGTCGCGTCCGTCACCGGGACGAACGCGCCGCTCTGCGCCACGAGCGCCGGCGCCGCTGCGCCGACGGCCCCCGCGAGCAGGGTTGACGCGAGGAACCTCATTTCTTCTCTCCAGTGGCGACCGGCAGATACACCTCGTTGTTGAACTTGATGAAATCCGACGGGACGCAGAAATACTCCCAGATCTCGGTCCCGGGGGCCAGATTGATTCTGGCCGCCGGCATCACCCACGGCTTGGTATAGATCTTCGGATCGATCACCGTAAGCTGGAATTCAAGCGTGCCATAGTTCACGCGCCGCCAGCGCTCCACGACGCGCATCTCATCGCTGTGCGGCCATCCGCCGTCAGGCTGGGTGTCGGAGATCCACGACCGGTCGTCGTACCCATTCGACTCGACGACGAACGTGTTTCCCTCCCAGCGGCCGACGTTCCATCCCATCCAGCGCAGCTCGGGTGGGTTGTCGGGCAGCTTGCGGCCGTCGGTCCAGATCGTGCGCCACGTGTGCGTCTGCTCGAAGAACTGGAGCACGCGGTCCGGCAGCATGATGAGCTCGAAGCCGTAGTTGGCAGTTGCCAGTCGCGGCCATCCCCTGGGATCGCAGTTGACCTGCGCTCCACCGCCCTCGCCCGAAGTGTCCTTCGTGTGAAGGTATTCCCCCGCGGCGTTCTTTTCGCCAATCGTGGCCTCGAATTGATCCTTACCCAACGGCGTGAAAGGCGGAGGGTTCTTGAACAGCCCCGCGGGGCCGTTGCCCCCATACCAGATTCCAGACAAGTCGCGCGGACTGAAGGCGTGACCCTCAACCTTGTGCCTGACGTTCGCTTCCCGCCGGTCCTGGTCGTTCTGACAACGCGGACAGGCGCTCCAGCCGGGAGGAGCCGGCACCGAAGGAACGACAGCCGGCTTTGCCGCGGTCTGACCCTGGCCCTGAGCCGGCGCGGTCGCTGGGAACGACACAACGGCCGCGAGAGCAACGAGGAAGACACTCATTCGGTATCGCATGGCTTGTTCCGCCTTTATGAAGCTGTTGCTCGGCCGTGCAGCTGAAACCTGCGTGCTCGTTCACGCAGGCTCAAGCCAGCGCGCTGCGTTGCGTAGGCTGACCTGCGCGCTACTGCTCGAGCAAATTGCGTCGCTGCGACAGATCGACCACGACTTTGCCGCCCGGCCGCACGATCTTGATCACGAGGCCGTAGGGCGTGCCTGCCTTGGCCGGCATGAACGTGACCGTGATCGGGTCGCCCGGCTTGAAGGTGTCACGGCTCATACCCTCGCTGATCATCGTGGTCGGCGACGAGAACTCGCCGGTCCACTTCGCGACGCTGCCGTTGCTGTCCTTCACGTCCCAGATGACGAAAACGTGAGGGTTCCGCCAGAGGACATTCGACACAACGCCGTTCTGCGTCACGAGCTTGTCCGGCGTGTTGTCGTAGCCTGCCCGGCTGTGATGCGCCGACGCCGCGGCGCCGAGCAAGAAGGCGACGGCCACTCCCGCGAACGCCACCGTCGAGGGGCGAGGGGTCCGCATGCAGCACCTCCTACAGGTGAGGTTGTTGTGAGACCTACGCAGTTACGGAAGGATGCAACCACTAGGCGCTTCGGCTGTCAAGGGGGAAAGCGGCGCGGTCGGCAGCGCGGCTATAATGCGTCGGCGCGAAAGACGCCCCCACTCGCCCAAAAAGGAGCGCGATTATGCGGACGATTCAGGTATTTACGGCCGGCGTGGCCCTGGCCGTCGCGGCCGCCGGCTGTGCGCAGCAGCCCCGGCTCGAGGCGGCCGCCGAGGCCATGGGGGCCGGCGGGCTGACCTCCATCCAGTATTCCGGCAGCGGGACCCAGTACGCCTTCGGCCAGGCGTACGAGCCGGGCGGGCGCTGGCCCCGGTTCGTGGCGAAGACCTACACGGTCGCGGTCGACTACCAGACGCCCGCCATGCGGCTGGAGATGCTGCGCGCGCAGGGCGAAGACCCGCCGCGCGGCGGCGGCGCCCAGCCGTTCGCACGGGACGTACGGACGATTCAGGTGGTGAGCGGGAAGTTCGCCTGGACGGAAGGGGGCGCGCAGCCGGCGCCCAACCCGGGCGCGGTCAGCGACCGCCTGCGCGCGCTGTGGGTGACGCCGCACGGCATCGTCAAGGCCGCGATGGCCGGCGGCGCCGCCGCAGACGAGGCGGGCGTCGTCAATCTGACCGTCGAAGGGCGCCAGGTGAAGGCCACGCTCAACGAGCAGAACCAGGTCGCGCGTGTCGAATACCTGTCGTCGAACTCGGTGGTCGGCGATTACCCGGTTGAGATCACCTATTCGGACTACGCCCAGTTCGGCGACATCATGTTCCCGCGGCGGATCGTCGAAAAGCAGGACGGCTTCGACACGCTCGACATCACGGTCACCGACGTGCAGCCGAACGCCGGGGTGTCGCTGCCGGTGCCGGACAACGTCGCCAAGGCGACGGCGCCGCCCGAGACGCCCACCGTCCAGATCGAGAAGGTCGGCAGCGGCCTCTGGTCGCTGAACGCGGCGAATACCCGCAGCCTGGCCGTCGAGTTCCGCGATCACATCGTGATGCTCGAAGGGCCGACCAGCGACGCGCGATCCGCAGCGGTCAACGAGATGGTGCGCAAGACAATCGCGAACAAGCCGATCCGGTACGTCGTCAACACCCACGCGCACTACGACCACGCGGGCGGCCTGCGCCAGTACGTCGCCGAGGGGATCACGGTCATCACGCACGAGAGCAACAAGGCCTTTTTCGAGAAGGTGTGGGCGCGGCCGCGGACGCTCGAGCCCGACGCGCTGTCGAAGGCGCCCGAGCCGCCGGTGATTGAAACGGTGGCCGACAAGCGCGTGCTGACCGACGGCACGCAGACCGTCGAGCTGTATTACCAGAAGGGCAATGGCCACCACACGGGGACGCTCATCGCCTGGCTGCCGCGGGAGCGGATCCTCATGTACGGGGATGCCTACAACCCGCCTCCCGGCGACGAGATTCGCACTCCAGACCGCGGCCCGGAGTACGCAATACAGCTTGTGGAACTCGTGGAGCAGCAGCTGAAGCTGAATCCCGTCCGCATCGCGCCGGTGCACGGGCGCGTCGTGCCGTACCAGAACCTGAAGATTGCGTTCGGCATCAGCGGGACGAACTGAAGGACCGGGCGACGGACTTTGGGCGACGGGCGTTGGGCAACAGGCATGAACCACCTGTAGCCCAACGCCCAACGCCCAACGCCCAAAGCCTAGAGCGTAGAGCCCAGAGCCCGAGGCTTACTGCACCAGCCGGTACAACCGCTCGTCGTACGGGCTGCCGTCGATCGCCGTCTCGCGCAGTCCCTCCCGGTACGTGCGCGTGTGCGGCGCCGTGATGTGCGCTTCGCGTGCGCGGTCGTCGCGCCACGCCTCGACCACGGTGAAGTGGTTCATGCGCGCGCCCTGCAGGACGTCGAACCGAAGGTTGCCGTTCTCCTTGCGGGTATGCTCGACTTGCGCGTTCAGGAGCTCGCGCGCCTTCGGCAGGCCTGCCGGAATCACGTCGACGTGCGTGACGACGAAGACGGCAGTTGCCGGCACGGTCGACGCTGCGCCGACGGCAAACGCGGTGTGCACGCGCTCGTCGTACGCCGTGATCCGCAGAGGCGTCAGCTTCTCGTGGAACTGCGCCACGCGCGCGGCGGCGCGGTGCGCCTTCCACGCGGCGTCGTCGCGCCACTCCTCGACGATGATGAACTGGCCGGGACGGCCGGTCTGCTGCAGGATGTCGGCCCGAGCGTTTCCGTCCTCGCGCCGGCTTGCGTCGCGGTACCCCTTGAGCAGCGCCAGCGCCAGCGCCTGCGCCTCGGACGCGGGCGCGACGTCGACGTACGTCGCGATGTAGCGGGGACCCGGCGCCGGCTGCGGAGGGGCCGCCTGCGGTGCCTGGCCCGCGGCGCGCGCGCCGCCACCGGCCAGCGCGGACAGTATCAGGGCGACAACGAGTGTTCGTCTCTGCACAGCTTCCTCCCAGAAGCACCCCAACGCGCAAGGTCCGCGCGACCCCACTCCACCTGCGCCGCACCGCGCAAGCATGCGCGGTGGGGACCCCGCATCGCGCGAGGCGCGATGGGGACCCCGGGTTGGGGGCCCCGCACGAGGAATACTGCCAGAAAAACGCCCGCGTGGACAGGGCTACCGCCTGATGCGCCTGCCGACGTCCTCGATGCCGACCCGTCGGCAGGCCCGCGCCACGCCCTCACGCAGGCGCGAGTGGCTGGCGGTCCTGCCGATCAGTTCGCGCTCCTGACCAGCTGGAGCTCCACCGAGGCCGTCACTTCCTCGCCGACGAGCACGCCTCCGGTCTCGAGGATCTGGTTCCAGTTCAGCCCGAACTCCTTCCGGTTGATCTTCGTGGTTGCGCTGAAGGCGACGCGCTCGTTGCCCCAGGGGTCGCGCGCGCGACCGCCGGCGTGCACCGTGAGCGCGATCGGCTTCGTGACGGCGCGGATGGTCAGATCGCCGCTGACCGAATAGGCGCCGTCGCCGGCTTTTGTGATGCGGGTGCTGCGGAAGCGGATCTCCGCGAACGTCTCGGCGTCGAAGAAGTCGGCGGAGCGCAGGTGCGCGTCACGCTGCGGCTCGCGCGTGTCGACGCTCGCCGCGGGAATCGTCAGCTCGATTGAGGCGCTCTCGGGATCGCTGTCGTCGCCGATCAGCGTGCCGGCGACCGCGGCAAAGCGCCCCTTGACGTGGAAATCATGAGGTGCCGGACGGCAAACTCGACGTGCGAGTGAACCGGATCCACCTGCCAGGTCGTGGTCGCCAGGGCTGCTGCAGTGCTCATCAGATAAACCTCCAGAATTACTGTCTGGGAGTGACTATATAAAAGTAAGTAAATTACGTCAAGTGAGCAGAGTGCGGTAAAATGTGGGCATGGCGAGGGGAGCGACCCTTTGTCCCCGGTATCACCACGCGGTCGAGCTGCTGGGGCGACGATGGACCGGCGCCATTATCAGCATCCTGCTGCGCGGCCCGGCGCGGTACCACGAGATCCGCGCGCAGATTCCCGAGATCAGCGACCGGATGCTGGCGGAGCGGCTCAAGGAGCTGGAAGCCGAGGGCGTACTGGTCCGTACCGTAATTCCCGAGCCACCGGTCGGCGTGGAATACAGCCTCACGGAGAAGGGGCGCGGGCTCGAGGCTGCCGTCACCGCCATCGAGAAGTGGGCCGAGCGATGGGTGTCGGTGCCCGCGCCGGCGCCTGCGGCCCGCATCGCCGGCAGCCGCCGCTAGACACCCCAACGCGCAAACTCCGCGCGTCGGGGACCCCGCTGAGCGGCCGCTACCGCTTCGATCCACACCAACGAGCTTCCCTCTTCTGAACGCCCCGTGCGCCGACGTCAGCCGTATACTCGGCTCACCGTGCGTCGTTCGCCCCGCCGTACATCGTCCGGCGGTGAAGACCCGATCACCGCGGAGCTGCCGGACGTGCTGCAGTTCATGCGCCTGTTGTGGGCGATCGTGCACGCCCTGCAGAAGCGGTCCAAACGCATGTCGGCTGAGCTTGGGGTCACCGGCCCGCAACGGCTGGTGCTCCGGGTGGTAGGCTTGTTTCCGAGGATTTCCGCGGGGCGGCTCTCGGCCGTACTGCACGTCCATCCCAGCACGCTGACGGGGATTCTGCAGCGTCTGCGCGCGCAGCGCCTGCTTCAGCGCTCCGCGGACCCGCGCGACCGCCGCCGGGCGGTGCTGCACCTGACGCTGCGGGGCGCGCGTGTGAACGGCGCGAACCGCTGGACGGTCGAAGCCGCTGTGCGGCGGGCGCTGGCGGCGGTGCCGCCGCGCGAGCGGATGGCGGCGCACCGTGCCCTGACGCTGCTGGCCGGGCACCTCGAACGTTCCCCGCGCTGAATTCGCCCTGCCTCTCCTTCCGATGCCGTCTTGCGCCGTGAGTTACTTTGTGGTCAAACTAATAAGCGGGTGGTACGCGGGGCTTCGGAGAAGGTCGTGAGTGTTTCCTGGATGGTGGCGGCGTCGGTCGTCGGTGACGCCATGTTCGTCCAGCCGCTGCGCAGCGTATTGGGAGCGGTGGCTCGCGCCTTCCGTGCGGATGCGCCTCCGGCCTGTCCCCGCCTGCCGCCCATGAGCAGCGGCTGGCTCCGCCAGCACGCCGCCGACGAGGAAAAGCACACCGGCGACCTCTGACATCCTCCGCAGCCTGCGTGCCGTTCCCCGCAGAGGAGGGACGACCGTGCCGCTCAAGCAGTGGGAGGTCGGGCGCGAGCTGCGCCGCCGGATCAAGAAGACGTTCGACGCCCAGCGCATCGAGATCCCGTTTCCGCACGTGTCGGTCTACTTTGGCGAGGCGAGCGCACCGTTCGCCGTGCGTCAGGCGGGCGGGCCGGGGGTAGAATCCGTCCTCGCATGACCCGCCTGCGACGCGTATGCCGGTGGACCGCGCGCAGGTCGTCCGCGACTACCTGCTCGGACGGTTCCGGCGCCAGGCAACGATCACCGGTATCATGCCGATGAGCGATGTCGCGCCGGGCAGTCCTCGCGGGGACGGCCGGTGGTCGGGCGTGGCGCTGGCGCTGTTTGTCCGGAACGATGCGCTCGGCCGCATCGCCCGCGCCCCGGGTCCCTGAGACGTGTTGGCGGCGTCGTCCTCGTGAACGACGTGGGAGGAGCAACTGTGAGCGATGACAGCCGGATGGTATCGGGGATGGTCGTGGGCGCGGTGATCGGCGCGGCGGCGGCGTATCTCGTCTTCACGCCGCATGGACGCCGCACACTCCAGAACTTGGACAGCACCTTGGACGAGGTCGCCGCGGCGCTCGAGCGGTTCCGGCGCGCGCTGCGGCGCGCCGACGGCGTCGTGCACGAGGCGCGCGGCGCGGTCGACGACGTCCGGGCCCTGCTGAACGGGCAGGATCTGTCGGCAGCAGGTGTATAGGGTGACTCTCAGCTGGAGGAGGCCTCGGCCAGTCTCAGAGCGGCGGGCGTGGAGGTGACCTCTCCTGCCCGGCGAAGCGCGGCCCGAGCGAGAATCGGCCCGATAATCTCGAAGACGATGGCCGTAGCGTGGAAAGCGCGCGGTGATGCGAGCCGCAACGGTACGCCCGTCGCTGAAACGCACACCAAGGGGGGCGTCATCGGGCAGGTCCTTTACGTACGCCAGCAACGAACGAGGATTCACGGTCACGGCGTATCTGTCGATCGGGCCCCGGGGCTGCAGAGCGGGGTCCCAGTCGGACCATTTGGTGAAAGGACGCTCGGGCGCGGACACGTACGCCGCGAAGCCAATCGTGGCGGCGGCCACCTCCTGGAGAATCCGGAACGTGGCCTGCGCTTCGCGCTCTTGCACCATCTGCTGGAGCAGGGGCGCCTGGGCCTCTTCAGGGGGCGGCGCGGGCGGCGCGGCAGGGCGCAGCACAAACCCGACTGCCAGAAACGCGGCGGCGGCCGTCACGAGCACGCGACGCGTGGGACGCCTGACCAGGCGCAGCACCTGGTTCATGAGGGTCAGTGTATCGAAAATTCGCCCGCCGGCGTCCGCCCCTGGCGTCGGCCCACGGCGACAACGTGGCGTTCACGACGCAATCCGGCTGGCGTAGCGACCGTCGGCTGTGCGCAGGAGCACGCCCTCGGCGACCAGCCCGTCGAGAATCCGCGCGCAGATGTCCTCGCGCAGGCCGAGCAGCCGTTGCGCCTGGCGCAGCGTGAGGCGCAGCCCCGGCATCTCTTCGAACTCGCGGTACACACGCATGAGTAAGGCGTCGCGCGACTGTCGATCGCGCCGCTCCGGGCGAGCGGTCGCCGCATCGGCGGACGCGGGGAGATCACGGACTGAAAGCGGTTTGGGCCGGATGTCCCGCAGCCGAGGGTCTGGCGGCCGTCCGTCTGGCCGACGCGCTGGCATGCAGATGTCTCCGGAAGCCCGATACTATAGCTCCCGCGTCGCGAGGTGTCGAGCGAGGCGCTCACGGCTCGTGCTGAAACAACACGAGCGATCGCGCCTCGGCGACGTGCTCCTCACCGGGCCGGAGGGCAGCGGCGTCCCCCTTGAGCACCGGCTCGCTGGTGTCCAGGATGCGGCGCCACCGTCCACTGCGCTCGCCGTCGGGCAGCCGGAAGGTCACCGGCTCGTGGTGCGCGTTCAGCATGAGGTAGAAGTCGTCGTCCACAATCCGCTCGCCCCGGCGGCTGCGGCTTGGAATCGCCTGACCGTTCAGGAAGACGCCGAGTGACTTGGCGAAGCCGGTCTGCCAGTCCTCGTCGCTCATGAGGGTGCCGTCGGGCCGGAACCAGGCGATGTCGGCCACGCCGGCGCCGCGCAGCGGCCGCCCCTGGAACCAGCGGCGGCGGCGGAAGATGTAGTGGTCGCGGCGGATCGCAATCAGCCGCTCGGTGAACGCCAGCAGTTCGCTGTCCGCGTGCTCCCAGTCGAGCCACGAGATCTCGTTGTCCTGGCAGTACGCGTTGTTGTTGCCGCGCTGCGTCCGCCCGATCTCGTCGCCGCCGAGCAGCAGCGGCACCCCCTGCGAGAGGAAGAGCGTTGCCAGGAAATTGCGCAGCTGCCGAGCGCGCAGCCGGTTCACCTCCGGATCGTCGGTCGGTCCCTCGACGCCGCAGTTCCAGGAGCGGTTGTGGCGCTCGCCGTCGCGGTTCTCCTCGCCGTTCGCCTCGTTGTCCTTCTCGTTGTACGACACGAGATCGGCGAGCGTGAAGCCGTCGTGGGCGCTGACGAAGTTGATGCTCGCGAACGGCCGCCGCCCGGTGGCGGCGTAGAGATCGGAGCTGCCGGTCAGCCGCGACGCCATCTCGGAGAGCACCGCGGGCTCGCCCCGCCAATAGTCGCGCACGGTGTCGCGGTACTTGCCGTTCCACTCGGACCAGAGCGGCGGGAAGTTGCCTACCTGATAGCCGCCCTCGCCGACGTCCCACGGCTCGGCGATCAGCTTGACCTGACTGACCACCGGGTCCTGCTGGATCACGTCGAAGAACGCCGACAGCCGATCGACCGCGTGGAGCTCGCGCGCCAGCGTCGACGCCAGATCGAAGCGGAAGCCGTCGACGTGCATCTCGAGCACCCAGTACCGGAGCGAGTCCATGACGAGCTGCAGCACGTGCGGGTGGCGCACGTTCAGCGTGTTCCCCGTCCCCGTGTAGTCGAAGTAGTGCCGCGGCCTGTCGGCCACGAGCCGGTAGTACGCGGCGTTGTCGATCCCGCGGAACGACAGCGTCGGGCCGAGGTGGTTCCCCTCGGCCGTGTGGTTGTAGACGACGTCGAGGATGACCTCGATGCCGGCGGCGTGCAACGCCTTGACCATGCGTTTGAACTCGACCACCGATCCGCCGCGGTCGTGCCGCGCCGCGTACTCGTTGTGCGGCGCCAGGAAGGCAATCGAGTTGTAGCCCCAGTAATTGCGGAGGCCGCGCGCGGCCAGATGCGCGTCGTGCACGAACTGATGGACCGGCATCAGCTCCACCGCCGTGACGCCGAGCCGCTTCAGGTACTCGATCGACGCGCGATGCGCGAGCCCGGCGTACGTCCCGCGGATCGGCCTGGGGATCTCCAGGCGACGCGCGGTAAAGCCCTTGACGTGCACCTCGTAAAGGACCGACTCGTGCAACGGCGTTCGGGGCCTGCGATCGGTTCCCCAGTGGAACGCCGGATCGATGACCGCGGCGCGCGGCACATACGGGGCGCTGTCCTCGTCGTTGCGGACGGTCTCGTCGCCGAACTGATACGAGAACGCCGCCTGGTGCCGCCGCACCCCGCCCTCGATCGCCTTCGCGTAGGGGTCGAGCAGCAGCTTGGACGGATTGCACCAGAGCCCCTCGTCCGGCGCCCACGGACCGTGCACGCGAAACCCGTAGCGCTGCCCGGGGCCGACGCCGGGAACGTAGCCGTGCCAGTTGAAGGCGGTGAGCTCCGGGAGCGCGAGCCGCATCTCTGCGCCCGCCTCGTCGAAGAGGCACAGCTCGACGCGCTCGGCGACTTCGGAGAAGATCGAGAAGTTCGTTCCGTCCCCGTTCCAGGTGGCTCCGAGTGGGTAGGGATCACCGGGCCAAATCTGCATCACGTACTATCTATCGCTTTCGAGATGATGCAACACTCGGTGTCCACACGTGATGCGGTCTGGCGGCCGGGCCTCGGGGCGTATCCCGACGCAGGCGGCGTCCGGTTCCGCGTGTGGGCGCCGCGGCGCCGCCAGGTGGATCTGGTGATCGACCCGGCGCGCATGGTGTCCCGGCGACCCCTGGCGATCGACGCCGGCGGTTTCTGGTCGACCACGTTGGACGATGTGCCGGCCGGGATGCAGTACGCGTACCTCCTGGACGGTGAAGGCCCGTATCCCGATCCCGCGTCGCGCTTTCAGCCGGAGGGGGTCCACGGCCCGTCGATGGTCGTCGATCCGCACGCCTTCCGCTGGTCCGACGCGGACTGGCGCGGCGTGCCGCTCGAGCGGGCTGTCATCTACGAGTTGCACGTCGGCACGTTCACGGCCGAGGGAACGTTTGCGGGCGCGATGGCGCGCCTGCCGTACCTCGCCGACCTCGGCGTGACGGTCGTCGAGCTGATGCCGGTCGCCGACTTCGCCGGCTCCCGCAATTGGGGCTACGACGGGGTGAACCTCTTCGCCCCGTCGCGCAGCTACGGCACGCCCGACGATCTGCGGCGCGTGGTCGATACCGCGCACCGCCACGGCCTTGCCGTGATGCTCGATGTCGTCTACAACCACTTCGGGCCCGACGGCGCGTACCACGCGCTCTTCAGCCCGTTCTATCTGTCATCGCGCCACCGGAGCCCGTGGGGTCCGGCCGTCAATCTCGACGGCGAGCACAGCGGTCCGGTCCGCGCGTTCTTCGTCGAAAACGCGCTCCACTGGCTGCACGAGTACCACGTCGACGGCCTCCGCCTGGATGCCACGCATGCGCTGGCAGACGATTCGCCGCGGCATTTCCTGGCCGAGCTGGCCGAACAGGTGCGTAGGTCGGTGACGGGGCGCGAGGTGCTGCTCATCACCGAGGACGAGCGGAACCTGGTGACGATCGTCCGGCCCACGGCCGACGGTGGATGGGGGCTCGACGCGGTGTGGGCCGACGACTTCCACCACCAGGTGCGCGTGATGACGGCGGGCGATCGGGACGGCTACTACGCGGACTATTCGCGGTCGATTGCGGATCTCGCCGCGACGTTGCGTCAGGGATGGTTCTACTGCGGCCAGTGGTCGGCATATGCGGGCCGGCCGCGCGGCACCGATCCGGCCGGCGTTCCGCTCGAGCGCATGGTCATCTGCATCCAGAACCACGATCAGATCGGCAACCGTCCGTTCGGCCGACGCCTGCACCATCAGATCGATGCAAGATCGTACCGGGCGGTGAGTGCGCTGCTGCTGTTCGCGCCGGAGACGCTGCTCCTGTTCATGGGGCAGGAATGGGCCGCCAGCAGCCGCTTCTGCTACTTCACCGACCATCATCCCGAGCTCGGGCGGCTCGTGACCGAAGGACGGCGCGCCGAGTTCGCCCGTTTCGAGGCCTTTGCGGACGAGGCGCAGCGGGCGCGGATTCCGGACCCGCAGGCGGCGTCGACGTTCGAGATGAGCCGGCTCCGGTGGGAGGAGCAGGCGCAGCCCGAGCACGCCGGGATCCTCGATTTGTATCGCGCGCTGCTGCGGCTGCGCCGGCGCGAGCCGGCCCTCGCGCCGGGCAGCCGGCTCGAGGTCGTCGGCCTCGACGATTTCGGCCTGGCCGTGGCGCGTACGCCGGCTGCCGGCGACGCGCTGCTGCTCGTGGCCTGTCTCAAGGGGTCGGGGACGTACGAGCTGGCGCGGTCGGGACCCTCGATGCCCGGCGCTCGATGGGAGCTGGTGCTGTCAGCCGATGATGCCGCGCCGGAGATCGATCTCCGCGATATGCTCGTCGTTCGCTTTTCCGGGCCGTCGGCCGTGATCCTGAGTCGCGTATGAGCAGGGTCGATCCGCCGCGCCGGCCCGTCAGCACGTACCGCCTCCAGTTCCATCGCGGCTTCCGCTTTCCCGATGCCAGCGCGATCGTGCCGTATCTGGCCGGGCTGGGCATCACCGACTGCTACTGCTCCCCCTACCTGAAGGCGAATCCCGGCAGCCCGCACGGCTACGACATCTGCGAGCACGGCACCCTCAACCCGGAGCTCGGTACCGACACAGAGTACGACGAGTTCTGCGGCGCGCTGCAGGCGCATGGCCTCGGACACGTCGTCGACTTCGTGCCGAACCACATGGCGGCGGACCCGCAGTCGAACCCGTGGTGGCGCGACGTGCTGGAGAACGGGCCGAGCTCGCCGTTCGCCGATTTCTTCGACATCGACTGGGAGCCGGTCAAGCTCGAGCTGAAAGGGAAGGTGCTCCTGCCGGTGCTCGGGGATCAGTACGGCCGCGTGCTGGAGCGCGGCGAGCTGCAGCTGCGCTTCGACGAGGGCGCGCTGCACCTCCGCTACTTCGATCTGGACCTGCCGATCAACCCGCGACAGTCGCCGCGGGTCCTCGAGCTCGGCCTCGACCGGCTCGAGCAGGAGCTCGAGGGTGAGCCGGCGCTGCGGGAGTACCTGAGCGTCCTGACGGCGCTGCACAACCTGCCCGTCTACACCGAGCGCGACCCCGCGCGCATCCGGGAGCGGCAGCGCGAGAAGGAGGTGGCGCGCGAGCGTCTGCACCGGCTGGTGACGGAGTCGACCGCCATCCGCAGCCACGTCGAGGCGTGCGTCCGCCGGACCAACGGTGTGCCGGGCGATCCGGCGAGCTTCGACGTGCTGCACGAGCTGCTCGAGCGCCAGGCGTATCGCCTGGCGTACTGGCGGACGGCGGTCGACGAGATCAACTACCGGCGGTTCTTCGACATCAACGAGCTCGTGGCGCTCCGCATGGAGGAGCCCGCCGTCTTCGAGGCGGCGCACCGGCTGCTGAAGCGCCTCGTCGCCGAGGGAAAGATCACCGGCGTCCGGGTCGATCATCCCGACGGCCTGTTCGACCCCGCCGGGTACCTCGCGCGCCTGCAGGCGCTCGCGGGCGCGCCGACCTACGTGGTGGCGGAAAAGATCCTCTCGCCCGGCGAATCGCTCGACCCGGAGTGGGCGATCGCCGGCACGACGGGCTACGGCTTTCTCAACCTCGTGTCGGGGCTGTTCGTCGATCCGCGGCACGTGCGCGCGATGCGCCGGATCTACGGCCGGGTGATCGGGCGGCTGCAGCCGTTCGAGGAGGTGGCGTACCAGGGCCGGCAGACGATCATGCTGACGGCGATGGCGAGCGAGCTGAACGTCCTCGCGCACGCGCTCAACCGCCTGTCCGAACAGGACCGGCGGTCGCGCGACTTCACGCTCAACAACTGCCGCAACGTGCTCCGGGAGGTTGTGGCCTGCTTCCCCGTCTACCGCACCTACATCACCGCGCGCGGCGTCAGCGACTTCGACCGGGCGGTGCTCGCCATGGCGCTGACCGACGCGCGCCGCCGCAACCCGCTGATGGAGGCGTCGATCTTCGACTTCGTCCGCGGTGTGCTGCTGGTCGAAGCCGGCGGCGAGCGCCTCGCCTTTGCCATGAAGGTGCAGCAGTTCACGGCGCCCGTGCAGGCGAAGGGCGTGGAGGACACCGCGTTCTACCGCTATCACGTGCTGATCTCGGCCAACGAGGTGGGCGGGCATCCCGGCCGGCTGTCGGTAACGACGGCCGAATTCCACGAGGCGAACCGCCAGCGGCTCCGCGAGTGGCCGCTGGAGCTGCTCGCGACGTCGACGCACGACACCAAGCGCGGCGAAGATGCGCGCGCCCGCATCAACGTCCTGTCGGAGCTGTCCGACGCCTGGGCGCGGGGCGTGGCGCAGTGGATGCGCATCAACGGCCGCCATCGCACGCGCCTTCACGGCGCCCGGGCGCCGGATCGCAACGACGAATACCACTTCTACCAGGCGCTCGTCGGCGCCTGGCCGGCCGACGACCCGGAGTCGCCGGTCCCGGCGCACGCGCCGCCCGATCTGGTCGAACGGCTCGTCGCCTACATGCAGAAGGCCGCGCGTGAAGCCAAGGTGCACACGAGCTGGATCGAAGAGGATCCGGACTATCTGCGCGCGCTCGTGCGCTTCGTGCAGGAGGTGCTGACGGGCCGCACCGCGGCGCGCTTTCTGGCATCGTTCGTTCCCTTCGCCCGTCGAATTGCGCGGATCGGCATGGTGAACTCGCTGGCGCAGCTCGTGCTGAAGATCGGCTCTCCCGGGGTACCGGATTTGTACCAGGGAAGCGAGCTGTGGAATCTAAGCCTGGTCGATCCGGACAACCGGCGGCCGGTGGACTTTGCCGCGCGGCGGCGGCTCCTGCACGATCTGGCGCCGGTGCTCGACGCGGCTGCGGAGGGGCGTCCGGCGGCGGACGACATCGCGCGCCTGCTCGCCGCGTGGTACGACGGCCGGATCAAGCTGCTCGTGACCGCCTCCGGCCTGCGCTTCCGGCGCGCGCACGCGCCGCTGCTGCTCGGCGGCGCGTACGTGCCGCTCGAAACGGAGGGGACGGGCGCCGATCACGTCGTTGCGTTTGCGCGCCGCGACGACACGGGCGCGCTGCTCCTCGTGGCGCCGCGCCTGGTCGCCCCGATCATCACCGAGGACGGGCCGCTGGCGGTCGGCGCCGAGGTCTGGGGTGAGAACCGCATCCTTCTGCCCCCGGCCGTGCGTGCAGCCGGCTATCGAAACGTGATCACAGGAGAATGGTGCAAGGCGATGGAGCCGGAGCACGCGGCGCTGGGCGTTGCCGCCGTCCTGCGGACGAGTCCGGTCGCCCTCCTCTGGGCTGCCGCCGGCAATCGCGGGGGCGAGGCTGATGCGGCGTAGGAGCGGCGGCGCGGACCCGTGGTGGTACAAGCGCGCCATCATCTACGAGCTGCCCGTCAAGTCGTTCTTCGACGCCAACAACGACGGCATCGGCGACTTCGCGGGCCTGCTGGAGAAGCTCGACTACGTGGAAGGCCTGGGGGTCACCTGCCTCTGGCTCCTGCCGTTCTATCCCTCGCCGCTGCGCGACGACGGGTACGACATTGCGGACTACTGCGGCGTCCATCCGAGCTACGGGACGGTCGACGACTTCAAACGGTTTCTCGACGCCGCGCACGAACGCCGGCTGCAGGTGGTGATCGAGCTGGTGCTCAACCACACTTCGGACGCACACCCGTGGTTCCAGCGGGCGCGCATGGCGCCGCCTGGATCCCCCGAGCGCGACTACTACGTTTGGAGCGACACGGAGGAGAAGTATCGCGATGCGCGGATTATCTTCGTCGACAGCGAGCGCTCGAACTGGACCTGGGATCCGGCCGCCGGGGCGCACTACTGGCATCGCTTCTTTCATCACCAGCCGGACCTGAACTACGACAATCCTGCCGTCCTGCGTGAAATCCTGCAGGTGATGGATTTCTGGCTCGAGCTGGGCGTCGACGGGTTCCGGCTCGATGCGGTGCCGTACCTCGTGGAGCGGGAGGGGACGAGCTGCGAGAACCTGCCCGAGACGCACGCGGTGCTCAAGGCGATCCGGCGCCATGTCGACGCGCGGTGGCCCAACCGGATGCTGCTCGCCGAGGCGAACCAGTGGCCCGCCGACGTCCGCCCGTACTTCGGCGGCGGCGACCAGTGCCACATGGCCTATCACTTTCCGCTCATGCCGCGGATGTTCATGGGCCTGCATCTGGAGGATCGGCATCCGATCGTGGAGATCATGGCGCAGACGCCGGCGCTGCCCGAGCCCTGTCAGTGGGCGCTGTTCCTCCGGAACCATGACGAGCTGACGCTCGAGATGGTGACCGACGAGGAGCGCGACTACATGTACCTCGCCTACAGCGCGGATCCGCAGACGCGGCTGAACCTCGGGATCCGCCGGCGCCTGGCGCCGCTCGTGGGCAACAACCGGCGGCGGGTCGAGCTGCTCAACAGTCTGCTCTTCTCCTTTCCGGGCACGCCGATCATCTATTACGGGGACGAGATCGGGATGGGCGACAATCCGTATCTCGGGGATCGGAACGGCGTGCGCACGCCGATGCAGTGGACGAGCGACCGCAATGCCCGGTTTTCGCGCGCCGATCCGGCGCGCCTGTACAGCCCGGTGATCATGGACCCGATCTACGGCTATCAGGCGGTCAACGTCGAGGGCCAGGAGCGGGACTCCTCGTCGCTGCTGCAGTGGATGAAGAATCTGATCGGGTTGCGCAAGCTGTTCGCCGCGTTCGGCGTCGGGAGCATGGAGTTCCTGCACCCGGCCAACCGCAAGGTGCTCGCCTACCTGCGGCGGCACGAGGGCGACACGATTCTGTGCGTCGCGAACCTGTCCCGGTCGGTGCAGCCGGTGGAGCTCGATTTGGCTCCATTTGCCGGCTGCACCCCCGTGGAGATCCTGGGGTACACCGAATTCCCCGTGATTGGAGAGCGCCCGTATTTCCTGACGCTGGGTCCGTATGGTTTCTACTGGTTCGAGCTCCAGCGCTCCAACGCCCGCGCCTGAGGGGGGTGCCGCCGAGATCGTCGTCGGCCTCCTGAGCCACCAGCACGCCGGCACGGTGGCCGACGTCGCGCGCGCGGTGCGCGACGGGCTCGCCCGGCACTTCCCCGCGCGCGCGAGCCGCATCGTGCTCGCCGACGACGGCTCGGCCGACGAGACGGTTGCACGAGCGCGCGAGGCGCTGGCCGGCGCCGACCTGCTCGAGATCTCAGCGCACCGGGCCGCGACGCCGCTCGAGCTGCCGTATCACGGGATGCCGGGCAAGGCGCGGGCGCTCCATGCGATCCTGACGCGCGCCCGGGCGCTCGAGGCCCGCGTCTGCCTCGTCCTGGACGCCGGCGTTACCACGGTGAGTCCGCAGTGGCTGCCGTGGCTCGCGCGGCCCGTACTGGAGCACAGCGTCGACCTGGTATCGCCGTACTACGACCGCCACCCGTACGAAGGCGCGCTCACGAAAGCGCTGGTGGCGCCGGTCCTTCGCGCCCTCTACGCGGTGCGCCTGCGTCAACCGGCCGCCGCCGAGTTCGCCTGCTCCGGGCGGCTGGCCGAGTGGCTGCTGGAGGAGGACATCTGGCAGCGCGAGGGCGCCCAGGTCGGCATCGATCTCTGGCTCACGAGTGCGGCGGCCGCCGGAGATTTTCGCCTCGCGGAGGCGTCGCTCGGCATCCGGACGTCGGCGCCGCGCGCCGAGGAGGCGCTCGACCTGGCGACCACGCTGGCCCAGGTTGTCGGATCGCTGTTTGCCGACGTCGAGGCGCGCGTCGGCGTCTGGCAGCGGCGGCGCGGGTCGGTGGCGGTGCCGCTCTTCGGCGAGCCGGCGGGCGGCGCGCCCGTGCACGACGTGACGCTCGATGCCGAGCGGCTGATCGAGTCGTACCGGCTCGGGTACCGTGAGCTCCGCGATCTCTGGACATGGATCCTGCCGGCCCGCACGATTGTCGAGCTGGGGCGGCTGGTGAGCGCGCCGCCCGTCGGGTTCCGCCTCGACGACGAGCTGTGGGCGCGCATCGTCTATGACTTCGCGCTGGGGTACCGCCTCCGCGTGCTGCCGCGCGATCACCTGCTGCGCTCACTGGTGCCGCTCTATCTCGGCTGGCTGGCCTCCTACGTGCTGCAGGTGCGGGACGTCGGCGCCGGCGCCGTCGACGAGCGGCTCGACCAGCTCGGCGCCGCCTTTGAGGCGCAGAAGTCGTACCTGATCGCGAGATGGCGATGGCCGGAGCGGCTCAGGACGTAGTCTCAACTCCCAACGCCCAATCCGAAACCAGCTCCCAAGTTGGGAGTTGGGACTTTGGGAGTTGGGAGTTTGCAAAGGAGCAGCATCATGATGCAGGAAGTGGAGCGGGGCCTCAGGCTGGCGGGCACACGCATCGTCGACAGCATTGCCGCGTTGCTGCCGGGCGCGCTCGTACTGCTGGTGGTGCTGGTCGTGGCGCTGGTGGCGGCAGTGAGCGTCCGGTACCTCGTCGTCCGGTCGCTGCGCGGGCTCGAGCTCGAGCGGCGGCTGGAGCCGCTCGGGTTCCGGGTGGCCGATTGGGGGCCGTCGCGCGGTCCGGCGGAGACGGCCGGGTCGCTGGCGTTCTGGACGATTCTGGCGATCGGCCTGCTGCTCGGCCTCACCGCGCTCGACGCCGCCCTGCCGTCGCGCTTCGCGCTGGCTGTGCTCCAGTACGTGCCGCACCTCGCGGCGGCGCTCGTGATTCTGATTGCCGGCGGCGTGCTCGCGCGCTTTCTCGCGACCGCCGTCCTGATCGGTGCGGTGAATGCGGGCGTGCAGCAGGCCCGGCTGCTCAGCCTCGCCGTGAAGTGGCTGGTGCTGATCGTGGCGGCGGCCATGGCGCTCGATCACATCGGCATCGGCCGGACGGTGCTCCTGCTGGCGTTCGGCATTCTCTTCGGCGGGGTCGTCCTCGCGGCGGCGCTGGCGGTGGGCCTCGGCGCGAGAGACGCCGTCGGCCGGGCGATCGAACGGCAGCTGCACGCGCCGGCGCACGACGACAAGCTGGATCACGTCTGAACCGCGCGGCCCCTGGTCCGGCTGAAGCCGGACGCTACGTACGCGTGATCCGCCGTCCGGCGACCCTGTCGAACAGGTGGAGCCGATCCGCGGGAACACCAAGGGAGATCTCGGTCCCGGCGGCAGGGGGCGCGGTCCCCGTGAGGACGGCGAGCAGCAGCGGCTCTCCGGCGGCCGCAAGGCGGAGGTGGACGACGTAATCGGGGCCGCGCGGCTCGACGAGATCCACCGTCGCCCGCAGTGGTCCGGCGCCAACGGTCACGTCCTGCGGGCGGATCCCCGCCACGGCGTCGCGCGGCGCGTCGTCAAGGATCAGCGCGGCAGGCAGGAGGTTCATCGCCGGCGTGCCGATGAACCGCGCCACGAACGTGTTGGCAGGCCGATCATAGAGTTCCAGCGGCGGCGCCACCTGTTCGATGACGCCGTCGCGCATCACCGCCACGCGGCTCCCGAGCGTCATGGCTTCTTCCTGGTCGTGGGTCACGTAGACGACCGTGGCGCCGAGCGTCCGGTGCAGCCGGCGGAGCTCCGCGCGCGCCTGCACGCGCAGCGCCGGATCGAGATTCGACAGCGGCTCGTCGAGCAGGAACGCTTTCGGCCTCCGCACGATCGCGCGGCCGAGCGCCACGCGCTGCCGCTGGCCTCCGGAGAGCTGCGCGGGGCGGCGGTCGAGCAGCTCCTCGATGCCGAGCGCGGCAGCGGCCGCCGCCACCTCACGCGCGATCGCGGCACGGCCGGCGCCGCGCGTCCGGAGACCGTAGGCGAGATTGTCGCGCACGCTCATGTGCGGGTACAACGCGTACGTCTGGAACACCATGGCGACGTCGCGGCGCTGTGGCGGCACCTCCGTCACGTCGAGGCCGCCGATCGCGATGCGTCCCGCACTGAGCGTCTCGAGCCCCGCAATCAGACGGAGCAGCGTGCTCTTGCCGCACCCGGACGGTCCCACCAGGACGAGGAACTCGCCGTCGGCAATCTGGAGATCGATCGCGCGGACCGCCACCGGGCCGTTCGGGAACGTCTTGGCCACGCCGTCGAGCCGGATGTCCGCCATTGGACCGCTATACGGCTCCAAACGAGAATTTTGTACCGGTTGTCCGGAGCCGTATAGCGATCCAAGGGCTCTCGCTCTCCGGTCTCGATTGGGGGATATCAAGGTCAGAGCCCTTGGTTGGTTCCTATCCCTTCGTGGCGCCGGCCGTCAGCCCGGCGACGATATGTCGCTGAAATGCCAGGACGATGAGCGCGACGGGGACGGTCGCCAGCGTCGCCGCGGCCAGCACCTGCCCCCACGGCACCTGATACCGGC
>JACPTI010000098.1 GCA_016192845.1 Acidobacteriota bacterium
GTTACGCGCCGGGCTCCCGCGTATCCACGTCACAACCGATCCATCGGACTCTTCACGCCCAGCGCGCCACGGTGCATCACGTGCACATACATCATGGTCGTCCGCACGTCCCGATGACCCAGCAGCTCCTGCACGGTGCGGCCGGGGCGCGTGCCGCCTTCCTGCCGTCGGTCGATCTGAATTTTCTCTACACCCCGACGCAGGAGTCGCCGCTGCTGAAGATCCCGGCGGGCGTGTTCGGTCCCACCGAGCAGACGTTCCGGGCAAACCTGACGCGGGAAAACGTCGTCCGCGTCGACATCGCGCAGCCGCTGTACACCGGCGGCCGGCTCACGCACGCGTACGGCGCGCAGGCGGCCAGCGAGGAAGGAAGTCGACTCGAGCTGGAGCGCGCGCTGCAGGCGCTCGAGCTGCGCGTCTACGAGACGTTCTATGCCGCGCTCATGGCCGACCAGGGCGTGCGCACCACGGAAGAGGGGGTCCGGATCGCCGAGCGGCACCTCGATCTGTCGCGGGCACGCTTCGAGGCGGGCACCGCCGCCCGGCTCGACGTGCTGCGCGCCGAAGTGGAGCTGGCGAATGCCCGCGCCTGGCTCATTCGCGCGCGCAGCAGCGCCGAGGTCTCGCATCAGGCGGTCAGAACCGTGCTCTCGCTGCCGCCCGGCGAGCCGCTGCAGCTGGCGGGAACCCTAGACGAGGTGCCGGCGCTGCCGGCGACCACTGACTTGCAGAAGGCGATCGCCGTTCGTCCCGACATCCAGGCCATCGGGCAACAGCGCGAGGCGGCCGAGCGTCTTGTCGCGCTCGCCAATGCCGAGCTCAAGCCGACGGTGGCGTTGGCCGGGAACTTCCAGTACCAGGAGGATGGCGTCGCCCAACTGTTCAGCGGCTCGAACCGCAGCTATCAGTTCGGGCTCGCCTTCCGGATTCCGCTGTTCGCCGCGCCGACGGTCGCCGCCAGACGGGCGGCGGCAACCGCGCGGGTACGGCAGGCGCAGCACTCGGGGAATGCCGCGGTCGACAGCGCGCGGCTGGAGCTGGCCACCGCGTCCACCGAGCTCGAGGCGGCGCGGGAAGTCGTGGCAACGCGGCAGAAGGCAGTCGAGTTGGCGCGTGAGAGCCTCGGAATTGCGGAGGTCTCCTACGAAAACGGCGTCATTACCGCCGCGGAGCTCAACGACGCACGGCTGTCGCTGCTCGAAACCGAGTGGGAGCTGACCCAGGCGAAGTATGCGCGGATCGTCGCAGCCGCGAAGACGCAGTTTGCCGCAGGGTTGTAACTCAAGACTCAAAGCGCAAGACTCAAACAGAACATACTGCGGCCGCTCTTCCTGGAGCCCAAGCCTCGCGTTCAGTGAGGCGAGGGTGATTTCCTGAGTTTTGCGTTTCGCGTTTCGAGTTGAGAGTATTCTGACGGAATGGCAGATCTCCTGGATCTGGTCCGCGGCTGCACGTTCGACGACTTCCTCTTCACGCCCCAGCACGGCGTCGTCGAACGCCGCGAGCCCACGCTGATCGATCTGACCTCGCGCTTCTCCTTCGGCCTCGCCCTGAAGCGGCCGATCGTCTCGGCCAACATGGACACGGTCACGCGGTCGGAGATGGCGATCGCCGTTGCCGAAGAAGGCGGCCTCGGCATCATCGACCGCGGCTTCCGCAGCGGCGAGATCGAGCCGCAGGTGCGCGAGGTCCAGATCGTCAAGCGCAAGCAGCACGGCATCATTGGCGATCCGTACACGATTGGACCGGACGCGAGCCTCACCGAAGCCGAGGCGCGGATGCGGGCCACCGGGGTCGGCACCCTGGTCGTGGTCGACGAGCGGCGGCGCGTGCAGGGGCTGCTGACGACTCGCGATCTGCGCTTTGCCAACGGCGCCGGCACCGTCGCCTCGCGGATGACGCCCCGCGAGCGCCTGACGGTGCACACGGGCGAGCTGGAGCCGGCCAGGGCGGAGGAGCTGATGCGGACGCACAAGATCAAGAAGCTGCCGCTCCTCAACGCCGACGGCACGCTGCGCGGCCTGATTACGGCCAAGGACCTGATCGTGCAGCGGCAGCTTCCCTCCGCCACGCGCGACAGCCAGGGGCGGTTGCGCGTCGGCGCCGCCATCGGCGCTACGGGCGATTATCTCGAGCGCGCCGCCGAACTGCTCCGCGCCGAAGTCGACGTGATCGTGATCGACATCGCCCACGGCCATTCGGTCGTGATGGCGCGCGCGATCGAGGCGTTCCGGAAGCGCTTCGGCGACGTGCAGCTCGTCGCCGGCAACGTCGCCACCGCCGACGGCGTTCGGTTCCTGCTCGAGCGCGGCGTCGACGGCATCAAGGTGGGGATCGGGCCGGGCGGTGGATGCACGACCCGCCTCAACACGAACTACGGCGTACCGCAGGTGCAAGCGCTCGTCGAGTGCCGCGCGGCGGCCGACGGCCGCGTGCCGCTCATCGCCGACGGCGGCGTCCGGCGCCACGGCGCCTTCGTTCAGGCGCTCACCTTCGGCGGCGACACCGTCATGCTCGGCGGCATGCTCGCCGGCACCGCCGAGACGCCGGGCGAGACCGTGCAGAAACCGGTCGTCCTGCCCGACTCGAACCGGACGGTGCACGTCCCCTTCAAGGTGTTCCGCGGGATGGCGTCGCTCCAGGCAATCGTCGACCGGCTCGACGTGGAGGACGCCGAGGCGGCCGACGTGGAGGCGCTCGGGGCGGAAGGGATGGAGGTGAGCGTCCCGGCGCGCGGCTCGGTCCGTCCGCTGCTGCGGGATCTCATCAAGCACCTCTGCTCCGCGATCAGCTACAGCGGCGCCGGGAGCCTGGCAGCGATGCAGGAGATGTTCCGGAAACACCCGGACCGCTACGTGATCAAGCTGTCCGAGTCGGGCCGGCGCGAGTCGTTCGAGCGGTAGCGCGGGCCGACCTGAAGGTCGGCCCCTACCTCTGTCTACAACATCTGCGCGCGTTCGAGCAGATCCTCGGCCGTCGTAACGAACGATCCCAACCATGGATATTCGGTGGGACATCGAACGAGACCGGCTCTCACTGGATTCGTGAGCACGTATGCCGCTCGGACGATAGTGGACTCGTCGCGGCGCAGGATGTGCTCGTAATACCCGCGCTGCCAGAGCGTCATTCCATGCTGCGGTTTGGCTGCAAAGGCGGTGCTTTGTTTCCATCCGCACACGTACACGTGGCAGCCGACCCTTTTGGTCGGCCCTTCTTTGATCAACCCTCGCCTGAAGGCGAGGGATTCTGGGTCGACTAAATCGGCGGCGCGCCGAAGCGCGCCTCGTAGCGCGCCCGGAACTCCGACATCGTGTACGCGTGGCTCTGGCCGCCGAGGTGCTCCAGCGCATAGGTCGCGGCGACGCTGCCGAGCTGAGCGGCAATTGGGAGCGGCGCGCCCAGGGCCAACCCCTTCACGAGGCCCCCCCGGAACGCGTCGCCGACGCCCGTCGGGTCGACAATCCGATGGGGCGGCACGGCTTCGACGTCGGTGCGTGTCCCGCGCTCGTAGATCGAGCAGCCCTCCTCGCCGCGGGTGACGACCAGCGCCTTGGCGGTCGCCAGCACGTCCCCTTCGCTCATCCCGGTCTTCTGGCGGATCAGCTCGAACTCGTAGTCGTTGCAGATGACGAGGCGGGCGCCGGTCAGGCCGTCGCGCAACTCGACTCCCGACATGCGTGCGCACTGCTGGCCGGGATCGAAAATGAACGGAATCTGCAGCGTCCGGCACTCCTCTGCGTACTGGATCATCGCGGCCGGATCGTTCGGCGAGATGATCACCAGGCCGGGGTCGTCGATCGTCCGGAACGACAGCTCCGCCGCATGCGCCATGGCGCCCGTGTAGAACGACGCGATCTGATTGTTCTCTTCGTCGGTGCTGCAGAAAAACGACGCGGTGAACTTGTCGGGCACCTGCCGCACCAGTGACGTGTCGATGCCGGCCGCCTCGAGCCACTCGCGGTACTCGCCGAAGTCCTGCCCGGCGGCGCCCATCAGGTACGGCCGCTCGCCAAGCAGCGCCAGCGTGTAGGCGATGTTCGGCGCGCAGCCGCCGCGCCGCTTGTCCATCGAATCGACGAGAAAGCTGAGACTGACGCGCTCGAAATGCTCCGGCAGGAAGTGCTCGGTGAACTTCCCCGGAAACGACATGAGGTAGTCGTACGCAATCGACCCGGTGACGATCAGCTTCATGAGATTCACGAATGTACGGATTTACGGATTTGCGAATCTACGAATTTGAATGCGCATTTGAAATACGTCAATTCGTAAATTCCTCAATCCGTCAATGCCATGTATTTCCCGATGATCGGCGCAAGGTCCTTCCTGACCTGCGCGGGGATGGCGTCGGGACGCGTCACGAGCGCGTACTTCAGCGCGGAGGCACACTCGCACGTCCGCTCGTACGGCAGCCGGGCCACGGCGCCTGCGATGATCTGCTCCGCCGTCTTCGCGTTCTGGGTCAGGTTCGCGATGATCATGTCGACCGTCACCGAGTCGTGATCGGGATGCCAGCAGTCGTAGTCGGTGACGAGCGCGATGGTGGAGTAGCAGATCTCCGCTTCGCGCGCGAGCTTCGCCTCCTGCAGGTTGGTCATCCCGATGATGTCCATCCCCCACGAACGATAGAGCTTCGACTCGGCCAGCGTCGAGAACTGCGGTCCCTCCATGCAGACGTACGTCCCGCCTTTGTGAATGGTGGCGCCGGCCGCCCGTCCGCTCTCGTACGTGATCCCGCTCAGGATCCGGCAGAAGGGATGGGCAAACGAGACGTGCGCCGCGAGGCCCCGGCCGAAAAACGTACTGGCGCGAGCGTTTGTCCGATCGAAGCACTGATCCGGAATGACGATGTCGAGCGGCTTGTACTCTTCTTTGAGGCTGCCGACGGCGCTTGCCGACAGGATGTACTCGACGCCGAGCAGCTTCATCCCGAAGATGTTGGCGCGATAGTTGATCTCGGACGGCAGGATTCGGTGCCCCACGGCGTGCCGCGCCAGGAACGCCACGCGCCGGCCGCGCAGCGTGCCGATGACGTACGGGCCGGACGGATCGCCGAACGGCGTGCGGAGCGTCACGTCCTCACGGTCGGTGACACCGGCCATGTCGTACAGGCCACTGCCGCCGATGATGCCGATCTGCACTCTGTTCATGGAGGCACCTGGGCTGGAGTTCGGAGTTTACACCACCTGCTCGACGTACCGGCGGCCGGCCTGCTCGCGAATGTATCCGGCGGCCACGCGCGGGTCGTGCTCGAAGAAGATCAGGTACTCGCGGTCGATCGCCTCGCGGATGAACCGCTGCTTGAACGCCAGCGTCTCCATGGGGAAGAGGTCGTACCCCATGATCCACGCGTCGCGGATGTGCGCCGTCGTCGGAATCAGGTCGGCCACGAACACCGCCGTCTTCCCGTCCGATTCGATGAACACGATCTGATGGTGAGCGGTGTGGCCGCCGGTCCGTACGACCCGGACGCCGGGGCGGATCGTGCGGTCCTCCTCGAAGAAGTCGACGACGCCGGCATCGTGCAGCGGCAGGAAGTTGTCTGCCAGGTAGCTGGCGCGGTTGCGGTCGTGCGTGTGCGTCGCGTCGTACCACTCCGCGGCGCGGATGACGTACCGCGCCCCCCGGAACCGCGGCGCCAGCGCCCCGTCGCACCGCACGGTCGCGCCGCCGAAATGGTCCCAGTGCAGGTGCGTCGCCAGCACCAGATCGATCGCCTCGGCCGCCAGCCCGACGTCCGCCAGCGCGTGGTCGAGATGCTGCCGCCGATCGAGCGCGTAGATGTCGCGCTGCCGGGCATCCATCTTGTCGCCCGCGCCGCAGTCAATGATCAGGCGCCCCCACGCGGCTTCCACCACGAGCGGGCGCATCGCGAGCAGGATCCGGTTGCGTTCGTCGGGCGGTGCCGGCGCTTTCCACAACGCGCGCGGCACGACGCCGAACATCGCGCCGCCGTCCAGCCCGAACAGGCCGTCGTGCACGGAGATGAGCTCGAGATCGCCCCAGGGCAGGCGCTTTGGCAGGAGTTCGGCGGCCGGGCGCGCGGGTTGCTTCAGCTCCACGAGCACGCCGTGCGCGGCCGACGGATGCACGAACGCCACGAGCGCCCCCTCGGCGCCCGGACGCGGTTCCGCGTCGATCAGCCGCACGCCGCGGGCGCGCAGGTGCTCCAGGACGGCAGCAATGTCGTCGACCCGCAGTGTGATGTGATGCAGCCCCGCGCCGCGCCGGGCGAGAAAGCGCGCGATCGGCGAATCGGGACGCGTGGCCTCGAGCAGCTCGAGCGCGGACGGCCCCGCCGGCACGACGTGCGCCCGCACGCCTTGGGACGCGACCTCCTCGGGCGCCTCGATCTCCAGCCCGAGCGCGTCGCGGTAGAAGGCGAGCGCCTCGTCGAGGTTCTGCACCGCGATCCCGACGTGATCGAGGACCGCCTTCATGGGCGGGATCCGGGGTCCAGGGTCCGGGATCCGGATGGCGCGACTGCGCGGTTCATGAGCTCCGCTGCCGCCGAATACGGATCGACCTCGCCCGCCGCGATGCGGCCAACGACGCGGTCGAGCTCTCCTGGGGGCAGTGTGCGCTCGAGATGCGTCAGAAACGCACGCGACAACAGCTCGTGCAGCCGCTGCTCGTATCGTGCACGGCGGCGCCGGTCGCTGGTGGCGACACGCGTCCGGTACTGCGCAATCGATCCCCACAGCTCGGCTACGCCTTCGCCGGTCGTCGCCACCGTCTTCAGAATCGGCGGGCGCCACTCCTCCGGCGCGTACGCCTGCAGCGCCTGGTTGGCGGCAATCGCCTGCACCAGCCGCTCTGCGCCTTCCCGGTCGGCCTTGTTGACGACGAAGATGTCGGCGATCTCCATGATGCCGGCCTTGAGCGCCTGCACTTCGTCTCCGGTGCCAGGCACCAGCACGACGATCGTCACGTCGGCGGTGCGGGCGATGTCGACCTCGTCCTGTCCCACACCCACGGTCTCGATGAAGATGACGTCCTTGCCGGCGGCGTCCAGAATCAGCGACACGTCGCCCGTCGTGCGCGCCACGCCGCCGAGGTGCCCGCGCGTCGCCATGCTGCGGATGAACACGCCGGCGTCCGACGCGTGCCGTCCCATCCGCACGCGATCGCCGAGCACGGCGCCGCCGCTGAACGGGCTGGTCGGGTCGACCGCAATCACCCCCACCGCCTTTCCCTCTTCGCGCGCGATCATCGTCAGCCGATCGACCAGCGTGCTCTTTCCCGCCCCGGGCGGGCCGGTCACGCCGACGAGAAACGCGCGGCCGGTCCGCGCGAAGAGCGCGCGCAGCAGCTCGGCGCCGGCCGGCGTCTCGTCCTCGACGAGCGACATCGCCCGGGCGATGGCGCGGGGATCGGCCGCGAGCACGCCCGCCGTCAGAGAGGGATCAGGCGGCAAGGAGCTGACGTGCGATGACCAGGCGCTGGATCTCACTGGTCCCCTCGCCGATGGTGGTGAGCTTCACGTCGCGGAAGAACTTCTCGGCCGGGTAGTCCTTCACGAACCCGTAGCCGCCGTAGATCTGCACGCCGTCCTCCGCCACGCGGACGGCCGTCTCGCTCGAATACAGCTTCGCCATCGCCGCCTCGAGCGTCGTGCGCCGCCCGGCCTCCCGCATCGAGGCGGCACGATAGGTCAGCAGGCGGGCCGCTTCGATCCGCGCCCAATTGTCCACGAGCTTGGCGCGAATGCTCTGGAACGCGCCGATCGGCTGGCCGAACTGCCGGCGCATGAACGCATACTCGCACGCCGCGTCGTAGGCGCCCTGCGCCAGCCCGACCGCGAGCGCCGCGATGCCGATCCGTCCCGCGTCGAGCACCTGCATGGCGTTGACGAACCCCTGCCCCTCGGCGCCCAACATCTGCGACGCCGGCACGCGGCAGTTGTCGAAGATGACTTCGCTCGTCTCGCTGGCGCGCATGCCGAGCTTGTCCTCCTTCTTGCCGGCGCGGAATCCCGCGGGGCCCCGCTCGACGATGAAGGCGGACATGCCGCGGCTCCCCTTCCCGCGGCTCGTCACCGCCATCACGACGATGACGTCGCCGGACCGGCCGTGCGTGATGAACTGCTTCGAGCCGTTGATCACCCAGCACCCGCCGTCCCGCACCGCCGTCGTCCGGATCGCCGCGGCATCGCTCCCGGCGGACGCTTCCGTGAGCGCCCACGCCGCCAGCTTCTCGCCGCGCGCGAGCGGCACGAGGTACTTGCGTTTCTGCTCCTCGGTGCCGAACGCCGCGATGTGGGCCGCGCCGAGACCGTTGTGCGCCGCCACCGACAGGCAGATCGACGGATCCACCCGGGCCAGCTCCTCGATGCAGATGCAGTAGTCGACGGTCGACATCGCGGCGCCGCCGTACTCCTCGGGACACTGAATCCCCATCAGGCCGAGCGCAGCGAGCTTCGGCAGCAGCTCGGGCGGGAAGTGCTGCGCCTCGTCCCACTCGCGGACGTGAGGGCGGATTTCGCTTTCGGCGAACTCTCGGATGCTGCGCCGCAGCAGCTCCTGATCGGCGGTAAACCGCAGATCCATCGGTGTGATCGTATCATTCGGTATGCTGACGCCCCGCTGCACGGGCCGGCCTGAAGGCCGGCCCCGACACTGCGGTCTTGCGGTCCTCGCGCTTCTCCTCGTCACGTCGACGCCTGCATTTGCGGATGCGACACTCTTCATCGGCAGCGCGACCACTCCGGCCAACCGCCCGGCCAAAGGGCTGGCGTTCGGCGTCGGCCTGCTCGTGGTGGGCTTCGAGTTCGAGTTCGCCGACACCAGCGAGTCGATCGAGGACGCCGCGCCGTCGCTCCGCACCGGCATGGGGAACGTGCTGCTGCAGACGCCGTTCCCGGTGGCCGGCATGCAGTTCTATTTGACGACGGGCGTCGGCCTCTACCGGGAGCGTCTGGGCGTGCGGCAAGAGACGCACGCCGGCTTCAACACCGGCGGCGGCGCGAAGATTTCACTGCTGGGACCGATCCGGGTGCGGCTCGACTATCGGGTCTTCAATCTGCGCGGCGAGCCGCTGCACTCGACGGTCCACCGCGTGTACGCGGGATTCAATCTGGCGTTCTGAAGGCACGAAGGGCGCGAAGGACACCGAAGGACACGAAGACGGCGCCGCCGCCCTACGGCAGTGCGCCTGGGCGCGCGGACGGTCCTGTCGTCGGCGCAGCGTCTGGTGCCGGGGCCGCGCCCGGCAATGGCACCGGCGCACCGGCCGGCGGCAGTGGCGGCGGCTCGACCGGCGTGAGATTCAGCAGGCTCTGACTCCCCGGACCCGCCAGCGCGCCCTGATACAGCTTCCAGATCTGCTCGATCTGGTCCGGGTACGCGTCGCTCAGGATCGGTCCGAGCGCATAGTCGGCCCTAGCGACCGCCGGATCGAGCAGGAACACGTACAGGACCGTGTTGTTCGGCCCCGGCTCGGTCGCCTTGAACATGCGCCACCCCTTGCCCTGCGCGCGCACCTGCGCATTCGACGATTTGGCGAGCGCCGCCTGCAGGTACCCGATGACGAGCTCGAAGTCGACGACACGCTCCGGCCGGACGGCGTTCAGGATCATGCCTGTGGGCGCGAGGAACGCGCGCGCCGCCGTCGGCGTGGCTGGCGCGACCGGCGCCGGCACGACCGGTGCGCTGCCGGGTGGCGCGGGCTGCTGCGGCTGCTCGGGAACACCGGACGGCGGCTGCTGCCTCGTCTGCGGCGGGGCGGTCGGCGTCGTCGGTCCCGGCGGCGCGACCTGGGCCGAGGTGCCCGCGGCGACGGTCAGCGCAATCGCCGCGGCGGTCAACACGGTACGTGCAATTCGCATTACAGCTACTTTACACAACAAGAGCCACGACCGGCTGCATCGCCGTCCGTGGCTCTGGTGTACCCGTGCAGGGCCGACCGACCAGGTCGCCGTCCACCCGCGCCCTGTTACTTCGAGAAATCCGCGGTCAGCGGCCCCTCAATGATAAAGAGCGCCGCCTTGATCGCCCCGCGGTACTGGTCGTAGAACGTCTTCTGCTCGGCCGGATCCTTGAAGACCTCGTACACGATGTTGGTGATCGAGTAATCGGCATCCTTGACCACCGGATTGATCACGTGGACGTACACCAGCGTCCCGTCAGGCTGGGGCATGGCGTTCTTCATGACCTTCCAGCCAGCGAGCTGCTGCTTGGCGTCGGGGCGCTCGGACTTCGTGAGCGCTTCTTTCAATTTGGTCATTACCGCTTCGTACTCAGTGGCCTTGTCGGCGGGGACATTGAAAGCCCAGAGCACCATGTCTCCCGTAAACGTGGTCTTCTGCGGCGCCTGCTGGGCGAACGCGGTGCCGTGACCGTGCGAGAACGCCGGCAGCAGCATCAGCGCGCCAGCTACGAGTAACCCGGACAGTCGTCGCATCTTCAAGCCTCCTGAAAAAGGCGGGAAAGGCGGATACTCTACCGCAAAGTTCACCGGATGAAAACGGCCATAACCTCGTGAGCAACAAGCATTCCGGCTCTCGTCAGGCGCAGGACGCGGCCATCATAATGCAGAACCCCTTGATCCACGAAGGGTTGGAGTTCGCTCCCGTACCGCGCCCAGGGGTCGACCCCGTAGCGGGTATTGACGGCCGCCACGTCGACGCCGGCATTCAGTCGAAGCCCCATGAACAGCGCCTCTTCGAGCCGCTCGTCGGCGGAGAGCGCCCGCCGGTCGGTGGCCGCCGACCGTCCCCCCGCCACGGCTGAGATGTACTCCTCTGTCGACGAGGGGTTCCGCCAGCGGACACCGGCGCGCGTGGAATGCGCGCCGCAGCCGAACCCGAGCCACTCGCCCCCTGTCCAGTATTTCAGATTGTGGCGCGACTGCCGCCCGGGGCGCGCCACGTTCGAGATCTCGTACTGTACGTAGCCCGCACTGTCCATCCTGTCGAGGCCCGACAGATACATCTCGGCGGCCTCCTCATCGGGGGCGACCGACCAGCGGCCGCGCGCCATCGCGTCACGGAGCGGCGCGTTCGGGTAGATCTCGAGCAGGTAGAGCGAGGCGTGTTCCGGGGCGAGCGCAACCAGCGCATCGACCGATTCCAGCCACTGCGCCACCGTCTGCTGCGGCAGCCACATCATCAGGTCGAGCGAAATGTTCCCGAAGCCGGCGGCGCGCGCCATGCGGAACGCCTCGACCGCCCGCGACGCCGAATGCAGGCGGCTCAACCGGCCGAGCTCCTCGTCCCGGAACGACTGCACCCCGAAACTGAGTCGATTCACGCCGGCCGCGCGGAAGCCGGCCAGCCGCTCGGAGGTCACCGTCTCCGGGTTCGCCTCGAGCGTGATCTCCGCGTCGGCGGTCAGCGCCCACGACCGCGCGCACCGCTCGACGATGGCGGCAACCTCCGCGGGGTTGAGCAGCGACGGCGTGCCCCCGCCGAAATAGATCGTGTCCGCCGGCGAGCCGTCCGTGCCGCGCTCCAGCTCCGCGAGGAGCGCCGCGACGTACCGGTCCTTCAGCGCGGCATCAAACAGACCGCGGTTGAAGTTGCAGTAGTTGCAGATGGCCGAGCAGAACGGAACGTGGATGTAGAGCCCGAGCACACACCCAGTGTAAGGTCTCGGGCTTTGGGCTTTGGGCCTTGGGCTTTGAGTTTTGAGTTTCGAGTTCAGGACCCGGCGCGTCCGCCCGGCCATTTGAGGTCGACCTTGTCCTCCCGGCCGCCGAACCGCGGTTTCGCTTTGAGCTGCCCGGCGGTCTTCTGCGGGAATCCCTTTCGGCTCCGCTCGATGTTCTTGGGAGACGTAGGCGACTTTTCCTGCCACTCGGCGATTCGCTCAGGCGTCGGTTCGGGGCCGACTTCGCGCGAATCCGTCCCTTCCATGTGCACCCATTCGCACATCTCGATCAGCCGCGACCTGGTGCGCCCGCCGAGCTTGAAGATGAATGACCTCGGGTCCGTGCTATCGGGAGAATCGATCAAACCGGTGGTGATGATGGTGGCGCGGTTTTCGCTGTACCGAACGTTGATCACGTGGGCGAGCGCTTCCTGCACCCACTCGGACGTCCGCTCCTCGCCGAGGTCGTCGAGCACGAGCAGGTCGCTCCGGAGCACTGGCGCGAGAACGTCCATCTCGCCGTCGGTCGTTTTCGCATCGTACGTCGCGCGGACGTTCTTGAGCAGAGCGGGAACTTCGCAGAAGTAGCCCACCGCGCCCTTTGTCGCAATCAACTCCCGCAGGATCGCCACAGCGAGGTGCGTCTTGCCGACCCCGTACGCACCCCAGAAGAGCAGGCCCCGTTCGGGTACCGGATAGTCCTCGATGAACTTGCGGGCCCTGCTCACGGCCCGACGCAACGAGTCGTAGTGCGTCTCGAAATTCGAGAGGGAACAGTGACGGTAGCGAGTCGGAATGCCAGCCGCCCGCAGCTGATATTCAGCCGCGCGCTGATACCAGCAGTCGCACCGCGCGACCCGCCTGACGCCGTCGGCTTCGATCGTCTTCCAGCCGGTGTCGTCGCACAGCGCGCAGGGCACACGCTAATCGTAACTCAAAACGCAAAACGCAAAACTACTTTTGAGTCTTGAGTTTTGAGTTGTGTGTGTCAGCGTCCGCAGAGTTGGGCGTGTGCCTTACCAGATCCGTCGGCGATGACTTGACGAGCGCGGTGCTCAGGCGCTGCTCCCAGTCGTCGATGCCGCGCGCCAGCTCGCGTTTGACGTAGTCCATGAACTCGTTCACCTCGCGCTGCATCTGCTCGATCTTGCGGCGCATGTTCAGGATGATCTCCACGCCCGCGAGGTTCACGCCGAGATCGCGCGTAAGGGTGAGGATCGTCTCGAGCTGCTCGAGGTCCTCCTCCGAGTACAGCCGCGTGTTCCCTTCGGTCCGCGACGGCTTCAGCAGGCCTTCACGCTCGTACAGCCGCAGTGTCTGCGGATGGATGTTGTACTTCTGCGACACCGCGCTGATCATGTAGTACGCCTTCCCGCGCTCAGCACGTTTCGCCATAGCTTATCCTCGCGGCTCCCGCACGTTCTCGCCGTTGATGCGGCCGAACTCCCGCAGCAGCTCCTTGGAGCGCTCGTCCAGCACCTTCGGGAGCATCAGGCGCGCCTCGATGATCAGGTCGCCGCGGCGGCCGTCGCGCGTCGACGCCGCGCCGCGGTCGCGCAGCCGGAACCGCTGTCCCGACTGCGTGCCGGGCGGGACGCGCAGCCGTGCGGAGCCGCCGTCGGGCGTCGGCACGTCGATGCGGGCGCCGAGCGCCGCCTCGTGAATGGCAATCGGCAGCACTAGGTGCAGGTCGTCGCCCTCGCGGCGGAAGAGCGGATGCGGCGCCACCTGCGCCGTCACATAGAGGTCGCCCGGCGGCCCGCCCTGAAGCCCGGCGTTTCCCTTGCCCGGCACCCGCACGCGCTCGCCGTCGCTCGTGCCCGGCGGAATCCGCACCTGTACGGTCTCGCTCCGCGTCTCCTGCCCGGTGCCGCCGCACGGCTCGCACGGCCGCGGGCGCTGCTGCCCCGTCCCGCCGCAGGTGGGACAACTGCGCGTGAACACCATGTGCCCCCGCACCGAGCGCACCGATCCGGATCCCTGACACCCGAGGCACGGGCCCGGGCTCACGCGCGTCCGGCCGGTGCCCGCGCACGTCCGGCACGTCTCGCGCCGCGTCACCGTGAGGGTCCGCATAGTGCCCGAAAACGTCTCCTCGAACGCGAGCGGCACGGTCTGATGCAGGTCGGCGCCCCGCTCGGACGGCCGGCGGCGCGCGCCGCGATCGGTCAGTACTTCGGCAAACAGGTCGCCAAAGGTGGCCGAGTGATCACTGCCGCGCGTCGAGAAATCGAACCCCTCGAAGCCGCTCGTCGGCCGGGACCCGTGCTCCTCGGTGGCGAGCCCGGCGTCGTAGCGCGACCGGCGCGCCGGATCGATCAGCGTCTCGTAGGCCTCGAGGATCTGCCGGAACCGCGCCGCGGCCATCCGGTCCCCGGGATTGATGTCGGGGTGGTACCGCCGCGCCAGACGCCGGTAGGCGCGCTTGATCTCCGCCTCGGAGGCGCCGTGCGAGACGCCGAGCACGACGTAGAGGTCCATACCCTGACGTCAACTCCCAATCGCCAACGCCCAACGCCCAAGAGCGATTCGGGCATTGGGAGTTGGAAGTTGGGACTTGGGAGTTGTCATTTCTTCTCCTCGTCCACCACTTCCGCGTCGATGACGTCGCCCTGCGCGCCCCCGCCGCCCGCTGCCCTGCCGCCGCCCGTCCCGGCGGCACCGGCGCCGCCGCCGGCTCCCGCACCCGCTTGGCGGTAGAGCGCCTCGGCGGCGCGATGCTGCGCCTGCGTCAGCTGCTCCATCGCGCGGTTCATTGCCGCCGTGTCGTTGGCCGACAGCGCGCTCTTCAACGCCTCGATGGCCGATTGGACCGCGGACCTGTCGGCGGCCGCGAGCTAGTCGCCCATCTCCTGGAGCACCTTTTCGGCGGCGTACACCGCCTGCCCGGCGCGGTTCCGCGTCTCGATTTCCTCGCGCCGCTTCTTGTCCTCCTCGACATGCAGCTCGGCATCCTTCATCATGCGCTCGACCTCGTCCTTGCTGAGGCCGCTCGACGCCGTAATCGTGATCTTCTGCTCCTTGCCGGTGCCCATGTCCTTGGCGGAGACGTTCACGATGCCGTTGGCGTCGATGTCGAACGTCACCTCGATTTGCGGCACGCCGCGCGGCGCGGGTGGAATCCCGACGAGCTGGAAGCGGCCGAGCGTCCGGTTGTCGCGCGCGAGCGGCCGCTCGCCCTGCAGCACGTGCACCTCGACGCTCGTCTGGTTGTCGGCGGCCGTCGAGAAGATTTCGCTCTTGCGCGTCGGAATCGTCGTGTTCCGCGGCATCAGCGTCGTCATCACCCCGCCGAGCGTCTCGATGCCAAGCGAGAGCGGCGTCACGTCGAGCAGCAGCAGATCCTTCACCTCGCCCGCGAGCACCCCCGCCTGGATGGCGGCACCGACGGCGACCACCTCGTCCGGGTTGACTCCCTTGTGCGGCTCCTTGCCGAACATCTCGCGGACGATCTGCTGCACGCGCGGAATGCGGGTCGATCCACCGACCAGCACGACCTCGTCGATCTTGCGCGGATCGACGCCGGCGTCGGTCAACGCCTGCTTGGTCGGGCCGACGGTCTTCTGCAGCAGATCCTCGACGAGCTGCTCGAACCGGGCGCGCGTGAGCTTCATCTGCAGGTGCTTCGGCCCGCTCTGGTCGGCCGTGATGAAGGGCAGGTTGATGTCGGTCTCCATCACGGAGGAGAGCTCCATCTTGGCCTTCTCGGCGGCCTCCTTCAGGCGCTGGAGCGCCATCCGGTCCTTGCTCAGATCGATCCCGTCGCTCTTCTTGAACTCCCCCACGATCCAGTCGATGACCCGCTGGTCGAGGTTGTCGCCGCCCAGGTGCGTATCGCCGTTGGTCGCCTTCACCTCGACGACCCCTTCGCCCACCTCGAGAATCGAGATGTCGAAGGTGCCGCCGCCGAAGTCGTAGACGGCAATCGTCTCGTCCTTCTTCTTGTCGAGGCCGTAGGCGAGTGCGGCGGCGGTCGGCTCGTTGACGATGCGCATCACCTCGAGGCCGGCGATCTGGCCGGCTTCCTTGGTGGCCTGACGCTGCGCGTCGTTGAAGTACGCGGGGACGGTGATGACGGCCTTCGTGACCGGCTGGCCCAGATACTCCTCGGCGGCCTGCTTGAGCTTCTGCAGCACCATCGCGGAGATCTGCGGCGGCGCCAGCTCCTGGTCGCCGATCTTGACCCGCACGTCGCCGTTGGGCGCCGAGACGACCCGGTACGGCACCATCTTCATTTCCTCGGTGACTTCCTCGTGGCGGCGGCCCATGAAGCGCTTGATCGAGAAGACGGTGTGCTCGGGGTTGGTGACGGCCTGCCGCTTGGCGACCTGGCCGACGAGCCGCTCTCCGGTCTTGGCAAACGCCACGACGGACGGTGTGAGGCGGCTTCCCTCCGGGTTGGTGATGACCGTCGGTTCCCCTCCCTCCATCACAGCCACCACGGAGTTGGTCGTGCCGAGATCGATGCCGATGATTTTGCTCATGTCGTCGCGTCCTTCACGCGCGGTGCGGGAGCAGTCCCGCCGATTTAGCTGATTCTTATTATCAAAATTGAGTGGACGACAGTCAATTTACCCGCGCGAAACAGCTGAGGTTCCCAAGGTAAAGCTCGACCGGACAACCAGTTGGCGCTGCTATACTGGACCGGAGGGCTAAAGCCCTCCACGATGAACCATCCCGACCTCCCGCCTCCACTGCGGGGCCGCCGCGTCCTCGTGCGCGTGGCTCGCCAGGCGGGCTTCATCGCCCTGTTCCTGATGGCGGCGCTGCTCGGCACGCTGAGCGGCGTGCTGTTCGCCTACATGGACGACCTGCCGCAGATCAGCGCGCTCGACAGCTATCAGCCGAGCACCATCACGCGGCTCTTCGCCCGCGACGGGCAGGTCATTGCGGAATTCGCCGTCGAGCGCCGCGTCGTCGTCGACTATGACGACATCGCGCCCGTCCTGCGCCAGGCGATCCTCGCGAGCG
The DNA here is from genome assembly GCA_016192845.1 of Acidobacteriota bacterium. Taxonomy (GTDB): domain Bacteria; phylum Acidobacteriota; class Vicinamibacteria; order Vicinamibacterales; family UBA2999; genus MELF01. The sequence continues at coordinate 16,557 of JACPTI010000098.1, forward strand.
AGGACGCCGACTTCGAGCAGCACTTCGGCCTGAGCATGTCGCGCATCGTCATCACGGCGATCAGGGACATCCTCTACGGGCAGCGGTACGGCGCCAGCACGATCACCCAGCAGGTGGCGCGCATGCTCTTCCTGTCCGAGTACATGCGCGGCGGCGTCTTCGAGCGCTCGTTCGAGCGGAAGATCAGGGAGGCCATCGTCGCCGTCCAGCTCGAGAAGCGCTACACGAAGCGCGAGATCTTCACCTTCTACGCCAATCACGTGACGATGGGGCACGGCGCGTACGGGGTGGAGGCGGGGGCGCGGCTCTACTTCGACAAGTCGGCGAAGGACGTCACGCTCGAAGAAGCCGCGACGCTCGCCGCGATCGTGCAGACGCCGTCCCGCCTGAGCCCGTTCGTCAACCCGGCGCAGGCGCGCGCGCGGCGTGACAACTACGTGCTGGCGCGGATGGCCGAGGAAGGCTTCATCACGCGCGAAGCGGCGGCGGCGGCGGCCGCGCGGCCCCTTGCCGTCCGCGGACAGCCGACCCCCGATCCGTCCATCGCGCCGTATTTCGCCGAGGACATCCGCAAGATGCTCGAGCAGAAATACACGGCCGATGCGCTCTATCACGCCGGATTGCGCGTGAACACGACGCTCGACGTCGCCCTCCAGCGCGCCGCGAACCTGGCCGTCGATCGAGGCCTGCGCCGTGTCGACAAACGCCGGAGCGGCTACCGGCGGCCGGCGCGCAACGTGCTGGCCGAGGGGCTCCGGCTCGACCGCTTCACCCTGCCGCGGTGGTCGCAGCCCGTGCAGGCCGGCGACATCGTCCCGGCGGTGGTCACCGCGGTGCCGGCGACGGGGAACGCCCGCGCGCGCATCGGGACGTACACCGTGGAGCTGCCGCCGGATGCGTTCGCATGGACGCGGCGCCGGTCGGCGGCCGATCTCTTCAAGGTGGGCGATCTGATCGAGGTCGAAGTGCGCCAGGCGCGCGACGGGGTGCCGCAGGCGGTTGCGCTCGAGCAGGCGCCGGAGCTCGAGGGCGCGCTCGTGGCGATCGACAACCGGACGGGCGAGATCCGCGCGATGGTGGGTGGATTCAGCTTCGACCGCAGCAAGTTCAACCGCGCCACGCAGGCGCGGCGGCAGCTCGGCTCCACCTTCAAGCCGATCGTCTACACAACCGCCGTCGACCGCGGGTTCACGCCGCTCTCCGTCTTCGTCGATGAGCCGATCTCCCTGGAGGCGGGGCCGAACCAGCCGCTGTACGAGCCGATGAACTACGACCGGAAGTTCGAAGGCCCGGTCACGCTGCGCCGCGCGCTCGAGCAGTCGCGCAACATTCCGGCGGTGAAGGCGCTCCTCGAAGTGGGCCCGCCGCAGGTGGTGAGCTACGCCGCGCGCTTCGGATTTCCCGGCAACATTCCGCCGGTGCTGTCGCTCGCCCTCGGCTCGGTGGAGGCGACGCTCGTCGACGCCACCGCCGCGTACTCCGTGTTTCCGAACCAGGGCGTCCGCATGACGCCCTACGCCGTCACGACGATCGCGGACCGCGAAGGCAACGTGCTGGAAGAGAACCGGCCCGTGGCCCACGAAGCGATCCGCGCCGATACGGCGTTCGTGATGACCCACCTGCTGCGCGGCGTGATCCAGCGCGGGACGGGAGCCGCCGCGGCGGCGCTGAACTGGCCGCTTGCCGGGAAGACCGGCACGGTGGATGACTATACCGATACCTGGTTCATCGGCTTCGATCCCGACATCACGGTCGGCGTGTGGGTGGGGTACGACGAAAAGAAGCCGATCGGCGGAAGCAGCAACGGCGAGACGGGAGCAACGGCGGCGCTCCCGATCTGGATCGACTTCATGCGGGCGTACATGGAGACGCGCTCGGACCGCGACATGCCGCCGGAGTTCGAGCCGCCGGGGAACATCGCGTTCGTGACGCTCGACTCCGGCCTGACCGAAGCGTTCATCAACGGCACGCAGCCGCGGGGGCTGGCCGCCGTGCCGGCGTCGGAGTAACTCAGTCTCTGGTCTTTAGAGACCAAAAGACTACATGTGCGGATGGCGTATGTGAATCGCGCGCCTGAGCGCAACAGCGCCCAGCGTGAGCATCACTGCAGCGCCCACGCCAATCAGCACCACCATCGGGTAGAAGAACACCGCGAAGATCAGCGGGATGAGGAGCACGCCGTCCAGCGCCAGAATCCACCAGGCGCCGTCCGCGCTGATGTGTTCGTCCCAGAAATGGAACAGGCCCTGATACACATCCCGTATGCCGACGAGCATGTCTCCCCCTCCTGGTGCCGAGAGTCTACATCTAATTAGATGCCCATGCCGTGGGAAAATCTGTGCAACAGCACCCGTCCTGCGGGGGTCCAGACCCGGGGCGAACCTCACGGAAACAGCACGGGCGCAACCCGCCGCCGCGTCGCCTGCTCGAACGCGTAGGCGAGCGCGATGAGCCGCGGCTCGCTGCACGCGGTCCCGGTAAAACTGACGCCGAACGGCGCCGGACGGGCGTCGACCCCCGCCGGGAACGGCGGCGTCGGCGCGTTCGGCACGAAGGCGAACGGCACGATGACCGTCGGGTAGCCCGGGCGCGCCGCCAGCGCGGCGCCCGTCGAGCCCGGAAAGAGCAGCGCGTCGAGCCGGTGCGTGGTCAGCGCCTCGTCGATCCCGTGCGCGCCGCCGACGTACACGTCCTTCCGCCGGTCGGCCTCGTAGCGCCGCCGGTCGCGCTCGAGGTCGACCTCATCCGAAATGTCGAGGTTCTGCTGCCCGTACTTCAGGGTGCCCGCACCGTGATGATCCAGGTTCCACCGCCGCAGCTCGGCGAGCGTCTTGACCGGCGCCGCGGGGCCGAGCGACGCCAGCCATGCGCCAAAATCGCGCTTCATGCCGTACTTGAAGACGATCGAGCAGTCGCGATCCCGGCCGCGAGCGTTCTCCACGCCCGAGCAGATGCTCCAGGCGAGGAAATTGCCGTCTCGATCCGGATCGACAACGCTTGGAATGTCGGCCGGATCGACGATCGTGACACCCTCCTGCTTCAGGACGGCGATCACCTCCTCCATCGCGTCGCGCTGCCCGGGCGTGAGGCCGCCTCGTCCACCGGCGCTGCCCGGGGCGTCCCGAGGGGAAGTCGAGGGGCGCGGTTCGGCCGCGCCGGGCGGGGTGACGCGGTCGTAGAAGAACGCGCGGGGAATACCGATGCGCGCGCCCCTGAGCGCGCCGCGGTCGAGAAACCGCGCGTAGTCGCGCCCGGGCGGCGGCACGCACGCGCCGGTGGCCCGGTCGTTCGGGTCGGGCGCGTCGCCCTCCAGCACGCCGAGCACTACCGCGGCGTCGGCCACCGACCGCGCCATCGGGCCGGCCGTGTCCTGATCCGCGGTGATCGGAATGATCCCGTACCGGCTGATCCGCCCCACGGTCGGCTTGATGCCGACGAGCATCGTCTGGTTCGACGGGCTGAGGATCGATCCCGACGTCTCGGTGCCGACGCTTGCCGCCCAGAAGCTCACCGCGGTGCCGATGCCCGAGCTGGATCCGCCGGTCGGAAGCGCCGGGCGGCCGTCGCGCGTTGCGACGCGCGGATCGCGCCGCGGATCGTAGGGGTTGAACGCGTATCCGGTCAGGCTGTTGTAGTTGGCGGGCATGCCGACCGTCACCCAGTTGGCGAGCTCCGTCATCTGGGTCTTCGCCACGATGACGGCGCCGGCGTCGCGCAGGCGGCGCGTCACCGTCGCCTCGTACGGGGGCACGAGCCCCGCAAATGCGAGGGCGCCTCCGGTGGTCGGCATGTCCGTGGTGTGGATGTTGTCCTTGAGCGCGATCGGGATCCCATGGAGCGGCCCGCGCACGCGGCCCGCGGCCCGCTCGCGGTCGCGCTCGGCCGCCTCGTCCAGCGCGCGGCGGTTGATCGTGATGGCGGCGTTCAGCGGGTCCTCGTAGAAGGCGATGCGCGTCAGCGACTGCTGCACCAGCTCGCGCGAGGTGACGCGGCCGTCCGCCATCGCCTGCTGCATCTGGGCGATGGAGGCTTCGACGACGGTGAATGCCCGCGGAGCCGGCTCCTGGGCGCTGAGGAGCGCGACGGACGCCCCGAACAGGAGCACCACCTGAGGCCTGAGGCCGGGGGCCTGGGGCCTCCGTCTAGTGTAGGGGCCGGCCTTCAGGCCGGCCCTAATAGGCCATCGCATAGCAATCGCGGCGCGGATCCGCGCCGGCGATCCGGTTTCCGTTCGACGGATCGACGATCACCGCCGTGGCGCAGCCGGACATGCCGTACTGCGGGATCCGGTCGACGTCGTGGCCGCGCCGCTTCAGTTCCTCGTATACCGCATCCGGTACATCCGCCTCGACGTTCAGCCTGTTGAAGCCGGCGGCGTGCGGCCAGAAGGAGCCGTAGAAATGCAGCGTCTGGACCCGGGGCCACTCGAATGCCTCGTGCAGGTTCGGGTACCACTCGGGCCAGAACTCGAGGACGTTCAGCAGCGCCTGCAGGATGGTCTGATCCTGATTGTCGCCGCCGGGCGTGCCGAGCGCCATGAACGGCTCTCCGTTCCGCAGGACGATGCTCGGCGTCAGCGTGTAGCGGGGGCGCGACCGCGGCCGGAGCTGCGCCGCGCGGTGCGGGTCGAGCCAGAACTGCTCGCCCCGTACGCTCATCCCGATGCCGGTCTCGCCGAGGATGACGGCGCCGCCGATCCACCCGCCACTCGGCGTGCTGTCGAAGACGTTGCCGTCCCCGTCGACGACCGCAATGTGCGTCGTGTCCTTCATCGTCCCCCGGATCGGCTCCGCGTCGGGCGCCTTCGCGCCGGGCTGAACGGCGTCGGCCATGTTCGCGACCCAGAACCGCCAGGTCTTCACCCTGGAGTCGAACGGCAGCGGGTTGCCCGCAACGAACGCCCGCGAGGCGCGTTGCGGATCGATCAGCTTCGCGCGCTCGCGCGCGTACGCCTTCGAGAGCAGTCCCTCACCCGGCACCTCGACGAACGCCGGATCCGCGTAGTAGCTGTCGCGATCCGCGTACGCGAGCTTCAGCGCCTCGACAACCGTGTGCAGGTAGTCCGCGCTGTTGTGCTTCATCGAGCGCAGGTCGAACGGCTCGAGGATGTTGAGCGCCTGCAGCAGGACCGGCCCCTGGCTGCCGAACGAGTGCTTGTACACCTCGTAGCCCCGATAGGTCGTCCTGGCCGGCTCTTCGACCTTCGCGAAGAACTCGGCGAAATCCGCCAGCTCGTACGGCGCCCGGTGCTGCTGCAGGAACGCGACCATCTCGGCGGCGATGTCGCCCTTGTAGAAGCGGTCGCGCGCGGCGGCGATCGCCGCCGCCCGGCCGCGCGCGCGGGCGGCGCGCTCGGCCTCCACCATGCGCCGCAGCGTACGCGCGAGCGTCGGCAGCTTGATCGTCTCGCCCGCGGCAGGGGCGGATCCGTCCGGCTTCAGCCAGTACCTCTGGTTGTGCGGCCAGGTCGTGAAGAACTCGAGATTGCCTTTGATCGCCTGCGCCGTCAGCGGCCGCAGGGCGAATCCGTGGGCGGCGTAGTCGATCGCCCGCGCCGACACCTGCTCGAAGCTCATCGTCCCCCAGCGTTCGAGCACCGTGAGCGCCGCGTGGAGCGCGCCCGGAATCACCGCCGGATTCAGGCCCGCGCCGTCGAGCGTCTTCCCCTGCGCCACGTACGACTCGAGCGTGGCGCCCTTCGGCGCCCACCCCTGCCCGACGACGGAGACGACCTTCATCGTGCTGCGCGGGTACACCAGCACGAGCGCCTCGCCGCCCAGACTGTACAGATCCTGTTCGACCACGCCGCCGACGAGCAGCGCGGCGACGCCCGCGTCGAACGCGTTGCCGCCCTTCTGCAGGATCTCGAAGGCGGCGGCCGTCGTCAGGGGATGGCCGGCAGACACGCCGGCGGTCCGGCCGATGACCGGCGGGCGGTCCGCCGCGAGGCCGGTCACGACCAGACCGCAGGCCACGGCGAGAACGGCGACAGCGACAGTGCGCAACAGGTGGCGGCGGGTATGCATCTCTCTACCTCGAGCTGGCAGACGTGGTCGTCGTGCGGGTCAGGAGCTCCCAATGCTCGTACGCGCGGTTGACCACGGTATCGACGTCTTCCGCAAGCAGGTACCGGTCGCGCACCAGCGCGTCGGTGACCTCGCGGACTTTCGCAAGATAGGCGCCGCGGCTCGGATAACGCTCTTCGATCGAAGGCCGCGGATCGCGGCGCGCCTGGCGCTCGGCCTGTGTGCGCGCAAACGGAATATACGAGCCGGTGTTTCCGAGCAGACGGTGTGTCCCGCCGATCTCCGGGCTGCGGAAATTCCAGCCGGTGTACGTGGCCAGCGGCACGGCGACCTCCGGCAGGCGAATACCGCCGATCTCGTTACCGTCGGCATCGACCTGTGACGCAAGGAGCGGCTGCATCGCGCCTTCGCCGCCGTGTGACGGCAGCAGCGCGTTCGGCGCGCGCCGCCCCGGCGGCACCGTACGGGGCGACTGGACGCCCGGAATGGCCGGAAACGCGACGTCCTGCGCGCGGACGAGCGTGCGTTCGGCAAACCGCGGATGGCGACTTGGCGGCGGCGCCGTCCCTTCCCGCACCCAGCGGTCCAGCGCGACGAGCAGCGCGCGCAACGACAGCGAATAATCGGTCGGGTTCGCACGCTGCTGACCTCGGCCGCCCGCCGGCGGCGGAAATGGCCCGGGCGTATGCTGCGTGCTGGCAAAGAGGTACGCGCGCACGTTGTCGCCGAGCGGCGCGTCGCGCGTGCCGTCGGGCGTCGTATGAATGAGCGCCGCGGCGCGCCCGGTGTCGATCCAGTACTCGACGCTGCTGTTGGTCAGGAACAGCTTCGGCTGCTGGCGGCGCGCCCGATCGTTTTCGAGGAGGCCTTCGGTCGCCCCGGTGACCGCGTCGCGCTGGGCGCGATCCGAGAACGGAAACGTGCCGACGAAGGCATTGCCGGCCGTCGGCGTCGACCCGCGGCGGTTGATGTCGATGCGGGCCGCGCCCGCGATGTGCGCCATCACGCCGTCGAACACCAGTCGCTCGCGCTCGTCGGCATTGAAGCCGAGGTACAGGAACTCACGCAGAAACCGCCCGGTCTGCGACTGCCCGAACGCGTAGACGTACTTCACCGGCGTGACGGCGCCCGCGGCGTGCTTGGCCCAGCTCGCAATGTCACGGACGGCGGCCAGGCCGAGCCCGGCAATCGGCGGATTGGCCGCGCGATGCGCAATTTCGTAGATGCGTCCCGGCTCGAACCCGCCCTCGAGCGAGACGACATCGCCGGAGAGCCGCCACTGGCTGCGCGGAATCGTCTGCGGCGCGTCCGAGAGCCGATCGCGCACCGTCAGCGCGCTGTCGGGACCGTCGGGATCGACTGGCGGGTACGCCGGCACGTCTTCGGCCAGCCGATGGGTCGGCACACGCCGGTCAACCTCGATCAGCGTGCGAACGATTCCGGTCACGCCGTCCGCCGCCGGCACGCGAATGCGCAGCAGATCGCCGGCCTGCGGCAGGTCGAACTCCCAGCCGACGGCAATCACGGTGAAGCCGCGGCGCAGCAGGAACCCGTCGCCGACGTCGGGATCGCTCCCGGCCGTCACGCGATTGAACATGCGGGAGACCCTGTTGCCACGGTTCACCACGTCCACGATGGCCACCCCGTTGCCGCCGGTCTTCGGCCGCAGCGCGTAGAAGTCGGCCGAGAACTCCACGCGTCCCTGCGCGTTGCGCGGCGCGGCGTCAAGATCGACGATGACCGCGTTGCGCCGGTTGGCCGGATCGACGGCGAAGTAAACGCGCCCTTCGAGCTTCTCGTACCCCGCGTACGAGAGGTCGCTGCGCTTCAGGACCTCGACGCGCGTGACCTCCGCTCCCGCGGGTGCGGTGACACAGAAGAGCGCGGCCGCGAGAGCGACAACGCGTCGAATCCGCATACGCATGGTTATCTCCTTGCCGCGAGCTGAACGACCACGTCCCAGGTGAACCGCACGAACCGATACAGTTCGCTTTCGAGGATCCGCTCCTGATCGCTGTGAGACCCGAACCCCTTGGGTGCATCCTCCGCGTCGATGGCCGGTCCGATGCCGTAGCACTGCACGCCCTTGGCGCGGAGGTACGCCATGTCGGTTGCGCCGGTGCTCATGATCGGCAGCGTCGGGGCGTTGTAGTGGCGGCGCACCGCCGCCTCGAGCGCCGTGAACGCCTCCGTATCGAGCCGCGACGCGCCTCCGGGCCGAACGTCGCGTGGCGCGAACGCGACCTCGACGGCCGGGTCGTTCACAGCCTGTCGCAGGCTCTCCAGCGCGCCCTCCGGCTCATCATCCGGCAGGACGCGGAGGTCCAGCTGCGCTTTCGCCTCCGAGGGAATCACGTTCAGCCGATATCCGCCGTCGATGATGGTCGGCGAGGCCGTCGCGTGCAGCGGCGCCTTCGCCGGATCGTTCGCGTGGAAGTACCGATCGATCGCGGCCACCTTCTGGGGATCGAGCACATCCCGATACCGCTGCGCCTCCGCGCCGGTCGAGATCTCGGCCAGGCGGGTGAAATAGGCGCGCGTCGTCTCGTTCAGGCGGATGGTCGAGTGCCAGTCGCCGACGCGCGCGACGGCGGCGGCCAGGTGCACGATCGGGTTGCCCAGCAGCGGGACCGAGCCGTGACCTGAGACACCGCGAGCGGTCAGGTCGATGGCGCGCGGGATCTTCTCGAGCGTCTGGACGGTGCCGTACCGCACCTCGCCGCGTTCGCGAACCATGCCCCCCGTTTCGGCGAGGCAGTACTCCGCGTCGATCTCGCGGAAGTGCTGGTTGACCATGAACTGGATGCCAACGCGCGTGTTCCCTTCTTCGCCCGCCTCGGCGAGGAAGATGACGTCGCGATCGAGCGGGACATTGAGCCGCTTCAGCAGCAGCATGATCATCAGCCCCGTCGTCACGCTGTCCTTGTCGTCGAGCGTGCCGCGGCCGTAGATGTAGCTCCCCTCGCGCGCGGCGCTGAACGGCGGGTGCGTCCACTTGGCGGGGTCGACGTTGACGACGTCGGTGTGGCCCATGAGAAGGAGCGGCCGTCTGCTGCCGTTTCCCTTCAGCCGGGCCACCACGTTCGGCCGGCTCGGCTCGAGCGTGAAGATCTGGACCGGAATCCCCTCTTTTTCGAGTGCCTGGCGCAGGTAGTCGGCGGCCGGCTTTTCGTTGCCCGGCGGGTCGCTCGTGTCGAACCGCACGAGCGCCTGAAAGTGGCGCAGGATCTCCTCTTCGGCTTTCGCCCAGTCGGGCGTGTGACGCTGCTGGCCCGAGACCGCACCGGACAGCAGGAAGAGCGCCGCCACAACCGTGACAGCAACGCGGGCGCGAACTCCGTGCCTCATGGAGTCGGAGTATAGCGCGTGAGAGGTACGTAGCGTCCGGCTTTAGCCGGACATGGCCAGGGTTTACAGCGGCTGGATCCGGGCGATCTGGAGGGTGAGACCAAGCAGCGCAAGGAGCACGCCGACCAACATCCCGACCAGCCACGGGAAGTGGCGGTCCATCTTCTGGTCCAAGCGGCGGATATCTGGGCGCAGCTCGCCCATGCCGGCGTGCATCTCCGCCCGCAGCTGGCCCATCTCCGTGCGCAGCTGGCCCGCCTCGGTGCGCAGCTCCGACCGCACCTGGCCCAGTTCGGCGCGGATGCCCCTGACATCAGCCCGCAAATCGGCCATGACCGCGGTGTGAACCTCCATCCGGCGTTCCAGGTACGCGACCCGCTCGTCCAGGCTCGCCACGTTGGCGCCTCCTCGATCGGGCCTCCCGCGGCCCGATTGTACATCGTCGTTCCGCACCGCGAGCACGAGCTGTGCCAGACGGCGCCGCACCCGCCTTCAACTGTTTTCCGGCCGGAATTTGCCCCGCGCACGCGACGGGCTCGGAGGACGATGTTCATTTCTGCCGACCGGGGCCGCGGTCGACGTGGCAAAATCTGCGCGAGATGCGGACTGCCCTCGCGTTCCGTGTTGTTGCGGCGCTGGCGATCGCACCTGTCGCGGTGGCGGTCGCCGCGGTCTTGCTGGCGCAAGAGCCCTCGTACGACCTCGTCATCCGCAACGGACGCATCGTCGACGGCACAGGCAACCCGTGGTACCAGAGCGACGTTGCCGTCCGTGGCGCCGTCATCGCCCGAATTGCGAGGCACATCGAGGCGCCGGCCGGGCGCACGATCGACGCAGGCGGCGCCGTCGTCGCACCGGGCTTCATCGATCTCCATACACACGCCATCGACTCCATCCTCGAGGTTCCGACAGCGGATAACTACGTCCGTCAGGGCGTGACGACGCTCATCAGCGGTCCGGACGGCCGATCGCCGGTGCCGCTCCGGCCGGTGCTCGATCGGATCGCCGCTACGCCCATCGTGCCGGACTTCGGCATGTTCGTCGGCCAGGGCTCGGTCCGCGAAGCGGTCGTCGGCTTGAACAACCGCCCGGGCAGCTCCGCCGAACTCGACGAGATGCGGGACGTCGTGCGGCAGGCGATGGCAGACGGAGCCTTCGGCCTCAGCACCGGCCTGTTTTACGTGCCCGGCACGTTCACGCCGACCGCGGAAATCGTGGAGCTTGCACGGGTCGCCGGCAGCCTCGGCGGCATCCACATCTCGCACATGCGCGACGAAGCGTCCCGGGTGCTCGAGAGCGTCCGCGAGACGATCGAGATTGGTGCGAAGGGCGCCCTGCCGACCCAGATTACGCACCACAAGGTCATCGGGCAGGCGAACTGGGGCCGGAGTGTCGAGACGCTGCGGCTCGTGGACGAGGCGCGCGCCCGCGGCGTTGATGCGACGATCGACGTCTACCCGTACACCGCCTCATCGACCAACGTCGCCTCGGCGCTCCTGCCGGCATGGGCGCTCGAAGGCGGTGTCGAACCGACGCTCGGCCGGCTCCGCGACGCGGCAACGCGGGCGCGCATCAAGACCGAAGCCGTCCGGCTGCTGCGCGACGAGCGCGGCGGCGGGGATCCACAGAACGTCCAGCTGGCACGCTGCGACTGGGACATGTCGCTGGCCGGCCGGCGCCTCGGCGATCTCACCCGCGAGCGCGGCCTCACGCCTTCCCTGGAGAACGCCGCCGAAACCGTGCTGTGGATTGTCGAACGCGGGAACTGCAGCGCGGTCTTCCACGCCATCGACGAGCAGGACCTGCAGCGCATCCTGCGGCATCCTGCATCGATGATCGCCTCGGACGGCGACATCCAGATGGTCGGCCGCGGCAGTCCTCACCCGCGCAGTTACGGGACGTTCGTGCGGGTGCTCGCCCGCTACGTCCGCGACCTGCACGTGCTCGCGCTGGAGGACGCGGTGCTGAAGATGTCCGGGTTCCCTGCCCAGCGCGTCGGCCTGACCGATCGCGGCGTGCTGCGCGAAGGGCTGAAGGCCGACCTCGTCGTCTTCGACCCGGAGCGCGTGCGCGACCAGGCGACGTTCGAGCGGCCGCATCAATACCCGGAAGGTGTCTCGTACGTCCTGGTCAGCGGGCAGGTTGTCGTCGACAGGAGCCAGTTGACGTCCGCGCGCCCCGGCCGCGTGCTCTTCGGTGCGGGGCGGCGCCGTACGCCTGCGAACTGAATTAGACCGGCTGCAGGCGGGACACCTGAACAGCAAGGCCGACGAGGGCGAGGAGTACGCCGACCAGCACGCCCACCAGCCAGGTGAACTGGCGATCGATCTTCCGGTCGACGCGGTCGAAGCGACGGTCCATATCCGTACACAACGCGCGCATTTCGGCCCGGATGTCGGCCATCAATGCGCTGTGATCTTCCATCCGCCCTTCCAGGTACGCGACCCGCTCCTCCAGGCTCGCCATGTCGGACGCCTCCTCGATCGGGCCGCCGTGGCCCGATTGTACATCGTCGTCCCAGGCATGAGGCGTGCCAGCTCAGGTCGCGTCCGGCCTGAGCGAGTTCCCGCCGAAATTCCGCCAACTCGCTTTCGTGACGCGTCATAACACGTTCGTTTCTGCACGCCCGCGCGGCGTTGACCGTGGCAGAATCTGCGTACTTCCCTCATGGCCCTCGCGCCAGGCACACGCATCGGACCGTACGAGGTGGCGGCGCCCCTCGACGCCGGCGCGATGGCGAGGTGTATCGCGCCCGCGACTCGCGGCTGGGTCGCAACGTCGCGCTGGACGGACGCTTCCTGAGCCATCACACCGTTACTCCTCCTCCGCCGGCACCGCCGCGCCGAGCGTGCCGCTCGCCTTCTGCATCAGGTACGTCTTGATGAACGGATCGAGGTCGCCGTCGAGCACGCGGTTGACGTCGCCCACCTCCACCTTCGTGCGGTGGTCCTTGATCATCTGGTACGGCTGCAGCACGTAGCTGCGGATCTGGCTGCCGAAGCCGATCTCTTTCTTCGCCCCGGCAATCTGCTCGAGCTTCTGCTGCTGCTCCTTCGTTCTCAGGTCGTAGAGCCGCGCCTTGAGCACCTTCATCGCCGACGAGCGGTTCTTGTGCTGCGATCGCTCGTTCTGGCACGACACGACGATGCCTGTGGGCAGATGCGTGATGCGGACCGCCGAGTCGGTCACGTTGACGTGCTGGCCCCCGGCGCCGCTCGACCGGTAAGTGTCGATGCGGAGGTCCTTTTCGTCGATCTCGACGTCGACGTCCTCGGGCAGCTCCGGCCAGACGAACACCGACGCGAACGACGTGTGCCGCCGCGCCGCCTGATCGAACGGCGAGATGCGGACGAGCCGGTGCACGCCCGCTTCCGCCGACATGAGGCCGAACGCGTACTCGCCGGCCACCGTGAATGTCGCGCTCTTGATCCCGGCTTCCTCGCCCGGCTGGTAGTCGATCACTTCGCGCCGGAAGCCGCGCCGCTCGGCCCATTTCAGGTACATCCGGAGCAGCATCTCGGCCCAGTCCTGTGACTCGGTGCCGCCGGCGCCGGGGTGGATCGTCACGATCGCGTTGGCGCGATCGTGCTCGCCGCCGAGCATCTTCTTCGTCTCTGCGGCTTCGACTTCGGCCTGGAACTCGTCCAGGCTGCGCGCCAGATCGGCGCCCACGTCCTCGCCCGCGTTCGCCCACTCGACGAGCACGTCGAGGTCGTCGGCGCGCCGCTTGAGCGACTGATGGAGCGCCTGGTCCTCCTCGAGGCGCCGCCGGCGCTGCATCACCTTCTGCGCGTCGGCCTGGTTGTTCCAGAAGCCCGGCTCGGCGATCTGCTTCTCGATCTCCGCAAGCTGTTCGTCGAGGCGAGCCCCCTCAAAGATGCCTCCGCAGTTCTGCCGCCCGGCCGCTCAGGTCGTCGTACCGCCGTATCAGATCATCGATTTCGACTGCCAAACACGCCTCCGTTCGCGAATCGTCACGAGCGCGACCATGGTGACCGCGATCGCCAGGTAGGCGGCCAGGTCGCCAATCCGCGCATACATCGTACGCCCGGTCAGCACCCGCGCCTCGCCGACGAGCCCCGCCTGCTCGAAGATCGCGGACCGCTGCACCACGCGCCCGTACGGATCGACGATGCCGCTGATGCCGGTGTTGGCGGCGCGCGCGAGGTAGCGTCCCTGCTCGATCGCCCGCATCGACGCCAGCTCGAAGTGCTGGTACGGCGCCGACGAATATCCGTACCACGCATCGTTCGTGATCGTCGTCAGGAGCTGGCTGCCGGCGAGGACCGCATCCCGGATGAGCGAGGGGTACACCACCTCATAGCAGATCGCCGTGTTGACGAGGTGCGGCCCCACCGGCAGCATCACCGTCGACGTCCCGGGCGCGAACTCCGCCAGCCGCTCGACGAGCGGCGACGCGAAATACAGCCACTCCTTGAACGGGATGTACTCCCCGAACGGTACGAGGTGAATCTTGCGGTACACGGCGCCCGTCTCGCCCTGGGGTGTCAGCAGGAAGGCGGCGTTGTACAGGCGAAGGACGTCGCCGCTGCGGTCCACCTGGTCGCTCCCGAACAGAATCGGCACCTGGACTTCGCGCGCCAGCGCGCGCAGCGCCGCGGCGCCCGCCGGCTCCTCCTCGAACATGAACGGCGTGGAGGATTCCGGCCAGATGACGAACTCGGCGCCCCGCCCGACCGCGTCGCGCGTCATGGCGATGTAGGTGGTGAAGATCCGCCGCGCCTCGCGCGGGTTCCACTTGTCTTCCTGCGCGATGTTCCCCTGGAGGAGGCCGATGCGGATCGGCGTTCCCTCACGCGTGAGGGCGCCGTCGGCGATCCGCCACGCCCCCCAGCCGCCGACGGCTGTGAGCGTAACGAAGGCCGCAGCGGCCGCCGCGCCACGCGCCCGGCCGCGGGCGACGAGCGCGTAGGCCAGCGAGCCGTTCACGTAGGCGACGAGTGCCGACAGGCCGTAGACGCCGAGCACGCTGGCCAGTTGCGCCACCGGCAGCACGGTCACCTGGCTGTTGCCGAGCGGCACCCAGGGAAACCCGCCGAACAGGTACCCGCGCAGGTACTCTGTCGCCACCCACACAGCGGGGGCGAGCAGGAGCGCTCGGGTGCCCGCGCCACGCGCCAGCCGGCTCATGATGAGCGCCGTCAGCGCCGGGAAGAGCGCGAGGTACAACGCCAGCAGGAGCATGGCGAGCGCCGCGAGCGGGGCCGCCAGTCCGCCGAAGGTCCGCAGGACCGCCCCGGTCCAGTAGAGCGTGCCGACGAAGTAGACGAGGCCGGCGGCCAGCCCGAGCGTGAACGCGCGCAGCGCGCTCGTCGGCCGGCCCGCGTGCAGCCGTCCGCTGACCGCCAGCAGCAGCGGGACCACCGCGATCCAGGCGAAGGCGGGATGACCGAACCGGGGAAAGCTCAGCGCGAGCAGCGTGCCCGACAGCAGCGCGAGGGAGTAGTCCAATACCGCCATTTTCACCCGAACACTCGATTGACGGCACCTCCTGCCGGGGGCTAGACTTCGCGACGACCGTATTCATACCGCTTCACAGCGATGTTTCAGGAGAGATCCATCATGACAAGAACCGGGCGAAAGACGTGGCGAGCGACACTGCTGCCCGCCGCAGGCGTGGCCACGATGGTGTGGTATCTGGCCGCAGGCGCGTTCGCGCAGAGCGCGCCGCGCTTCATGTTCGATCCGACGTGGCCCAAGCCGCTGCCGAACAAATGGAAGATCGGCGGCGTCACGGGCCTCGCGGTCGACCGCAATGACGACGTGTGGGTGCTGAACCGGCCGAACGATCTCACGGACATCGAGCTCCATGCCGAGCTCACCCCGCCGCTCGCCGACTGCTGCGCGCGGCCGCCGTCGATGATCCATATCAGCAAGACCGGCGACGTGATCGGATCGTTCGACGCCCCGCAGGGGCACGGCATGGACGTCGACAGCAAGGGGTTCGTCTACATCGGCCAGGACACGGTCCGCAAGTACGATCCGAAGTCGGGCAAGCTGGTTGCCGAGATCGCGCGGACGCCCGAGCGCGAGGGCGGCGGCGGCGAAGGCGGCCGCGGAGCGGCCGCGCGTGTCCCGGGACGCGGCAGCCAGGGACCGGTCGCCGGCTTCCTCACGCCGCCCGGCGGGCGCGGGCAACCGAATCCGGAAGCGGCGGCCAAGGCGGCGGCGGCGCGCGCCGAGTTCCGCAAGAAGTACCCGCCCACAACCCCGATGATCGTGGGCGGACTCGAAGAGATTCGAATCATGGAGGCCGACAACGAGATCTACGTGGCCGACAGCTATCTGGGCGGACGCGTGCTCGTGTTCGATCTCACCACCTTCGCGTTCAAGCGCGGCTGGGGCGCATACGGGAAGCCGCTGTCGCAGGTCAGCACCAATGACGCCGACCGCGCCTACACGCCGGGCGGCCCGATGCCGAAGGAGTTCCGCGGACACCTGACACTGAACGTCTCGAACGACGGTCTCGTGTACGCGGCCGACCGCAACGCCAACCGCATCCACGTCACGACCAAGGACGGCAAGTTCGTTAAGGAATTCATCGTCGCCCCGACGACAGGCGTCGGCGGCTCCACCGGTGGCGTCGGCTTCTCGCCCGACAAGGAACAACGCCTCCTCTACATCTCCGATCTGACGAACAACAAGATCTGGTTCCTCAACCGGCAGGACGGGAAGATCGTCGGCCAGATGGGCCAGATGGGCGACAACGGTGGCTCGTGGTACGGCCTGCACATGATTGCCGTCGACTCGCGCGGCAACGTCTATACGGGTGAAGTGTTTGCGGGTGAGCGCGTCCAGCGGTTCGTCCCCGCCGACAGCCCCAGGGGCAAGGTGCTGGAACAGCTGGCGAAAACGCCGCTGTTCTGAGGGCGACATGAGCATCATTCGACGCCTCGGGCTCGCCCTCGGCGCCGCCGCGGCCGCGGCGGCGATCGTCGCGACGACGAACGAAAACGCGCTGGCGCAGGCGCCGGCCGTACCGCGGTATCTCTTCGACCCGACCTGGCCGAAGACGCTGCCGAACAAATGGAAGATGGGCGGGGTCACCGGCCTCGCCGTCGACAAGGACGACAACGTCTGGGTGCTGAACCGCCCGAACGACCTGCGCGATCTCGAGCTGCAGGCCGAGCTGACGCCACCCATCGCCGACTGCTGCACGCGGCCGCCGTCGATGATTCACTTCGACAAGGCGGGCAACGTCATCGGTTCGTTCGACGCCCCGCAGGGGCACGGGATGGACGTCGACAGCCAGGGGTTCGTCTATATCGGGCAGGACACGGTGCGGAAGTACGACCCCAAGACCGGCACGGTCGTCGGCGAGGTGGCCCGTGCGCCCGAGACCGAGGGTGGGCGCGGCGGCGGCGGCCGCGGTCAGGCGGCGCGCGCGCCGGGCCGCGGCGGCCCGGGGCCGACCGGTACCTTCCCGCAGCCCGCGGGCCGGGGGGCGCCGGATCCGGCCGCGCAGGAGAAGCAGCTCGCGGCGATCGCGGCCTTCCGCGCGAAGTACCCGCCGTCGACTCCGATGATCGCCGGCCAGATCGAAGAAATCCGCATCGTTGAACCCGACGGCGAGATGTACGTCGCCGACAGCTATCTGGGCGGGCGCGTGATGGTCTTCGATCTGAAGACGCTGGCGTTCAAGCGCGGCTGGGGCGCGTACGGCAAGCCGCTGGCGCAGATCAGCACCAACGACGCGGACCACGACTACACGCCGAACGGGCCGATGCCGAAGGACTTCGCCGGCCACCTGACGCTGAACGTGTCGAATGACGGGCTCGTGTACGCGGCCGACCGCAACGCGAACCGCATTCACGTCACCGACAAGAACGGAAAGTTCCTCAAGGAGTTCGTCGTGGCGCCGCAGACGGGCGCGGGCGGGTCGACCGGGGGCGTGGCCTTCTCGCCCGACCGGGAGCAGCGGCTCCTGTTCATCTCGGACCTCACGAACGACAAGATCTGGTTCCTCAACCGAGCCGACGGCAAGGTGATCGGCGACATGGGGAGCCGCGGCGAAAACGGCGGCCAGTGGTTCGGGCTCCACATGATTGCCGTCGACTCGCAGGGGAACATCTACACGGGCGAGGTGTTCAACGGGGAGCGGGCGCAGCGCTTCGTCCCGGCCGCGAGCACCCGCGGCAAGCTGCTCACGCAGCTTTTCGCGCTACGATGAACTACCGGCGGCGACGCTTCCTGGCCGGCCTGGCCGCGCTCGGCGCGGCCGCCGTGGCGTCGCGCGGCCGATCGCTGGCCCAGGTGGCGGCGGGTCCGACAGGACCCGCCCCACGACCCGTGCCGCATCGCATCGACGTCCACTGTCACTTCTCGGCGCCGGGATTCATCGCCGCCATCAAGGCCAGGAACACCGGCCAGCTGCCGCTGATGAACTGGAGCGTCGCCCGGACGCTCGAGGACATGGATCGCGACGGCGTGGCGACCTCCATCGTCTCGACGAGCGAGCCGGGCGTCTGGTTCGGCGACAACGAGGCGGCGCGCCGCCTGGCCCGCGAGTGCAACGAGTACGGCGCGCGGCTGATGGCCGACTACCCGGGCCGGCTCGGGATGTTTGCGACGCTGCCGCTGCCCGACGTGGACGGCGCGCTGCGCGAGATCGAGTACGCCTTCGACACGCTCAGGGCCGACGGCGCCTGCTTCCTGAGCAGCTACCAGGGGAAGTACCTCGGTGATCCGGCGTTTGCGCCGGTGATGGCAGAGCTCAACCGCCGCCGCGCGGTTGTCTATACGCACCCGGCCCGCGCCGAGTGCTGCGTCAACCTGCTGCCGGAAGGGCGGGCGCTCGGCATCACGCTCTCCACCGAGACGACGCTGACGATTGCGAGCGTGCTCTTCAGCGGCACGGCCGCGCGCTTTCCCGACATCCGCTTCATCTGGTCGCACGGGGGCGGCACGATGCCGTACATCACCGGCCGGTTCGGCGTGAACGCCAACGCGAAGACGCCGGAGCTGCCGAACGGCGTCCTCTACGAAATCCAGAAGTTCTACTACGACACCGCGCAGGCGTTCAACGAGTACACGCTGCCGACCTTCACCAAGCTGGTGCCGCTCCCGCACATGCTGTTCGGCACCGACTATCCGTTCACGCGCGCGGAGACCGTCGCGCAGGGGCTGGCGAAGTTCGGGTTCAGTCCCGCCGCGCAGCGCGCGATCGAGCGCGACAACGCGCTGGAGCTCTTCCCGCGGCTGCGGCAGGCCGTGGCGTAGCCGCGCCGGGCCACGCGTTGGGGATCGTGGCGAGCCGAGCCGCCGCTCGACTGCTGACCAGCGTCGTCGTCTTTACGCTCTGCGCCGAGCTGCTGGCGCTGGCGGTCTACTACGTCGAGACCGGCGCGCTCTTCTACACCCGTCGCAGGACCTATCAGGCGTTGCTCCCGACCCCCGAGGATCGGCTCGTGGTGGGCGAAGCGG
The DNA here is from genome assembly GCA_016192845.1 of Acidobacteriota bacterium. GTDB lineage: Bacteria > Acidobacteriota > Vicinamibacteria > Vicinamibacterales > UBA2999 > MELF01. The sequence goes on from JACPTI010000098.1 coordinate 35,375, forward strand.
TGCATCCCTATTTCGGCGTGACCCACCGGCCGGGCACGCCGTTCGACATTCCTGCGTCGCTCCGTGCGAACAGCACGGTTCCCGCCCGCCTGCGCACGAACAACTTCGGGTTCGTCTCGCCCCACGACTACCCGTTCACCAGAACGGCCGAGAGGCAGTTCGTCGTCGGCCTGTTCGGGGGGTCGGTCGGGCTGTGGTTCTGCCAGGTGGGCGCGCCGCGGATGGTCGAGCACCTCGCACGGCACCCCTTCTTCCGGACCAGGGACATCGTGCCGCTCTGCTTCAGCCACGAGGGATACAAACAGCCGCAGCAGGCGCTCGTGCTCGCGTACTTCCTGTCGCGCGGCCAGAGGTTCGACCTCGTCGTCAACCTCGACGGCTTCAACGACGTGGCGCTCGGCGCGTTCAATCACGAGCGCGGCTACGACGCCTCGATGCCGAGCGTGCAGCACCTCGACCCGCTCGTCAACCTGGTGAACCAGTCCGCGCTGACGCCGCAGAAGCTCGAATCGCTCGCCGCGATCTTCCGGGACCGGCGGCGACTGGCCGCGCTGACGGACCGCATCGCCGCAAACCGGATCGCGTCGGTAGACTTCGCCCTCGACCGGTACTACCGGCGGGTGCTCGACCGGTACACCCGGGAGCTGGGACGGTTCGCCACGCTGCCGTCGAACCCGCCCGAGAACCCGCTCATCCAGGCGACGCCTCCGGTGCGCCCGAAGGACCGCGCCGCGCTCTTCGCGGAGATCGCGGACATCTGGGCGCAATCCTCGAGGCTCATGCACGAGATGCTGGACGCGCGCGGCGCCGTCTACGTGCACGTCCTGCAGCCCAATCAGTACTACACGAGCCGGCGCTTCTCGAAGGCCGAGGCCGCCACGGCGTTGAGCGACGCCTCGCCGTACAAGCCGAGCGTTGAGCAGGGCTATCCGCTGCTCGCCGCCGCAGGCGCCTCACAGCTGCGGGCGCGGAACGTCCGGTTCTTCGACGCGACGCGCGTGCTGGACGGGGAGCCCGCGCCCGTGTACATGGACAACTGCTGCCACTACACGCTCACCGGCAACTACCTGCTGGCGGAGTTCATCGCCGCATCGATCCTGAACGGGCCCGGGCCGTGGCAGCCGTAGCTCGCGAGCTCTGATCAGTCGCGCGGCGCCCGAACCGGCATCTGCGGGCCGCCGACGGTCGGCTCGCGATACCGCCATAGATAGTCGTACGTCGTATCGACGTGGACGAGGACCCGCGCGGAACTCTGGTTGTAGTCCTTGAAATCGTCCATCGTGACTTCCTTCCGGATCTCGGCGAGCGTCTTGCCGGCCACCATGCGCTCGAGTACGCGGTCGCGCACCGCCTGCAGGTACCGGTGGAAGTCGAGGAACGCCTGCTGGGTGGTGGTCGATCGGTCGTGCCCCTCGAGCACGATCGTGACGTCGGGCAGGTACGCCAGCGTGCGCAGCGCCTTGAGCGCGTTGTGGATGTCGAGGTCGCGGAAGTCGGGCAGGATGTTCCGGCCCCGCGCGAAATCGGGCGCGAAGAGCACCCCCTCGGACGGGACGTGTACGTAGATCATGTTGTCGCTGTGGGTCGGGCCCAGATACAGCAGGACGACGCGGACGCCGCCCAGCTCGATCTCCATCCGATCCTCGAACATGACCTGCGGCACGATCGCCTGGCGCTTCTCGCGGACGATGTGCGGCCGGATGTTCACGTGGCCGATGCCGACGGCGGTGTCGGCAAACACGTGCGTATCGCAGATGTGCCCCTGATGGTCGTGGCTCAGGACGACGTATTTGACCGGCACCTTGAAGCGGCTCTGCAGCTCTGATCTGAGCCACTGCATGTTGTTGCAGTCGCCGTCGACGACGATGATCCCCTCGCTCGTGGCGATGAACATCGCGTTCTGCGTGGTGCCGAACCGATAGACGTGCTCCGTCAGCCGATTGATGGAGCGCTCCGTCGTCCACTTGACGGTCTGGCCGGACGCGGCGCCGGCCGACAGGGCCAGCGCACAGCAGGCGGCCCACAGGCTTCTCGGTCGAATCATGGCTTCCCTCCCGGTCACAACCAGCGGCGGACCTGACGCGTGTACTGGTCGTACTCGGCGCCGAACCGCCGCCGCAGGTAGCGTTCCTCCGGCCCGATCACGAACTGCTGCACGGCGACGAGCGCCGGGACGAGCAGCACGACGGCCCACCACGTGTTCAGGAACAGGGCAAGACCCAGGGTCAACAGCGCCAGCGACACGTACATCGGGTTCCGGGTGAAGGTGTAGGGGCCGGCGGTCACGAGCGTCGTGGCCGGCCGAAACGGGATCGGGCTCGTCCGGTGCCGCCGAAACGCGCCGATGGCGCCCGCCCCCAGCCCGGCCCAGGCCGCCACGAACACCCATGCCACCGTCGTACGCGCAGCGCCTCCCCCGATCGGCAGCGGCCACGGCCGGTCCAGCAGCCAGTCTCCCACGACGGCCGCTGCGAAGAACAACGGTGGAGGCACGTGCACGCCTGGGCTGTCAGCGGACGTGTGCATCGCCGGCATTCTACTCGCAGCGAACGACTGTGGCCGTTCGACGCAGGCCAGCCAGTGCCTGCACGGTTGAAATCCACCGCGAATTGATCGAGCATCCGCCGTGCTTCAGGTGCGGCACCCCGCGATCCGACCCCAATGAGCGAGCGGACGGCAGCGACGGCGTCTCCCGGCGGCGGTGGGTATGGATGGGTCCCGGCGGTGGCCATCGGGGCCGCCGGGTTCGCCTTCCGGTTTCTGTCGTATACCGGGTTCCCCAACGATCACTTCGTGTACGTCGCGCGCGCCCAGCAGATGCTGCTGGGTGCGTGGCCGACCCGGGACTTCGTGGACCCCGGGTTTCTCCTGATGTATGTCGCGTCAGCGGCAGGCCTGATCGTGTTCGGCCACAACCTGCTGGGAGAGGCGTCGATCGTCTTCGGCGGGTTTGCCGCGGCGGCTGCGCTCAGCTATCCGCTCGCCCGGGCGGCTGCCGGATCCGCAAGCGTGGCCCTGTCTGCCGTCGCCCTGCAGGCCCTTGCGTATCCGCGCAGCTACAGCTATCCGAAGCTGTTCCTGGCCGCAGGCCAGGTCGTATTCGACAGCGTCTACTACTCGTCACCAGAGGAACAGGAGCTGATGCTCAGCCGTCTTCGCCGGGAGCAGGTGCCCGTCATCGCGCTCCCCGACGACAACGCGGCGCATTTCCGGGAGAACTTTAGGCGCGTTGCGGCCTACATCGAGGCCAACGACGTGCGCGCAGGCAACATCGATCTGCCTGGCAACCGGCGAGGGGACGTCCTCCTCGATCGCAGGCGGGCCGCCGTCGGCGTGCACGCGCCGCTGGGGTGGCCGTGTTTCGCCCGTGCTGATTGAGGTACGACGCCGCGCCCGCGAGCCTGCCCAAAGGAACTGCAGAGCCGTCACCGGTTGACGGCGCGCATCCCCCCTTCGGCGTACCGCTCTCCTGCCACCCTGCGCCCCACCGCCTCGAGCGCCGCCAGATCGTCCGGTGAAAGGGCGATCTGGACCGCTGCGGCGTTCTCTTGGACCCGTTCCGGCCTGGTCGAGCCCGGGATCGGAATGATGTCGGGACCACGCGACAGCAGCCACGCCAGCGCGAGCTGCGCGGGCGTACAGCCCTTCCGCTGCGCGATCCGCTCGAGTTCCGCGACGATGGCGAGGTTCTGAAGGAAGCTGGCCGGCTCGAACCGGGGGTTCTGACGGCGCCAGTCGTCGGACGCGAGATCGTCCACCGAGCGCAGTCGGCCCGTCAGAAAGCCTCGGCCGAGCGGGCTGTAGGCGACAAACGCGATACCGAGCTCGCGGCAGGTGGCGAGCACCTCTTGCTCCGGATCGCGGGTCCACAATGAGTACTCCGTCTGCAGCGCCGCGATCGGATGCACCGCATGAGCGCGGCGAATCGTGACCGGCGCGGCTTCCGACAATCCAAGGCAGCGCGCCTTGCCGTCTTTCACCAGCTCCGCCATCGCGCCGATGGTCTCCTCGATCGGCGTGGTCGGGTCGACCCGGTGCTGGTAGTAGACGTCGATCACGTCGACGCCCAGCCGCTTCAGCGACGCCTCGCACGCCTGCCGCACGTACTCGGGGCGCCCGTTGATGCCGAGCCATGCGCCTTCCGGGGTCCGGACGTTCCCGAATTTCGTCGCGAGAACGACCTCGTGGCGCCTTTCCCGAATCGCCCGGCCCACGAGCTCTTCGTTGCGGAACGGGCCGTAGACGTCGGCGGTGTCAAGGAAGGTGATGCCCAGATCGAGCGCGCGATGAATCGTCGCGATGGAGCGCTCGTCGTCGGCGCGCCCGTAGAACTCGGACATGCCCATGCAGCCGAGCCCTATCGCCGAGACCGACAGCCCCGATGCGCCGAGCTGACGTCGCGGCATCTGCGTCATCGAGCCCACCTTCCTCCGCGGTGCTACGTACATCCGTGATGATAGCTGTTCCGATCGGCGGGTTCATCCGAATTCGACCTTGAAGATCCACCACGCGTACGAAGCACCGTCACGGGACGGAGCGCCCGCAGTGCGGACCGGGGCATACGTAACAGCGAACGCCAATTTCAGGAGGACAAACCGGCCGAATCGACGGGATCGCCGACGAGCAGGACCACGTGAGGTCGTAGCACAATGCCGTCGGTACCTGCGAGGTCGACAGCACGTCTCGAACGCTGCACTCAACCTTGGGGGGCGCCGGCGATCCACCGCAGCCGAGAACGCTGAAGATCCCGTCGCGCGCGGGGCCGAGGCCGCACGATCTGGTTCGTGCGCGAACGCTTACCGAGTACGCGTCTGGCCCGGGCGCGTTCCACGAAAACGATGTCGTCACGGTCGTAGCCGACGCCAGTGGGGACGGCGACCCTCGTTCGGCGACTGGCCGTATTGCGGAGGTGACGGACGTCGACGGCCGCTTCTTTGTTTTTGTGAGTGTCGCCTCGGACGGCGAAACGCCGTACATCGGTCTCGAGAAACCGGGGTTCTATGGAGGTGGAAACACGTCTAGCGAAGCTACCGCGTGATCCAGGGCTTGAAGCGCTCTTCCCGTTCGAGCAGGCCGGCGATCGCCTCCGCCTCGCGGCGATCGTCGTACTTGCCGACACGGATGCGGAAGTTGGGGCCGGCCGTCGTGATGAACGTCGGATACCCCTTCGCGCTGAGGCGCCGGGCGATCGTTTCCGCTTCGGCGCGCTTGCGAACGGCAGCCACCTGGACGACAAAGCCGCTTCCAAGTGGCTCGGCGAGCGAGGCGCCCCCCGCCGCGCGTGCGGCGGCAGGTGCAGCGGCCGGTGCCGGTTTCGCGGCTGGCGGCCCGGGCTTTGGCGGCGCGGGTGCCGGCTTTGCCGCAGCGGGCTCGGGTTTGGCCGGCGCGGCCGCAGGTTTTGCCGGAGCGGGCGAAGGCGGGAATGCAGCAGCCACGGCGGGCTGCGTCAACACGGCCGTCTCCGCGGCGGGCTGGAGCGTCTCGGGTGGAGGCGCCGGTTCCCCGAGGCGCTCGGGATACGTCAGCGTCTCGCCCGCCGTAATCGGAGCCGTGCCGGTGCTGGCCACGGCGAGCGGCGGTGGAACCGGTTGAACCGCGGCGGTCGGATCGACGATGGGCTGACCGGGAGCGCTCGGACTGGCGCCGGCGCGCTGCGGCACGCCACGCCCTACCATCACCCCGCAAAGGAAAATCACGACGGCCACGACGGTCGCAGCCATGAACAGGAAGACGAGCTGCTTCCCGTTCAGCTGGATCTCGTGAAGTCCTTCATCGGACATGAGTTAGGCTGTTGCGCATTTTAGCACAGCTGAGCCGGTCCGGAGGCGTGAAGGCCTCCGACTACCTCAGGCGGTCGAGCAGCTGCTTCGCCTCGGCGTTGGCGGGATCGCTCCAGACGGCGATCGTCAGCGCCTCGACGGCGTCCTGCTGGCGACCGGTGCGCAGATAAATCCGCCCGAGCAGCAGGTGTGCGTCGCTGTCGTACGGCGCCAGGAACACGGTGCGGCGGAGCTCGGCGATCGCCTCCTCGTTGCGTCCCTCCTCGAAGAAGCGGCGGCCGCGCTCGAGATGAAACGCCGCGACCGCGCGCTGGTCGCGCTGCTCGGCAGCGACGACCGCTGCGTCGACGCGGAGCGCGGCCGGCAGATCGAGTTCCAGCTTGACACGCTCGAGCCCGCGCGGAACCGCGTTCGCGCCCGGCTGCTTCGCCTCCCGCTCCGCGTAGTTAGACCCGCGGCTCCCCGGACGCGTTCTCGAACGGGATGACCAAATACACGGGTTCGGACGGCTGCGCAGCAGCGGCAGGTGCCACCAGCGCGCACGCCAGCGTGATCACGAAACACCGAGGCACCGAGACACCGAGGCGAATATGCTTCAAGAAAACTCGGTGCCTCGATGCCTCGGTGTTCCGTGATCTCATCCGGTCACTCCGTTTGGACGTACCACCATCAGGCACTGACCCGCTCCCGTCGCCCGGCACCGTTCCGTATCGACCTCCACCTCGACATCGAACAGCGACATCAGCCGGCGGATCGCCGCCGCGTAGAACTCGCAGAGCGGCTGGGGCACGCGGTCGCGCACTTCACAGAAGAGCGAGCCCCTGATGTCGACGGCCCCCCGTCCCTGCCGCCACCGCACGATCGCCCGGCTGCCCCCATACGTGTTCCGAACCATCGCGCGTGCCACCCGCAGCACCAGGTGCACGCGCACGGCCCTGGGCGCCGCCCGCAGGAGCGCCCGGCGATACGCCGCCATGTCGCCGACCGTCCACTCGGCCGCGTACTCGCCGGCGCGCGCGGTCACGAGGCGATACGCCTCCCCTTCCTGCCGCAGGAAGCTCAGCACCGCCGCGAGCGGCGCCAGCCCGATGCGACCGTCGCGGAGGCCGGTCGGGTTCAGCCACGCCTCGTAGAATTCGAGCCGTGTCGGCAGCAGGTCCGCGATCGCCTGGTGCAGGCTCGCGACGAGCAGGCGGCCGATCCCTCCCTCAGCCATGTTCTAATGGAGAGTCCGGGCGCATTGCGTACTATTCCCTGGACCGCAGCCATTCTTGCCGGCGGCGAAGCCCGACGGCTCGGCCGTATCGACAAGAGCGCGCTCGTGGTCGGAACGGCGTCGATCCTCGAGAGGCAGCTGGCGGTGCTGCGCGGGCTCACCCCGCACATCCTGATCGTGACGAGCGACAGGCACGGTGTGCGCCCGGCGCCACCCGGGGTGCGCGTCGTCACGGACCTCGTCCCGGCCGCCGGTGCGCTGGGTGGCCTGTACACGGCGCTGATGGAGGCGACGACCGACCAGGTGCTCGTCATCGGGTGCGACATGCCGTTCCTGACGGCGGCGTTCGTGACCTGTGTCGTGGAGCGGGGCCGCGAGGCCGACGTCGCGGTACCGCGGGACGAACGCGGGCGTCATCCGCTGTGCGCCTCGTATGCCCGCCGCACGGCGGCGCACTTCCGCGCCCGGATCGAGGCGGGCGAACTGCGTGTCGGCGACGCGCTCCAGGGGCTTGCGGTGCGGGAGCTCGGGCCGGATGAGCTGGCGCCTTTCAATCGGGATGGTCGACTGCTGCTCAACATCAACACGCCCGACGACTATGCGCGGGCGCGCCTGGCTGCCGCGGACGGGGACGATAGCACTCCAACGCGCAAAGACCGCGCGTCGGGGACCCCGCTCGATTCGCGCGTGACACGTCCGGAACGAACCCCCGAGTGAACAGCGTACAGCAGCACATTCACGAGCGCAAATCACACGTCACGAATCGCCAATCACGAATCGCCAATGGCATGATCCTGCCCGTTCACGACCGCATCCGCACGCACCTGACGCGCCTGCTGGCGGAGCTCTACGCGCTCGACGGGCGCGCAATGCCGACCGTGGCCCTCGAGTACCCGCCGAACCGCACGCTCGGCGATCTGGGCACGCCGGTCGCGTTCGAGCTGGCGCGGCGACTCAAGAAGGCGCCGCGCGCCATCGCGCAGGAGATCGCGGGCGCGTTCGGCGCGCTCGAGGGGATCGCGCGCGTCGCGCCGGCGCCGAACGGGTACCTGAATTTCTTTCTCGAGCGCCGCGCGTTCCTGATCGACCGGCTCGCGCCGGCGCCGCCGGCGCCGCGGACGGCCGCGCGCAAGGCGATCGTCGAGCACACGGCGATCAACCCGAACAAGGCGGCCCACATCGGGCACCTGCGGAACTCGGCGCTCGGCGACACGCTGGTGCGCGTGCTGCGGTTCCGCGGCATTCCGGTCGAGGTCCAAAACTACATCGACGACACCGGCGTCCAGGTGGCCGATGTCGTCGTCGGCTTCCGCGTGCTCGAGCGGAGGACGGTCGACGGGATCCGGCAGCTCGCCGACTCGACCCGCTTCGACTACTACTGCTGGGATCTCTACGCGCGCGTGACCGAGTGGTACGACGAAGACAAGACCCGGCTCTCGCACCGCGCCGAGACGCTGCACGACATCGAGCACGGGGGGAACGACGCGGCCGCGATCGGCGCCTTCATCGCCGACCGCATCGTCCGGTGCCACCTGCGGACGATGGCGCGGATGAACGTCGACTACGACCTGCTGACGTGGGAGGGCGATATCCTGCGGCTCAAGTTCTGGGCGCAGGCGTTCGACGTGCTCAAGGCGAGCGGCGCCGTGTACCTGAAGACCGAGGGTCCTCTCGCGGGGTGCTGGGTCATGCCGATCCAGGAAGACGAGGGATCAAATCCCAAATCCCAATCCCCAAAGCCCAACGCCCAAAGCCCGAAGCCTGAGGGCGAGCGCGAGCCCGTCACCGACATCGACGAGGAGGACGCGGGCGAGCGCGAGAAGGTGATCGTCCGGTCGAATGGCGTGGTCACTTACGTCGGCAAAGACATCGCATATCAGTTCTGGAAGCTCGGGCTCCTCGGCCGCGATTTCCAGTACCGCATCTTCGAAGAGCGTCCGCACGGACCGCTCTGGGCGACCTGTTCGACGGGCGGCGAAGCGACTCATCCCTCGTTCGGCGGCGCGGCCTGGGTCTACAACGTCATCGACGTCCGGCAGTCGTACCTGCAGAAGCTGCTCAAGCAGGCGCTCGTGGCGGCGGGCCATCCCGAAGGCGCCGAGCGCTCGCACCACTTTTCGTACGAAATGGTGGCGCTGTCGCACGCCACCGCCCGCGAGCTCGGCTTCGCGCCGCCGCCCGACTCCGAGGAGGCGAAGCGCCCGTTCGTGTCGGTGTCGGGCCGCAAGGGGCTGGGCGTGAAGGCCGACGACCTGCTCGATACGCTGATGCGGAACGCGGCGCGCGAGGTGGCCGCGCGGAACCCGGAGTTCAGCGAGGCCGAGCGCGACCGGATCGCGCAGATGATTGGCGTCGCCGCGGTGCGCTATTTCCTCATCAAGTTCTCGACGAACAAGATGATCGTCTTCGACCTGGGGGAGGCGCTGAGCTTCGAGGGCGAGAGCGGCCCGTACGTCCAGTACGCCGTGGTGCGCGCCAACAACATCTTCCAGAAGCTGCAGCGGCGCGATGGCCTCGACGAGCGCGGCCTGCTCGCCACGCTCGGGGAGGTGCCGGCCGGCGAGCTGGCCGGCGAGTACGGCAGCCACGAGATCTGGGAGCTCGTGCTCGAGGCGGCGCGGCTCGACGAGGTGGTCGAGCAGGTGATACCCTCGCTGGAGTTTTCAGTGCTGGCGAAGCACGCCTTCTCGCTTGCGCAGGCGTTCAACGCGTTCTACCATCGCTCCCCGATCCTGAACGAAGAGCGCGACGACGTGCGCCGCTGGCGGGCCGCGGCGGTCATGTACGTGCGCAACCAGCTGACGCGCGCGCTGGATCTGATGGGGATCTCGGTTCCACCCAGGATGTAGTGCGACGGTGCGACGGTGCACTATCGCACATGAAGTGACATGCCGCTGATCGCGATCGCGAAGTGCAGCAAGCTGCACGACTACGAAGAGTCGGTCCGGCGCGCGGGAGGCGAGCCTTGGGTGCTCGACCTCGCGGCCGATCGGCCGGCGGACGTCGTCGCGCGTGCCGGCGGCCTTCTGCTGACGAGCGGCGGCGACGTCCACCCGTCGCTGTACGGTGAGGCGCCGCATCCGACCTTTTCCGCCGCGGAACCGGGGCGCGACGCGTACGAGATCGAGCTGGTGCGCCGCGCGCTCGAGGCCCATCTGCCCATCTTCGCGATCTGCCGCGGCATTCAGCTGCTGAACGTGGCGCGCGGCGGCACCCTCGTCCAGGACATCCCGTCGCAGCTGCCAGGGGCGCTGAAGCACAAGCGCGAAGGGTCGGACCAGCCGTTCACGCTGGCGCACGAAGTGTGGCTCGAGTCGGGCTCGCTGCTCGAGACGCTGATGCGCGACAGCCTCAGCGAGGGAGAGAGCTGTCAGGTGAACAGCCGCCATCATCAGGCGATCGACGCGACCGGCGAGGGGCTGGTGACGGTCGCCACCGCGCCCGACGGCGTGATCGAGGCCGTCGAGGATCCGTCGCGGCGCTTCTGCCTCGCCGTGCAGTGGCACCCGGAGAACTTCTACCGCACCGGCGAGTTCCGCGCGCTGTTCGAGGGGTTCGTGAAAGCGGCGACACGATAATGGTGCGATGGTGCCGACGGTGCGACGGTGCGACGGTGCGACGGTGCGACGGTGCGGGCACGAGCTTTGGATTGCCGGGAATCTTCACGGCGGCAAAGTGCCGCAAGTCGAGCGTCGCAATGGCGTCCGGCCTTACGCGAGCGGCCGTAGCCATCACGACCGCATCCACGAGGCCCATGCGCAGCTTCCGGTACCGCTCCGACAGGCGCCGCGCTTCGTCCAGGTCGCCATCGTCGCCCCACGACACGCTGAACGTGCCGTCAGCAAGATCCGCCAGAAACGCCTCCTGCGCCCGCGCGCCGACGTGCTCCCCCACCAGATAATTGACTTCCGGCAGGATGGCCCACGGCAACAGCCAGGCGGCTGGATCGCGCTCGTACAGATTGCGAAGCACGTCATGATGCCGATCCGAGCGATCGATCAGCGCGACGATGGCCCCGGTATCGGCGACGATCACCGCCGCTTCAGGCCGGCGAGCAGCTCTTCGGCCCGCTCGCTCAAGTCGCCTCGGCCGCTCCGTCCGGCGCCTATACTTCGCGCCCGGCGCGGCGGCGCCTCGGAGGCCGTGAAACGGGCGACCGCCTCCCGCACCAGCTCTGCCGGCGCGCAGCCGCGCGCCCGCGCAATCGCCTTCAGCCGGCGGTAATCGGCGGCGTCGAGATAGACGGTGGTCTTCTGAACGGCTCCCATATGGGTGCCATATATGGTAGCCGCCGCGGTCACGGCCATTCAAGGCGCCCGTGCGTGGGTCGGGACGGGACGCATTCCCCAGGGGATCGTGGCAGAATCTGCTCCGCAGGAGGCGCCCCATGAGCCGAGGCACGAGGATATCGTCCGGCGTGATCGCTACCGGTTTCCTGTTCGCGGTGGCGGCGTGCGGTCCCCGCGTGGAAGGCCAGACCGGGACCGCCCGCGTGACGGTGTTCGAAGGCGCACGCCTCATCACCGGCAACGGCGACCCGCCCATCGAGAACGCCGCCTTCATCGTCGAGGACAGCCGGTTCAGCCGCGTGGGCCGGCGGGGCGAGATCGAGATTCCAGCCGGCGCGGCGCGGGTCGATCTGACCGGCAAGACGGTGATGCCGGCCATGATCGACGTCCACAGCCATCTCGGATTCCTCGACATGCGCGACGCGTCGATGTCGAAGGATCATTTCACACGGGACAATCTCACCGACCACCTCGAGCGCTACGCCTACCACGGGTTCGCCGCCGTCTGCAGCTTCGGCACCGACATCGGCGACCTGCCGTTCCAGATGCGCGACGAGGTCCTTCCGAACGCCGCGCTCTATCGAACCGTCGGACGAGGGCTGGCCTATCCGGGATCCGGTCCTGCAGATCCCTCACGCAACGACGTGCCGTATGCGGTGACGACCGAGGAGGAAGCCCGGGCCGCCGTCCGCGATCTGGCGCCCCGGAAGCCGGACTTCGTGAAGATCTGGGTGGACGACAGGAACGGCACGAAACAGAAGCTGACGCCGCCGCTGTTTCGCGCGGCCGCCGACGAGGCCCGTATGCTGGGGCTCCGCTCGGTTGCGCACGTCTTCGATCTCGCCGACGCCAAAGAGCTGGTCAGGGCGGGCGTCGAAGGCTTTACGCACATGGTGCGAGACCAGCCGGTCGACGAGGAGTTCCTCAGGCTCCTCAAGGCGCGGCCGGAGGTGTGGTTCACCCCCAATCTGGGCGGCATGAACCGGGCCCTGCCCTCGGCAGCCGCGCGCTCGAGGCCACGGTGGGCCGACGAGCCGATGCTGTATGAAACCATCGCGCCCGCGATCATCAACCGCCGGCTCGACCAGCTCGCTCGGGCACCGGTGGGCGGGGGCGCGAACCCGGGTCGCGTCTGGGACCTACAGAACACCGCGGCACTCAAGGCTGCGGGCGTTCGACTGGTTCTGGGGAGCGACGCCGCTGGCGACTCCAACCGATGGATCGGCGTGACGGCGCACATGGAGCTCGAGAACTTCGTGGCCGCGGGCTTCACGCCGGCCGAGGCGATTGTCGCGGCGACGCGCACGGCTGCGGAAGTCCTGCGGCTGAATCAGCTCGGCACCGTGGCCTCGGGCAAGAGCGCCGACTTCATCGTGCTCGACGCCAATCCGCTGGACAACATTGCCAACACCCGGAAGATCGCGCGGGTCTACCTCAGAGGCCGGGAAGTCGATCGCGCCGCGCTGCGCGCCAAGTGGCAGACACCGCCGGGGCGCACCTCATCCTAGCGGGGTCCCCAACGCGCGGACTTTGCGCGTTGGGGTGCCCTAGCGGGTAGATTTCAGGTCGATCGCGAATAGGCGGCGACCGTCTCCACGTGCGCCGTACTCGGGAACAAGTCGATGCCGGTGAGCCCCTCGAGCTCGTAGCCGGCGTCGAGCAGCGTACGCGAGTCGCGCGCCAGCGTCGCCACGTCGCACGACACGTAGACGATGCGCGCGGGCCGGCACCGAACGATGCCGCCGAGCGCCTCCTTCGAGAGCCCCGTCCGCGGCGGATCGACGATGAACGTGCCCCCTGTCCCCTTGCCCCCTTCCGATTTCAAGAACGCCTCGACACTCCGCAACTCCACACGAACGCGCGTTCCGAACGGCTCTGTGTTCTCCCGCAGTGACTGCCCGCTGACGCGATCGCCTTCGACGAGCGCGATCCGGTCGAATCCGATCGCGGCCAGCGACAACCCGAACAGGCCGACGCCGGCATACAGGTCAACGACCGGCCCTGGCGGCACCAGCGAGACGACGTGGCGGACGAGCGGCTCGAGCAGGTACCGGTTGCTCTGAAAGAACGCGCGCACGTCTCGGCGCAGCCGCAGCGCCGTCGCGGGATCGCCGGGCGTCACGTGCAGCACGTCGCTCACGACAGGCATGCCCGCCAGCGTCTCGACGCCGGGACGGTCCGCCCGTTCGGCCGACAGGCCCGTCAGCGCGCCGCCAGCCGCCAGAACGGCGAATGCCGCCGCCTCCGCGCCCGCCTGCAGCTCCAGATGGCAGGCGCGCTGGTCGCCCGCGATGTTCTCGGCGATCTCGATGCCGAGGAGTCCCTTCAGCCGGCCGCGCGCCATCAGACCCTCGGCCGCCGCAATCCACTCGGCGGTGGCCGGCAGGAGCTGGCCGGTGGATGCCGCGTCGCAGACTTCGTGCGTGCCCTCCCGGAAGAATCCCAGACGGCCGTGTCTGGCATGGAGCCGCGCCCGCATCCGGTACCCGCGCTCCGGCGACGCGAGCACCTCGGGCGGCGCCGGAAGCGCGACGCGGCCGATCCGTCCGAACGCGTCGCGGATGATCTCTCCCTTGAGCTGACGCTGTCGCTCGTAGCCAATGTGGGCGAACACGTTGCCGCCGCATCGCCAGTCGCCCGCCGACTCGCGGCGGTCGGGCGACGGCACGAGGACCTCCGCCACCTCCGCATAGGCGACGCCGCGGCCGACGCGGCCGACGCGCGCGCGCACCCGTTCGCCCGGAATCGTGCCGTGCACGAGAACCACCCGCCCCTCGTGCCGCGCCAGCATCCACCCGCCCGCCGCGGGCTTCTCGATGTCCAGCGTGATCTCTGAACCGATCTCCAGACTCATGAGGTGCGACGGTGCGAGGGTGCGGAGGTGCGAGGGTGCGTCCGATGGTGCGATGGTGCGAAGGTGCGTTGCGCGCGCGACGGCGCGAAGGCGTACCGTCGAATCGTCGCACCGTCGGTCGCACCGTCGCACCGTCGCACCGTCGGCACCATCGCACTACTCGAAGGTGATCGTCGGCAGCTTGAAATGGTCGCGGATCAGGCGATCGATGCACGCCTGCCGCGACTGGCGGTACACATCAGCCGTCATGCGCGAGCGGAACGGCGAGAGCTGCTCGTCGGCTTCACCCGCCAGCCCTTCGAGCAGCGCCGGGTCGCAGCCGGCGCGCGCCGCCTCGACGAGCCCGCGATCGAGCTCGCGCAGCCGCGCGACGAGCGCCTCGCGCCGTTCGCCGCGGAGGCTTTTCGCCCCGGCGCGGGCGGCGTCGAGCTCGCGCACGGACGCGTCGAGGGCGCCGTCGAGCCAGCTCCGCTCCCCGCCGGCGCGCAGCGCGGTGAGCCTCGCCACCACGCGATCGAGGTGCGCCGGCAGCGATGCCCGCGGCCGCGCCGCCGGCGCGTCATCCGACGCCCCCGGCGCGAAGGCGGCCGCCCCGACGCCGACCGCGCGCCGCCACTCATCGAAGACATCGAGCACGTCGGCCTCGCAGAACTCAATCCGTACCGGACGGCGCCGCGGCCCTTTCGCGTAGTACCGCTCGAAGTAGCGGTCGATGCCGCGGTACACGATGTTCAGCGGGATGCCGCGGGCCGCCCACCCGCACACCTGCTCGAAGGCGGGGCCGACGATGCGGATCAGATGGCCGTCGTTCTTGCGGCAGAGATACGCTTCGACCTCACGACAATACGACGCTCGATCGTCGTTCACGCTTCTCACTTCTCGGTTCTCGGTTCGTGTTCACGTTCGGTTCGGCGTTCGGCGTTCAGGGTTCGGAGTTCGGGTTCGCTCCGGCTGGCCGCGCCGCAGCTCGAACCTCGAACCGGGAACCAGGAACATCGAACCACGAACCGAACCTGAACACGAACCGAGAAGTGAGAACCGAGAAGTGTGAACGACACGTCTTCAGACCCATCTCACCTCCCCTGCGGTCACGGCGATGACGCCGGCCGGCGTCCGCACCATGAGCGCGCCCGTGTCATCGATATTCTCCGCCACCCCTTCGATGGTGGAGCCGTCGGCGTCCCAGCGCACGCGGCGGCCGAGTGTCCGCGCCGCGCGGCGGCGCCAGGCCTCGATGACGGCGCCCGTCCGGCCGCCCTGCAGATCGCCGTACCGCCGCGCCAGCGCCGACAGACATTCGGCGAGCAGCAGCCCACGATCCACCGCGCGGCCGAGCTCTTCTTCGAGGCTCGTGGCGCGGGCGGCGATGTCCGGCGGATACGGCGCGGGCATCACATTGATACCGAAGCCGAGGACAACGTACTGGATACGATCCGGCGGGCCGACCGGGTCGGCCCCTGCACTTGCTTCCGCCAGTACCCCCGCCAGCTTGCGGTCGCCGACATACACGTCGTTCGGCCACTTGAGCCCGACGTCGAGACCTGTGGCCCCCTGAATGCCCTCGCCGACGGCGACGCCGGCGGCAATCGTCAGCGCCGGCACCGCGTGGCGCCCGGGTCTCAGCACGGTGGACACGTACAGTCCCGCACCCGCGGGCGACGCCCAGGGGCGTCCGTGCCGCCCCCGGCCGGCGGACTGGGCGTTGGCGGCGACGACGCACCCCTCGCCCGCGCCACGCTCGGCGAGCGCTGCCGCCACGTCGTTGGTCGAGGGCACTTCCGGATACCACAGGATGTGGCGGCCAAACGCTCCGAGGCGGCCGGCGGCCCGCGCCAGCGGCTCGGCGAACTCTGCAGGAAGAGGCTGCGGGACGTTCGACGACACCTACACCGGCTCGATCTCGAAACTGAGGTCCGCGGCGGGCGCCGAATGCGTGAGCGCGCCGATCGACACGTAGTCGGCGCCGGTCGCCGCCAGTTCCGGCATGCGCGCAAGCGTCACGCCCCCGGAGATCTCCGTCTTGGCCACGCCGCGGCACCGCTTCACTGCCTCGATGATGTCCGGCGTCGAGAGGTTGTCCAGCAGGATGATGTCGGCGCCGGCGCCGAGCGCCTCGTCGACGTCCTCGAGCCGCTGCGCTTCCACCTCGGTCGGCATCTCGCGGTTCGCCTTCCGCATACGCGTCACCGCCGCGGCCACGCCGCCGGCCAGCCGGATGTGGTTGTCCTTGATGAGAATCCCCTCGTCCAGGCCGCTGCGGTGGTTGGTGCCGCCGCCCACGCGCACCGCGTACTTCTCGAGCGTGCGCAAGAGCGGCGTCGTCTTGCGCGTGTCGAGAATGACAATGCGTCCGGCGGCCGCCTCGACGAACTGCCGCGTGAGCGTGGCGATGCCGGACAGCCGCTGCAGGAAGTTGAGCGCCGTGCGCTCGGCGGTCAGCATGGCGGCGGCGTAGCCGCGATACTCCGCCACCACCTCCAGCGGCTCGCACCAGTCGCCGTCCGCGCGGCGCGGGGTGACCGCCACGGCCGGATCCATCTGCCGGAAGGCTTCAGACGCCACGTCGAGGCCGGCGATCACGCAGCGCGACTTCGCCAGCAGCACTCCGCGCGCCTTCTGGTCGCGGTCGACGACGCCTTCTGTCGTGACGTCGCCCCAGCCGAAGTCTTCCGCCAGCGCGCGCCGGACGATCTCGCGGTAGAGCCCCGGATCGAGCGGCTCGAGCGGGGTCGCGGTCATCAGGCGGCGGGCTCCTCGGCGAACGTGAGCTTGACCTCCCCGACGTCGGCGAAGCTCAGCTCGCGGATGTGCGCCGCCGCCTGAACATCGTGCGCGGCCGGCCGGAGCGGCTCGAAGCGGAGCGGCAGCACCGCGCGCTCGATCACCGCCTTCACCGGCTTCTTCGCGAGCGCCTTGATGCGCCGCACCTCGGCCAGCGCCGCCTGGCTCTGCGCAAACACCTCCACGGCCGCGGCGTCGGCGCCCCCGGCCGGCGCCACCACTTCCTCCACCGTCGGCCACGCCGCGCAGTGGATGGATCCCGGACGCCACCACGACCACACTTCCTCGGTCACGAAGGGCAGAAACGGGGCGAAGAGCCGCAGCATCGCCGACAGCGCCACCAGCATCGCGCTGTTGGCGGAGGCGGCGCCTTCCGGAGTCAGGTCGCCGTAGCGGCGCGCCTTGACCAGCTCGAGATAGTCGTCGCAGAAGGTCCAGAAGAAGCGCTCGGTCCGATCGAGCACGCGCGCGTACTCGTACGCCTCGAACTGGCCGGTCGCCTCCTGGACGAGCCGCGACAGGCTCGTCAGCATGCCGCGATCCAGCGCTTCGAAGATCGGGCCGCGAGGTTCGGCCTGCATCAGCGCGAACCGCGCGGCATTGAGGATCTTGATCGCCAGGCGGCGGCCGACCTTCATCTGCCCCGGTTGTCGCGGATCGAAGATCGTGTCGGCGCCCGGCCCCGCGCTCGCAGCCCAGTACCGCACGCCGTCCGACCCGTGCTCCTCGAGCAGCCCCATGGGGGTGACGACGTTCCCTCTCGACTTCGACATCTTCTTGCGGTCGGGATCGGTGATGAAGCCCGAAATGGCCGCGTGCCCCCACGGCAGCGATCCGTGCTCGAGATGCGCCCGCAGCACGGTCGAGAACAGCCACGTGCGGATGATGTCGTGCCCCTGGGGCCGCAGGTCCATCGGAAACACCCGGCCAAAGAGATCCTCGTCGTCCAGCCATCCGCTGATGATCTGCGGCGTCACCGACGAGGTCGCCCATGTGTCCATGATGTCGGGATCGCCGACGAAGCCGCCCGGCACGCCGCGCTGATCCTCGCGATACCCGTCCGGTACGTCGGTGGAGGGATCGACCGGCAGCCGCGCCTCGTCTGGAACGAGCGGCCGGCCGTACTCGACGCTGCCGTCCTGCGCGACGGGGTACCACACCGGAAACGGCACGCCGAAGAACCGCTGCCGGCTGATGCACCAGTCGCCGACGAGGCCGTTCACCCAGTTCTCGAAGCGGTGCCGCATGTACTCCGGGTGCCACTCGATCTCGCGTCCCCGCGCGATCAGCTCGTCGCGGTACTCCATCGTCTTGATGAACCACTGGCGGCTCGTGATGATCTCCAGCGGACGCTCACCCTTCTCGTAGAACTTCACCGGATGGGTGATCGGCCGCGGCTCGCCCACGAGATCGCCCGACTCGCGCAGCAGCTCGACGATGCGGCCGCGCGCCTTGCCCACCGAGAGGCCCGCCAGCTGGTCGTACGCCTGCTGCGCCCGTGCGGGATCGCGCGATTCCCACTCCGGCGCACCCCACCGGATCGCCCGCAGCGTCCCGTTCGGCGCGATGACGGCGCGGACCGGCAGCCCCAGCTCGCGCCACCACGTCACGTCGGTCACGTCGCCGAAGGTGCAGATCATGGCGATGCCGGTCCCCTTCTCGGGGTCGGCGAGCGGGTGCGGGCGCACCGGCACGGCCGCGCCAAAGAGCGGTGTGACCGCCTCGGCGCCGAACAGCGGCTTGTACCGCTCGTCGTCGGGATGGGCGACGAGCGCGACGCAGGCAGGAATCAGCTCGGGCCGCGTGGTCTCGATCTCGACGGCCGCCGCACCAGGTCGGTGAAACCGGATCCGGTGAAACGCGCCCGGCTGTTCCCGATCCTCGAGCTCGGCCTGCGCCACCGCGGTGCGGAAATCGACGTCCCATAGCGTCGGCGCCTCAACCTGATACGCGATCCCGCGTGCGAGCAGCCGCAGGAACGCGGCCTGCGAGACCCGCTGCGCCCGCCGGCCGATCGTCGCGTAGGTCATCGACCAGTCGACCGAGAGGCCGAGGTGACGCCAGAGCCGCTCGAACGCCTCCTCGTCCTCGCGGGTCAGGCGTAAGCAGAGCTCCACGAAATTCGGCCGCGATACCGAGACCGGATGCCTGCCTGGCTTCTCGGGAGGCTGGAACGACGGGTCGTACGGCAGCGACGGATCGCAGCGCACGCCGTAGTAGTTCTGCACCCGCCGCTCGGTCGGCAGCCCGTTGTCGTCCCATCCCATCGGGTAGAACACCGCCCTGCCGCGCATGCGCTGAAAGCGCGCGACGACGTCGGTGTGGGTGTACGAGAAGACGTGGCCGACATGCAGTGAACCGCTGATCGTCGGCGGCGGCGTGTCGATGGAGTACACCTCGGCGCGCGGCCGCCCGCGATCGAACCGGTAGGTACCCTCCTGCTCCCAGCGCGCGCTCCACTTGGCTTCGAGCCCCTCGAGCGCGGGCTTCTCCGGAAGCACGATCGGGTGCTGAAGATCGCCGACCTCAGGCATGCTTGTTTCGTATCCGCTCAATTTCCTCTCTCACCAGCCGTTCCGCCACCTCGGAGACGACGTCCGCCGCGACCGCGCGTGCGGCGTCTGGGCCGAGGCGCTCGATGATGCGGCGCGTCAATTCCTCCACCAGGGCGTCCGTGATGCGCGGTTCGGCGTCGCCCGTCACGAGCCGGACCGGCTGCGCGCCCGGCTCCCCTTGCTCGAGCGCCAGAATCGCCGCAAACGCCTCCGCGACCAGGCTCGGTGCGGGCGGCGCCCCGGCGGTTTCCGCGGCAGGCGGTTCTGCCTCGCCGCCGGGCGGCGAGGCAGGGCCGGCCGCGCGCGTCGTCAGCAGATGGTCGAGCCGTTCGAGTAACTCGTCCACTGAATCCGGCGTGCCCTGGGCGGAGTCGACGGGCTTGTCCTCAGCGGAGTCCACGGGCTTGTCCTCAGCGGAGTCGAAGGGATCGCTCACACCGACTCCACGCGCAACCGGGCGTGCTTCCGGATGAAGTCGACGATCTCCTGCATCGGCGTGCCCGGCAGGAAGATGCCCCGCACGCCGATCGCCTCGAGACGCGGAATGTCGACGTCGGGAATGATGCCGCCGACCACGACGAGCACGTCGCGCAGCCCCTTCTCCTCGAGCAGCGCCATGACCGCCGGGCAGATGTGCATGTGCGCGCCGGACAGGATCGACAAGCCGATGACATCCGCATCCTCCTGCAGCGCCGCCGCGACGATCTGCTCCGGCGTCTGGCGGAGCCCGGTGTAGATCACTTCCATGCCCGCGTCGCGGAGCGCGCGGGCGATGACCCTCGCGCCGCGGTCGTGGCCGTCGAGGCCCGGTTTGGCGATCACCACGCGGATTTTGTGAGCCATGTAGTTCACAGTAGGCAGTAGGCAGTAGGCAGTAGGCAGAATTATGTACCTCCGGCACTCACTGCCTACTGCCTACTGCCTACTGCCTACTAAATTACAGGTATCTCCTCATACTCGCCCCAGACCTGCCGCAGCGCGTCGCACATCTCGCCGATCGTGGCGTAGGCGCGCGCCGCCTCGACGAGGAGCGGCATCATATTCTCGCCGTTTCGCGCCCCGTCCTGCAGCCGCGCGAGCGACGCGCGGACGGTGCCCGCGTCGCGCGTCGACCGCACCCGGTCGACCCGCGCGCACTGCTTCTCGGCGACGGAGTGGTCGATGTACAGGATGCCGATCGGAGCCTCCCCGGCCTCGACGAAGTCGTTCACGCCGACGATCACGCGCTCGCCGCGCTCGACCGCCTGCTGGAAGCGATACGCGCTCTCGGCGATCTCCTTCTGCGGGTAGCCGCGCTCGATCGCCTCGACCATGCCGCCCATTCCGTCGATCGTGTCGAAGTACGCGAGCGCCTCCTCTTCGAGGTCGCGCGTGAGCGTCTCGACGAAGTAGGAGCCGCCGAGCGGATCGACCACGTTCGGCACGCCCGTTTCGTAGGCGATGACCTGCTGCGTCCGCAGCGCCAGCGTCGCCGCCTCGGCGGTCGGGAGCGCGAGCGCCTCGTCCAGTGAATTGGTATGTAGCGACTGCGCGCCGCCGAGCACGGCCGCCAGCGCCTGGAGCGCCGTGCGCACGACGTTGTTGTACGGCTGCTGCGCGGTGAGCGACACGCCGGCGGTCTGCGCGTGGAAGCGCAACTGCCACGAGCGCGGGTTCCGCGCGTGGAACCGGTCGCGCATCACGCGCGCCCAGATCCGGCGCGCCGCGCGGTACTTGGCGATCTCCTCGAAGAAGTCGCTGTGCGAGTTGAAGAAGAACGAGATGCGCGGCGCGAACGCATCGACGTCGAGCCCGGCGTGGATGCCGTACTGCACGTACTCGATGCCGTCGCGCAGCGTGAAGGCGAGCTCCTGCGCCGCCGTCGCGCCCGCTTCGCGGATGTGGTAGCCGCTCACCGAGATCGTGTTCCACTTCGGCACGTGTTCCGTGCAGAACGCGAACACGTCGGTCACCAGCCGCATCGATGGGCGCGGCGGGTAGATGTACTCCTTCTGCGCGACGAACTCCTTCAGGATGTCGTTCTGAATCGTCCCCGACAGGGTCTTCCAGCTCACCCCCTGCTTCTCCGCCGCGGCGAGGTACATCGCGAAGATCATCGCGGCCGGCGAGTTGATCGTCATCGACGTGGTGACGCCACCGAGGTCGATGCCGTCGAAGAGCGCCTCCATGTCGGCGAGCGACGCGACGCTGACGCCGCACTTGCCCACCTCGCCGAGCGACAGCTCGTGATCCGGGTCGCGCCCCATCAGCGTCGGCAGATCGAAGGCGACGCTGAGGCCGGTGCCGCCGGCGGCCAGCAGCTGCTTGTAGCGCGTGTTGGTCTCCTCGGGCGTGCCGAACCCGGCAAACTGCCGCATCGTCCAGAGCTTGCCGCGATAGCCGGTGGCGTGAATGCCGCGGGTGTACGGGAAGTCGCCGGGGTCGCCCAGATCGCGGCGGTAGTCGATCCCCGCGAGATCGGCGGGCGTATGGAGGGGCTGGATGGGACGACCGGAAACCGTCGTGAACGAGCCGCGACGCGTCGACCGCTCGGATTGCTCGCCCCTCGACTCCACTCGGGGCGACCCTGAGCGTGCCGAAGGGTCGAGTTCGGAGGTCGCGCTCTTCATCGTTTCATTCTAGCCGGGTCCGACGCCTTCGCGCTTCGCGCCATGGCGAGTCTCGCGAAGTCTTGACGGAGGTGGAAAGGACACGGCCTACAATAAGGGCGAGACATGGCTGAACACGGCAGCATCTTCCGGGCGATGCTCCAGGAATTCGACGAGGCGGCCCGGCTCCTCAACCTCGATCCCGGCATCTGGAAGATCCTCACGCACCCCAAGCGGCAGATCATCGTCTCGTGTCCCGTCCAGATGGACAACGGGGAGATCGAGGTGTTCACGGGCTACCGCGTGCAGTACAGCATCACGCTTGGGCCCGCGAAAGGGGGCATCCGGTACCACCCGGACGTGACGCTGGACGAGGTCACGGCACTCGCCGCCTGGATGACGTGGAAGTGTGCGGTCGCCCATATTCCGTTCGGCGGCGGCAAGGGCGGGGTCGTGTGCGACCCGACGCGCATGTCGCGCCGCGAGCTGGAGGCGCTCACGCGCCGCTATGTCGCGGAGATCGTCGACGCGATCGGCCCGGAGAAGGATGTGCCGGCGCCCGACGTCAATACCAACGATCAGGTGATGGCGTGGGTGATGGATACCTACAGCATGCACGTCGGCCACACGTCGACTGCCGTCGTGACCGGCAAGCCGCTCGAGCTGGGCGGCTCGGTGGGCCGGCGTGAAGCGACGGGACGTGGCGTCATGATCGCGACCCGGGAGGCGGCGCGGCACCTCGGCCGCGACCTCGCCGGCGCGTCGATCGCCATCCAGGGCTT
Source organism: Acidobacteriota bacterium (assembly GCA_016192845.1). Lineage (GTDB taxonomy): Bacteria > Acidobacteriota > Vicinamibacteria > Vicinamibacterales > UBA2999 > MELF01. The sequence goes on from JACPTI010000098.1 coordinate 58,220, forward strand.
CGGCAACGTCGGGTCGGTCTCCGCCGATCTCCTCGCGAAGGCCGGCGCGAAGATCGTCGGGATCACGGATCACAGGGGCGGCGCCTACCACGCCAGAGGCCTCGACATCCCGAAGCTGCTCGAGCATGCGCAGGCGCACAAGACCGTGGACGGCTTCCCCGGCGGCGAGCCGCTCACCAACGAGCAGCTCTTCGCGCTCGACGTCGACGTGCTGATTCCCGCCGCGCTCGAGAACCAGATCACCATCGAGAACGCCTCGACGATCAACGCGCGCATCGTGATCGAAGCCGCCAACGGCCCTGTCACGCCCGAAGCGAACAACATCCTCCACCAGCGCGGCGTCTTCGTCGTGCCCGACATCCTCGCCAATTCCGGCGGCGTCACCGTGTCGTATTTCGAATGGGTGCAGGACCGGTACGGCTACTTCTGGGACGAGAGCGACGTGAACGCGCGTCTCGAAAAAAAGATGTACGAGGCGTTTCACGACGTGCTGCAGACGTCGCTGAAGTACAAGGTCGACATGCGGACGGCGGCGTACATCGTCGCCATCTCGCGCGTCGGCACGGTCACGCAGCTGCGCGGCATGTACGCCTAGCGGCGACTTAGCGGCGACTAGAACGCGCCGAGTGCCTGCCGGGCCTGTTCGAGGCGCGTCCGCCAGTCTCCCGTCGCCGCGGGGATCAGGCGGTCGAGCGCCCGGGCATGGGCGATCCGCAGCGCGTCGGATGCTGATACCGTCACGTCGGGCGTGACGCCGCTGCCCTCCCAGCTGCGGCGCGTGATGGCCGCTTCTACCCTGCCGTTCGGAACCGTGACCTCCAGCCACGCGTTCACGCGATAGGGCTGCCCGGCATTGGCCGCTCCAGCCGTCCGTTCGCCAATCACCTGCGCCCGTGCACGCTCCTGCAGCAGGTACGCAAAGCCCTCCCCTCCAGAAAACGTGCGTGCCGCCGTCAGCACGTACACGGGCCGGCGCGCGTCCCGCTCGGGCACGCCGGGCCGGGGCGTCGCATACGTCGTGCGTTCGCCGGACCGCGACACGATGTCGAACAACGGCGCGCCCGGCTCGTCAATCAGGTAGCCGGCCAGCAGCGCCACCGTTTCGGGCGACCCGCCGCCGTTCTCACGCATGTCGATGATGAGCGCATCCGCGCGGCGCAGGAGGCGCATCGCCTCTCCGACGGCATCACGCGCCTCCTCCAGGCGCCAAAATACCGTGAGATTGAGGTATCCGACGTTTCCGGGCAGTACTTCCACACGCTGCACGCCGCCGTTGGTGCGGCGAACGGCCTCCTCACGGGCGCTCGTGTCCGTCGCCTGGACCGGGAGCGGGCGAGCCGTGGCCACCCACAGATGCCTGTCCTGTGACTCGGAGAGCAGATCGCGATTCAGCTGTGCCGCGAGCGTGTCAGGCGACGCTGCGGCCGTGTACGCCCCTTCCTGCAGCCGTTGCCGCAGCACACTGGCGATGCGCGCGGCGGCGGCGGCATCTACATACTCGCGCTCGACGATCGCCGCGATCTCGGCGACCGCCCTGCGGATGACGCCGACGCTGAGAGCGACCGAAGAAGCGGCACTCCCCTGAGCGAACAACAACGTCCCCGTGTGCCACCACACGAGCATCAGCCAGACGAGTGACCTCCCACGCATGTGATCCTCGTTTCGACCCACGAAGCCCCCGTTTGTGACGGCGCGCGAGGGAGGAATCAGATCCGGGGCCGGATTGTGAGCCGCTCTGGACGCCGCCGTCAACCTTTCGGCACCGTCACCCGTCCGCGGTCGTTCGTCACGAAAAGCAGCGCGCCGGCGGCCAGCGCCGCCCCCCCGCCGAGCAACTGCGCCGTGGTCGCCCCGGCGAGAATCGCCAGAGACACGACAATGGCGAGCAGCGGGATTATCGGCCCGCCGGGCAGGACGAACGGGACGGGACCGATCCCGGCAACGCGCGCGTAACGCAGCCGAAGCGCCGCCGCGCACGTGCCGGTGTAGATCACGAGCCGCGCGACCCCGCTCGCCAGCGCGAGCACCACGAACGATCCCGACAGCGCGAGCGCGAGGATCACGCCCGTCATGCACAGAATGGCGTTCGACGGCGTGCGGTACCGCGGATGGATCTTCGTGAGGAACCGCGGCAGCTCCCCGTTCTCCGCCAGCGCAAAGAGCATGCGCGAGCCGGTCAGCACCGACCCGAAGCTGTTGCCCGCCATCGACACCACGGAGCCCGCGCTGATGAGGAGCGCGCCGGCCGCCCCCATGACCACCGCCGACGCGTCAGCGAGCGGCGTGCTCGAGGCCGCCAGCTCCGGCAACGCGCCCATGGCGACCAGGTGCGCCAATGTCATCACCGCGGTCACGGCGGCAATCGTCGCGACGAACGCAAACGGGACGTGCCGCCGCGGGTCGGTCGCTTCGCCGGCCGGCACCCCGATGACGTCATAGCCGCCGAACGCGAACACGAGCAGCAGCGCAGCCGCCGACGCCTGACCGAGCGACACGGGACCGGATGGCGCAACCGCGTCGAGGTCGATGAACCACACGCCGATCGCAATGAAGAGGCCGAGTGGCAGGAGCTTGGCGATCGTGAGCAGATTGACCACGAAGGCGCTCGGGCGGATGCCGAGCAGATTGATCCCTCCGATGACGAGCGTGACGCCGGCAATCACGGCGGCGCGCCCGGCCCCACCCGTCAGGACCGGCCAGTAGAACCCAAGCGCAAGCGCGATCCCGTTGGCAATCCCCGCCTGGCTCGTGATGCGGGCGACCCACTGCATCCATCCGATTTCGAACGCCACGAATCGACCGAAGGCCGCGCGTGCGTACAGGTAGGGACCGCCTGTCTGCTCGAACTGGCTCCCCAGCTCCGCAAAGCAGAGCGCGACGAGGAGCGATGCCAGGCCGACCGCCAGGAACGCGATCGGGCCCCAGGTCCCGACCTGCGCCGCCACCTCCGACGGCAGGAGGAAGATGGCGCTCCCGATAACCTGATTGATGCCGATGGCAGTGAGGTCCCACTTGCCGAGGGCGCGGCGCAGCGTCGGCGCCCGCGCAGCCGCGACGGCCGATGCGCCAACCGTCGTTTCGGGCATGTCAGGCTCTCGCGAGCAGCGCCGTGAAGGGACTCTTCGAATGCTGAGAAATTCACTCGGAACGCTGTGGCGCGGACCTTGTCAGGTCCGCGCCGGGCGAGCCCGACCCCGGGGCCCCATCGCGCCTGCGCGATGGGGTGGCGTGGCTCGCCCCACGTGGCGCTAGGACCCGATGCGGATCGGCACCAGCTCCTTCGCCTCGTTCGTCTCGCCCTTCGCCGTGATCTCGATCAGGTACTCGCCGGCCGCAATGGCGGCCAGGCTCATGTCGATCTGGTGGGTGCCGCCGGCCCCGGCGGGCGTGACCGGCACCTCCGTCATCCTGTCGCCGTTCCGGTTGAGGAGCGCCGCGGCCGGGGTCGCGGTGCCGTAGAGGTCGAACCGAATGAGCAGCCGCTCGGTCCGGGAGAACTCGCGTCCCGCCACGGGCACCGCGGCCGCGTCGGCCGCACTCGCCTGGAAATCGCGCGCGGTCCGGGCACGATGGACGCGCGGCGTGCTCAGCGCGGCGTCTGGCGTCGTGAGATCGGGAACCCTGATCGTGCGGATCTCGCTGTCGAGCACGCCGCCTCCGGAGGCCGCCTCGACCGAGAGACGCAGCTCCAGCTCGCCGGGCGGCGCGTCGAAGACCAGCCGCTGCGGTCCCGCGGCGGGCGGCGCGCCCGGGGTGGTCGGCGGGGCGGTCGACGCGAGCGCCGCGTCGGGCGCGCGCCCGCGGAAGACGAGATCGCCGTTGCCGCGCGCGGCAATCACCGACACGCGTCCCGGCTGCGGCTGCTCGCGGCGCACCCCGGGCGGCTGCGGCAGCGGCTCCCAGATCAGCGTCACGCGCGTCTTCCCCTCGTCGCCGCGCGCGGTGCCGAGCCACGTGCGCACGTACTTGCCGGCCTGCACCGACGGCGCAATCGACGCGAGCGCCTGCTGGATCGGTTTGGGGGTCTCCGGCACGACCGTGTTTGCGCGCGCCACCTCCTCGGCGCTCAGCGCCCAGTACCCCTTGCGCGCCCGCACCTCCAGACCGCGCCGCTTCAACCGCACGGTGATCTCGTGGAACTTGCCGTCGTTCGGCGCCTGTGTCGAGTTGTAGCCGATCAGATAGTAGAAGCTCGAGTCGCGGACGATCTGCGCCAGCCCCGGCCCCAGGTCGTTGCGGTTGACGATCGCGCGGCCGTCGGTCTCCTCCGCCAGCGAGCGCAGCGTGTCCTGGGTGAACTGGAGCGCCCGGGCGTCCTGCCGCGGCCCCACCGCTTCGTCGATGCCGAACTCGAAGGGGGTGAGCCCGCGCGGATCCACCGCATAGATCGCCGCGTTGTTGCGGTTGAAGGCGGTGAACACGTCGCGCATCTGCGCGTACAGGTCCGACTGGGCGAAGATGTGCGCCGTCTCCTCGCGCTGGCTGTTCTCGCCGACGAGCGGCCCCGGGATGAAACCGCCCTGGCCGAGCCGGCCGAGCGAGGCATCGGAGGTCCGCAACTGCGGCGGCAGCAGCGCCGTGAGTCCTTCGCTGATGTAGATGATCGCCTTCCGCCCCTCGCGCAGGCCGCCGAGCCGCGCCGCCAGGCCGCGCAGCGCGGTCATGACCACCTCGTTCCGGATCTGTTCCACCACTTCCGACGGCGCGCGGGCGTACCGCTCCTCGAACCCGGTGCGCGGCTCGTAGTTGAACTTGCGCCCCTCGAATTTCTCGATCGCGCTGATGATCGACTCCTTGTTCCGCGTGAAGGAAATGCCGTCGAGCGGCGTCAGGGGATACATGAGGCCCACGATGTCGTTCGGGCGCAGCTGCGTCTGGATGAACCGGACGAGCGGCTCCTTGACCGCGAGCGAGTTGCCGAGCCGCACGTGGTAGTCGTCGAAGAAGAAAACGAACACCCGCACATCGTCTCGAGAGAGTTCGACTTCCTCGTCGATGCGGTTGCGCAGCTCGCGCGGCGGCGGATCGCCGGGGCGCGGGTTGCCGTCGACGCGGATCAGGCGGAACTGCTCGATCGCCTGCGGCCGGCCGTCCTCGAGCACGTCGAAGTCGGCCTGCGTGAGGTTGATGACCGGCTCCCCCTTGCCGTCGTGCACGATCACGTCGACGCGGACGAAGTTGACGCCCGCGCGGAACGTCGGCTGCTGCGGCGCGTCCCCCTGGGCGGGCGCGGCGGCGCCCCCCTGCGGTGCGCCGCCCGGCTGAGCCGCATCAGACTGCTCCACCCCATCGCGCACACTTCGCGCGCTGGGGGCCCCGGCCTGTGCGGCCTGCGGACGCCCCGTCCCGATCTGTACCCCATCGTGCGACCGCGCGATGGGGGCCCCGACCTCAACGAGACCCAGGGTCAGCGCCAGAAGGAGCGTGGTGGGCGTGCGGCTCATAACGGTCGTGCTCCCCTTTTCGGGATAATACCACCTGTGACACGGGCTGCAGCGTCAGAGAGGCACGGAGTGGAAAGCAAGATCGGCACCGAGGCCCCACGGGGACTCACCATACTGAGCGAAGACGAGGCGCTGTTCCGTGACAGTGTTTACGAGTTCGCCGACCGCGAAATCCGCCCGCACGTCCGCGAAATGGACGAGGCGGCCCACATTCCGCGCCAGCTCATCGATCGCCTGTTCGAGCTCGGCGTGATGGGCATCGAGGTGCCTGAGGCGCAGGGGGGCGCGGGCGCGGAGTTCTTTCACGCCGTCCTTGCCGTCGAGGCGCTCTCCCGCGTCGACCCGTCCGTGGGCGTCCTGGTGGACGTGCAGAACACGCTCGTCATCAACGCGCTGCTGCGCTGGGGGACCGACGATGTCAAGGCGCGGTACCTGCCCCGCCTGGCGGCCGGGACCGTGGGCGCCTACGCGCTGTCGGAAGCCGGGTCGGGGAGCGACGCGTTCGCGCTGGCGACGCGCGCGGGCGAGAGCGGCGACGGCTTCGTGCTGACGGGGCGCAAGCTCTGGATCACCAACGCCGCCGAAGCCGACGTCTTCATCGTCTTTGCGACGGTCGACCCGGAGGCCGGCTACCGCGGCATCACCGCGTTCGTCGTCGAGCGCAGCTTCCCCGGCTTTGCGGTGGGGCGCAAGGAAGACAAGCTCGGCATCCGCGCGAGCAGCACGTGCGAGCTGCTGCTCGAAGAGTGCCGCGTCCCGCGCGCCAACGTGCTCGGCGAGGTCGGCAAGGGCTACAAGGTGGCCATCGAGACCCTGAACGAAGGGCGCATCGGCATCGGCGCGCAGATGATCGGCCTCGCTGAGGGCGCGCTCGACCATGCGGTCCGCTACACGAAGGAGCGGAAGCAGTTCGGCAAAGCGGTGGCCGAGTTCCAGGGCGTCCAGTTCCAGCTCGCGCGGGCCGCCACGGAGCTCGAGGCCGCGCGGCTGCTCGTGTACAACGCGGCGCGGCTGCGCGGCGCCGGCCGTCCGTTCCTCAAGGAAGCGGCGATGTGCAAGCTCTTCTCCTCGGAAGTGGCCGAGCGTGTGACCTCGCTCGCCGTGAACCTGTACGGCGGCTACGGCTTCGTCAAGGACTATCCGGTCGAGAAGCTCTATCGCGACGCGAAGATCGGCCAGATCTACGAGGGGACATCCAACCTGCAACTGCAGACGATCGCCAGGCAGATTCTCGCGTGACCGCCCTGCCTCCACGAACGACACACCTTTACCTTGGCGCGGCGCCGAAGTAAAACGTCGTGGTGGCTACGCGCCACGACTCATGGTAGACATCCTGCGGCTTACCGTCCGCGACCCGGCGGGCGGCGACTGGGAGCACGAGCTGAAGGAGGCGCTCCGGCAGATGGACGGCGTCGTCGGGGTGACCGCGTCCTACAAGGCGAACCTCCTCGGCATCACCTTCGATACCAGCAAGGTCACTCCCGCGGCGCTGCGGGCGCGCGTCGAAGCGCTCGGCTACGACGTCGTCACGTGCGGGTGATCTGGATCCGTGCGGGAATACTGAAACCGTCGTTCACGCTTCTGCCTTCTCGCTTCTCAGTTCGTGTTCTGGTTCGGTTCTCTGTTCCGGTTCCACGTTCGCAGTTCCGGTCCGCCTAAAGGCGGACGCTACGTACGTGGCGTCCGGCTTCAGCCGGACCCGAATCCCGAACCGCGAACGGTCGAACATCGAACGCAGAACCGAACCAGAACACGAACCCACAACCGAGAAGTCGAGAAGAGTGAACGACAGGGTTCTCAGTTCAGCGTCCAGAGCGCGAGCGTCGAGGCGTCCTTGATGAAGATCCGGTTGCCCGAAATCGCCGGTTGCGCCCAGGTGGAGAACATCTCCCCGGCGGCGACCCGGTAGCGTCGGATCGGCTCGAAACCGGTCCGGCTCACTCGGAAGACGACGAGCTCGCCGTCGTTCTCCAGGCTGAACATGATGTCACCGGCGCGCGCCAGCGCCACGTTGGCAGCCTGCCGTCCCTCCGACGTCCAGAGCGTCTTCCCCGTCTTCACGTCGACGGCGTAGTACTGCCCCATGTTGCGGCTCGTCAGGCCGAACATCACGTCGCCGTCGAGCACGGTGTTGCTCAACCGGTTGGGCGGTTCGTCACTCGCCCACGCGTCTTCCGCCACCCACTGGTTGTTCCGCCTCACGATGTTCACGGCGCGCATCGGTCCGTTGTTGTTCCACACGATGACCGACTGGCCGAAGCGCACAGGGGTAATCGAGTTCGTGAAGTTGGAGCTCGCGAAGGGGCGCTCCCAGAGCAGCGCGCCCGTGGCGACGTCGACGCCGACGAGCTTCCCCTGCGTGATGGTCACGAGCTGCCGTACGCCGCCGAACTCGGCGACGATCGGCGAGCCGTAGCCGGGGCCGTCGCCGGTCCAGCTCCACCGCTCCGTGCCCGTGTTGAGGTCGTACGCCGTGAGCGCCCCCTTGTCATGACCGCCGACGTGGAAGATCGCCAGCCCGCGATCGACGATCGGTGAGAAGGAGTGCGACGTGTACATCGGCATCAGGGTGGAGGAGCCCGGCTTCTGCCAGATCTGTTTCCCGGTCGCCGCGTCGTACGCGGTCACAGCGCCGGTCATCCCGATCGAATAGAGGCGCCCATTGAAATAGACGGGGGTCGATTTCGGCCCGGGCCCGTGGGATTTCGACGCGCTGCTCATCTCGAACGGGGCCGGATACCCCGTGCGCCACAGCACCTTGCCGCTGGCGGCGTCGATCGCGCCCATCACCTCGTCTTCGCCCTGCCGCGAGAACACGTAGACGCGGTTCCCCACCACGAGCGGCGTGGCGTACCCCAGGCCGACCTCGATCTTCCAGCGCTGCATGAGCTGTTCCGGCCACGAGGCCGGCGCCGTGAAGCCCGCGATGACGCCGTCGCGGTTGGCGCCGCGCCACTGCGTTACGTCGCTCGCCGCCTGCCGCGCCTCGATCGCGGCCGTGAGGCCGGTTCCCAACAGGATCAGCATCGCCGCTCGGCGCATAGATTCTCGGTCCTCCTCCCTCACCAGCTACCAGCTACCAGCTACCAGCTACCAGCTACCAGCTACCAGCTACCAGCTACCGGCTACCGGCTACCGGCTACCGGCTATGTTGTAGGCGGTAAGAATACCCTGATTCCGGATGTACAGCCGCCCTCCGCTGACTGCCGGATGCGCCCACGAGGGCCATCCCTGGTCGGGAATCGTAAAGCGCCCCTTCTCGCGGTAGCCCGCCGGCGTCGCCTCGGCAAGTCCCACCACGTTGTTCTCGCTCAGGAGATAGAGGTGGCCGTCGGCGTAGGCGAGCGATCCCTTGCCCACGCTCCGGTGGCGCCACATGACCTTGCCGGTGGCAAACTCCAGGCACGTCAGAATCGCATTGCTGAAGCCGTACAAGTATCCGTTCACCAAAACGATCCCGCCGTGATGGTTCTGCATCTCACGGGTGAAATAGGCTTCCTGCGCCCGCACCTCGCCGCCTTCCGCGCGCAGCGTCAGCAGCACGCCGCCCACGCCGTAATTGGAGCTGTAAAACACCTTGTTGTCGTGAAAGATCGGCGTCGTGATGTTTGCCGTGTTGTTTGCCACGCGCTCGTACCGCCACATCAGCCGCCCGTCGACAGCGCGCACGCCGACGCCCGCCTCCCCGGTCAGCGTCATGATCGTGCGGACCCCCTGCACGTCGGCGACGATCGGCGACGCGTAGCCCGCCGGATCGCTCAGCTCCTTCGTCACCCAGACGGTGCGGCCGGTCATCTTGTCGAGCGCGGCCATCCCGGCGCCCCGGCCGCCGGGCGTCACGATCACACGATCGCCGTCGACGAGCGGCGATTCGCTGATCAGCCAGCCGATGTTGCGGCCGCCAAACTCCTGCAGGACGTTGCGCTGCCAGACGACCGTGCCGTCCTGCACGCGAAGGCAGGCGAGGTCGCCGTTCTCCGTCAGCACATACAGGCGATTGCCGTCGACGGTTGGTGTGCCGCGCGGGCCGGGGCCCATGTAGTTGTCGACGGCACGCCCGACGGGCCGCATCCAGACGACTTTGCCATCCGCGCGGTTCAGCGCGGTGACGACACTCTGCGTCTTCTGCATCCCCTGCGCGAAGACGCGGTCGCCGCTCACCGCCACCGAGCCGAACCCGGCCCCGAGATTCGCGGCCGACCAGACGCGCGGCGGCCCCGACGCGGGCCACTCGCGGAGCAGCCCGGTCTCCGGCGACACGCCCGAGCGCGACGGGCCGCGCCACTGCAGCCAGTCCGTGGTCTGCGCCTGCAGCGCGGCGCCGCACACGGCAAACGCAACAGTCGCCAGCGCGCGCACCTTCAAAAGCCCACCCCCACGCTGATGCCGAAGGTGCGCGGCGCCCCGGGCTCGCCGATGAAGCCCGACGGCGCGAGCCGCGGATCGTAGGCGAACGCCACCGGCACGTAGCGCGTGTCGAAGGCGTTTCGCACCCACGCCTCGCCGAACACGTTCCGGCTTCGCACGCCGGCGCGGAAGTTCGCCAGCGAATAGGCGTCCTGCCCGGCCCGGTTCAGGTCGTCGTACTGGAACGCGCCGTAAAAGGTCACCTCGGCGCGGCCGTAGAGCGTGGTATCGCCGCGCACGGCGCTCGAGACGACGCCGCCAAACGTGGCGGTGTAGTCGGGCGTGTTCGGGATCTCGTTCCCCGCCACGACAACCCCGCTCGACACGCTGCGCGCCTTGAAGGTGGCATCCGTGAATCCGACCGCGCTGAACAGTTCGATCCCCGGCTGGACGCGCGCGTTCACCTCGAATTCGGCTCCCTGGCTCACAGCGCGCCCGACGTTGGCGATGAAGAACTGCGCGGGCACCAGCGGGTCGGGCAGGTTCAGCTGGAGATCGTCCCAGTCGATGCGGAACACGGCGGCGTTGGCCGTGAGGCGGCCGCCGAGCCATTGGGTCTTCACGCCACCTTCCACGTTCCAGGTGTGCTCCTCGCCGTAGGCCTCGAAGCCGGCCGGCGACGCCGGATTGAACCCGCCGGCCTTGAAGCCGCGCGTGACCGCCGCATACACCATCCGGTCGGGCTGGAGCCGCAGCGCCACGGCTGCCTGCGGCGAGACGTTCGAGAAGCTCTCCTCGGGCTCGACGAGCCGGCCGGGCGCAATCGGCGGCGCGAAGAAGGAATTGAGCGACGCCTCCTTGTTCTCGCGATCGAACCTGGCACCGAACGTCACGTCCAGCGTATCGACGAACGTGGCCGTCGCCTGCCCGTACAGCCCGATCCCGGCATCGTCCAGCGCCGCCCGCGGCGCGTGCTGGCTGACGGCAAACGGCACGAGCGGCGACAACACGAACGGCGAGAAGGTATTGACGGCATCCTGGTCGTAGTTCTGCGTGAACAGGAAGACGCCGCCCTGCCACCGCAGCGGCACCGCTTCCAGCAGCCGGTACGGCGCATTCGCCGCCGACGCGACGCGCACCTCCTGCGTGAACTGGAAGCTGTCCTCCGTGTTCTGCCGCCGCAGCAGCGGCAGCGCGGTGTAGTCGAGGTCCGTCTCGTCCACCGTCTTCCAGTTGACGAAGCCGGTCGTCGACGACACGGTGAGCCGGCTGTCCGCCCTCCGCACCAGCACCGTCGTGGCGACGAGGTCTCGATCGGTGTGTCCCTCGAAGTCGCGCGCCACCTCGAAGGGATTCCGGCGGATCGCGCCGAGATCGTTGAGCGCATAGTCGCCGTCGCGGGCGCGCTCGCCGGTGACGATGAGCCGCGTTTCCCAGACGTTCGACGGCGCCCAGAGCAACTGCCCCTTGCCCGCGAACGCCGAACGGCTGTCGACGTCGTTGCCGGTGACCACGTTGCGCGTGAAGCCGTCGCGGCGGCCGTACGCAATGGTGCCGCTCACGCCGACGCGGCCGGCCGCGAGCGGCCCCGAGACGCTGGCGCCGAGGTGCCGCGACTCAAAGTTGGACAGCGGCGCGGCCAGCGAGTAGGTCCAGTCGGTGAGCGACGGCCGCGCGCTGGCGACGTTGATCACGCCGGCCAGCGTGTTGCGGCCGAACAGCGCGCTCTGAGGTCCGCGGACGAACTCCACCTGCTCGACGTCGAGGAGGTCGAGGCTCGACGTGTTGGAGTGGAGCTGCGGCACGCCGTCGAAATAGGTGGTGATTGCCGGGTTGGCCGGGCTCGACCCGATGCCGCGGAAGCGCGGGTTGCTCAGCTTCCGCGCCGTGAAGTCGGTAAACTGCACGTTCGGTGCGTAAATTCCCGCGTCACGCAGGATGGTGACGCCGGCGCCGGCGAGCGTCTCGCGGCCGACCGCGGTCACGCTGACCGGCAGCGTCTGGACGTCGGCGGGCTCCTTCTGCGCCGTGACGATGACCGTCGGGAGCTGGATGGGTGCGACCTGGCCAGGGGCGACGTTCTGGGCGCGGGCGGCGCCCGAGATTGAGGCGACGAGGACGAGGACGGTCAGGATTCGCTGCATGCGCGTAATTATGCGCCGGGGCGCGGACGGTAAGCACATGAGGCGGCGTTGAGCGTATATTGATCGCCATGCTGAAGAAGCTCTGTCTCGGCGCCGCCTTGCTCGTGGCGGCTTCGGTCGCGCTGACGGCCCAGGGGCCGCGCCGCGTGGCGATCGGCGATTGGCCCGAAATGCGCGGCCCGAACCGCGACGGCGTCTCGCGCGAGACCGGCCTGATCGACACGTGGAGGCTCAACGGCGAGAACTTCCTGTGGCGCGCCCCGTACGGCGGCCGATCCGCCCCGATCGTGGTGGGCAACCGCGTCTACGTGCAGAACCCGGCGGCCCGCGGCACCAACCTGCAGGAGCGCGTGATGGCGCTCGATGCCGACACCGGCAAGGTGATCTGGGAACACAAGTTCAACCTTTATCAGAGCGACGTCCCCGCGCATCGCGTCGGCTGGGCGTCGCCCGCCGCCGACCCTGAGACCGGCAACATCTACGCGCTCAGCGGCGGCGCCGAGGTGATCGCGCTCAGTCGCGACGGCAAGCGGCTCTGGTCGCGGTCGTTCGGCGAGGAGTTCGCCGCGTTCACGACACACGGCGGCCGGACGATGTCGCCGGTCGTGGACGGCGATCTGGTGATTGTCAGTGCGGCGGTGTCGAACTGGGGCGCGATGGCCGGGCGCGCGCACCGCTTCATAGCGCTCGACAAGCGCACCGGTGACGTGGTCTACATGGCCAATCCGGGCGGCCGGCCGTACGACACCGCGTACGCCTCGCCGCTCATCGCCACCATCAACGGCATCCGCCTGCTCATCGCGGGCCTGGGCGACGGCGGCATCCACGCCATCAAGCCGCAGACGGGTGAGCGCGTCTGGAGCTTTCCGGCGGCCAAGCGCGCGATCAACACCGGCGTCGGCGTCCGCGGCAATTACGTGTTCGTCTCCCACGGCGACGAAAATCTCGAAGGGAACGAGCTGGGGCTGCTGGCGGCGATCGACGGGTCGCAGTCCGGCGACATCAAGACGGCGAAGTGGGCGATCAAGGGGATCGAGTTCACCTACTCCCCGCCCGTGGTCGATGGATCGCGCCTGTATCAGATCGACAACGGATCGCATTTGCGCGCGTTCGACCTGGAAGCCGGGAACCAGTTGTGGGAGCTGGAGCTCGGCACCGCGCAGAAGGCGCCGCCCGTGCTGGCCGATGGCAAGATCTACGTCGGCACCGACAACGGGACGTTCCACATCATCCGCCCGCGTGCCGACCGCGGCGAAATGCTGAGCAAGGTGGAGCTGCCGAACAGCGTCAACAGCTGCTGCGGATCCGAAGGGACGCCGGAGCAGATTCTGGCCGGGGCCGCGGTATCGCGTGGGCGCATCTTCTTCGTCTCGAGCGATGCCGTGTACGCGATCGGCTCGAAGCAGCCGAAGCCGGTGAGCGGCTACGCGGTCGATGAGCCGGCGCAGTCGGGTCAGGGCGCGCCGGCGCACCTGCAGGTCCTCCCCACCGAGCTCGTGCTCGAGCCGGGGCAGACCGTGAAGCTGCGCGTGCGGGTGTTTGACGACAAGGGGCGGTTCCTGCGCGAGGAGACGAACGCCACGTGGGCGCTCGACGGGCTGAAGGGGACGGTGACGAACGGCGCGTTCACCCCCGCGGCGGACGGGAAGGAGCAGGCGGGCCTCATCACCGCCACGGCGGGCACGCTGAAGGGGCAGGCGCGCGCCCGCATCGTCCGCCCGCTCTCGTGGAAGGAGACGTTCGAGGACTACCTCGACAAAGCCATCCCTCCGGGCTGGGTGAACGCACAGGCGATGGCCATCTCGGTGACGACGCTCGACGGGCAGAAGGTGCTGCAGAAGGCGCCGCTCGATACGATCTTCATGCGCGGGCGCGCCTTCATCGGCCCGGTGACATGGTCGGACTACACCTTCGAGGCCGACGTGCGTGCCAACACGCGCCGGCGGCAGATGGGCGACGTCGGCATCACGGCGCAGCGCTATTCGCTCGTGCTCTACGGCAACTCGCAGCGGCTGAAGATCGAGCCCTGGGAGCCGGAGACGGCGCGCACGGTGACCGTCCCGTTTGCCTGGAAACCCGACACGTGGTACCGCCTGAAGCTCCGCGTCGAGAATCTCCCGAACGGGCAGGTCCGGGCGCGCGGCAAGGCGTGGCCGGCGGGCGAGCCCGAGCCGGCCGCCTGGATCATCGAGAAGCTCGATCCGATCGGCAACCGGCAGGGGGCGCCGGGCCTGTTCATCAACGCGCAGTTCGGCGCGTATTACGACAACGTCGTCCTGACGAAGAACCAGCCATCATGAAACCACGTCATCTCCGATTCGCCCGGCTCTTCGACGAGCGATTCCCTTCTCTACGTCTCTGTGCCTCGGTGGCCCGTGCGGCATTCGTCCTCTGCCTTCTTGCCGCCGGCTCGGCGACGATCGCCGCTTCGGATCCGGGCTCGAGCGACTGGCCGATGTGGGGCGGCACGCCCGACCGCAACATGGTGTCGGGTATGAAGGGGCTCCCCACCGAGTGGGACGTCAAGAGCAAAAAGAACATCAAGTGGGTGGCCGAGCTCGGGTCCCAGAGCTACGGCAACCCGGTGGTCGCCGGCGGGATGGTGTTCGTCGGGACCAACAACGAGCGGTTGCGCGACCCGAAGCAGCCGGGCGACCGCGGCGTGCTGATGGCGTTCCGCGAGTCGGACGGCGAGTTCCTCTGGCAGCAGACGCACGTCAAGCTGGAGTCCGGGCGCGCCAACGACTGGCCGTTCCAGGGGGTCGCCAGCTCGCCGCTCGTCGAAGGCGAGCGGCTCTACTACGTGAGCAACCGCGGCGTGGTGCACTGCCTCGACATCCAGGGCTTCCGCGACACGGAGAACGACGGCCCGTTCACGGACGAGAAGCTGACGGGCATGTTCGACGCCGACGTGGTCTGGCGCTTCGACATGATGGAGGAGGTCGGCTCCTATCCCCACAACATGTCGAACTCCTCGCCCGTGATCTGGGGCGATCTCGTATTCGTGAGCACGTCGAACGGCCAGGACGAGAGCCACGTCAACATTCCGTCGCCGCGCGCGCCGGCCATCGTTGCGCTGAACAAGAACACCGGGAAGCTCGTCTGGGAGGACAACTCGGTCGAAGACCGGATCCTGCACGGACAGTGGTCGACGCCGTCGGTCGGCACGATCGGGGGCGTCGTCCAGGTCGCCTCCGCCCAGGGGGACGGCTGGGTGCGCGGATACGAGGCGGCCACGGGCAAGAAGCTCTGGGAGTTCGATACCAACCCGAAGGACTCCGTGTGGCCGCGTACGCGCAACGAACTGATCAGCACACCGGTGATCTACGACAACCGCGTCTACATCGCCAACGGCCAGGACCCGGAGCACGGCGAGGGGGTCGGCCACTTCTACGCGATTGACGCCACCAAGCGGGGCGACATCACCGAGACGGGCCGGATCTTCCACTTCGACAAGATCCGCCGCTCCATTTCCACGGCGGCCGTGGCTGACGGTCTCGTCTACATCGCGGACTTCAGCGGCTACCTGCATTGCCTCGATGCGAAGACCGGCCAGCTCTACTGGACGCACGACGTGCTCGCCGCCGTCTGGGGGTCGCCGTTCGTGGCCGACGGCAAGGTCTACCTCGGCGACGAGGACGGCGACGTCGTCGTGATGGCGCACGGCAGGGAGAAGAAGGTGCTCGCGGAAATGAACATGGGGAGCGCCGTCTACGCCACCGTCGCCCCGGCGCACGGCACGATCTTTCTCAACAATCGGAGCCAGCTCTTCGCGATTGCGATCAAATGAGATCACCGAGTGATCGATGAGATCACGGAACACCGAGGCACCGAGGCACCGAGACAATCTTTTGGACCGCTATACGGCTCCAAACGAGAATTTTGTACCCGCCGTGACAAGCCGTATAGCGGTCCTAGGCGCGCGAAGCGCGCCAAGCAGATACTGGCCAACCAGCCAAGGGCTTGCATCTTCTCCCTCATGAGTACGGGATATCAAGGGCGAAGCCCTTGGCTGGCTAGATATCTCGGTGTCTCGGTGTCTCGGTGTTCCGTGGGAGTGTTGTGCGCCGCGCTCGTTTCGGTCGCCTCGACCGGCGCGCAATCGCCGAACGCCGCCCCCGCGACCGACTGGCGGCAGTTCCGGGGCACGCCGCGCCTGACGGGCGTCTCTGCCGCCACGCTTCCTCCCACGCTCAAACTCCTCTGGACGTACGAGACAGGCGGCGACCCGATTGATTCCTCCGCGGCGATTGCCGATGAGGTCGTCTACGTGGGCGCCGGCACCGGCGACCTGCTCGCGATCGATCTTGCCTCGGGCAAGCTGCGCTGGAAGTACACGACCGGCAACCTGATCGGCGAGTCGTCTCCGGCGGTCGGGACCGAGGCCGTCTACATCGGCGACGAGGGGGGCCTCGTGCACGCCGTGCGGCGCCGCGAGGGCACGCGTCTCTGGACGTTCAAGACCGGCGCGGAGATTAAGTCGTCCCCTGTCGTCGCGGGCGACATCGTGCTCATCGGCTCGTACGACACATACCTCTACGCGCTCGACGCGCGCTCGGGCCGCCTGCGCTGGAAGCTGCAGACGCGCGGTATGGTGCATGCGACCGCTGCCGTGCAGGACGGGCTGACGTTCGTCGCCGGCTGCGACGCCATCTTCCGCGCCATCCGGATCGCCGACGGGACCGAGGCGTATCAGATCGAGTCGGGAGCGTACACGGGTGCGTCGCCGGTGATTGACGGCGACCGTGCCTATTTCGGCACGTTCAACTACGAGGTGCTGGCGCTCGATCTGAAGCGCCGGACGATCGTCTGGCGCTATGCAGACAAGGACGCGCAGTTCCCGTATTATTCCTCCGCCGCGCTCGACGGCGGACGCCTCATCGTCGGGGGGCGTGACAAGGTGGTCCACGGGATCGATGCGGCTACCGGAAAACGCGTCTGGACGTTCCCCACGCGCGCCCGCGTCGATTCCTCCGCCGTCGTGGCGGGCGGGCGGGTCTACATCGGGTCGAGCGACGGCCGCCTGTACGGGCTCGACGCCGCGTCCGGCCGGAAGGTGTGGGAGTACGAGATCGGCTCCGCGATTACGGCCTCACCCGCCATTGCCGCCGGCCGGCTCGTCATCGGCGCGCAGGACGGGCGGGTCTACGTGTTCGGCTAACAGGGCCCCGAGTGCCGTTTTTGCGCGCGGGGTGCTATAGGAGCGATCGATGAACATGCCTCTCTTCCTCGCGGCGGCAACCCTCGTCATGGTTGCGGCCGCTGCGCCGCTCCGGGCGCATCACGCATTCGCGGCGGAGTTCGACGGCACCAAGCCTGTGACGCTCACCGGCACGGTGACAAAGATGGACTGGATCAATCCGCACGCGTGGCTCTACATCGACGTCAAAGGCCCGGACGGCAAGGTCGTGGGCTGGATGATCGAGGGAGGAGCCCCCAACGCGCTGCTGAGGCGCGGCTGGAACAGAAGGTCGGTTCCTCCAGGCACGGTGGTCATCGTCGAAGGCTTTCGCGCCAAGGACGGCTCGAGCAGAGCCAGCGGCGGCGCGGTGACCCTGCCGGACGGCAAGAAGCTGTTCATCGGGTCGACTCCGGAAGCGCTGGGCGGAGGGAAATGACATGCGGACGCGAACTCTCGTCACACTGCCGCTCGCCGCGGCGATGATCGTCCTGGGGCTGGCGATCTCCGCCGGTCAGGAAAGCACGTGGACGCCGCCGCGCACGCCCGACGGCCAGCCCGACATCCAGGGCGTCTGGACGAACTACACCGCGACCCCCTTTGAAGTGCCCGACTCGAGCGACAACCCCGCCCTGTATGCCGGCGATCCCGATGGAACAGGCCGCGGCACGGGGCCGTCCGCCTTTCTCAACGACACCGTCGATCGAACGCTGACGAAGGGGCGGTCGCTGGTCGTGGATCCGCCGAACGGGCGCGTGCCGATCATGCCGTGGGCGGAGGAGCAGCGGACTTTCAAGCTGCTCCACATCCAGGACCACTGGCTGCATCACACGCCGTGGGAGCGGTGCATCACGCGCGGCGTGCCGGGCGGCATCTTCCCCACCGGCTACGGCTCCGGCTACCAGATCCTGCAGGGCTCCGGCCACGTGGCGATCCTCTACGAGATGATTCACGAGGCGCGCATCATCCCGGTCGCGTCGCTGCGCGACGCGACTAGCCAGCGCTGGTTTGTCGGTCCGCCATCCGGCGGACCGACCGGGCGCCCGCACGTCGGGAACAGCATCCGCCTGTGGAACGGCGACTCCCGCGGCCGCTGGGAAGGCAACACGCTGGTCGTCGACATCACCAACTACAACGACAAGGGGAGCATCGCGACCAACGCGGCCACGCAGCGCGTGCGATCGATCCCGCAGAGCGAGGAGCTGCACGTGGTCGAGCGCTACACGCGCGTCGACGAGGACACGCTCAACTACGAGGTGACGATCGAGGATCCGAAAGTGTTCACGGCGCCGTGGCGGGTGGCGATGCCGCTGCACCGGGAGCCGGACTACAGGATCTTCGAGTACGCCTGTCACGAGGGAAACCTCGCCGTCCCGAACACGCTCAGCGCGGGGCGCGCCCGCGACAGGGCCGTCGCTGCGAGGCGGTAGGCCCGCGAGGAGATCTCATGCAAGGCTGGCTGAAAGGCGCGTTCATCGCGCTCGCCTCCGCGGCGGTGACGCTCGTCGCGTCGGAGATGCTGCGGAGTCCGGCGGCGGGACAGGCGGCCACGCCGGCCGTCTCTCGTATGCCCGACGGCAGACCCGATCTGAACGGCATCTGGCAGGCGCTCGGGACGGCCCACTGGAACCTGCAGGACCATCACGCGCGGTCCGGACCCGTGCTCGAGCTGGGCGCGGCCTTCGCGATCCCGGCCGGGCAGACGGTCGTGGAGGGGAACGAGATTCCGTATCAGCCGTGGGCAGCGGCCAGACAGAAGGAGAACTACGAGAACTGGCTGACGCGGGATCCCGAGGTGAAGTGCTACCTGCCCGGCCTGCCGCGCGCGACCTATATGCCGTATCCGTTTCAGATCCTGCAGGCCGCCGACAACAACATCCTGATGGCGTACGAGTACGCGAGCGCGAGCCGCGTCATCAAGATGGGACCGGCGGAGGAGCCGCCGGTGGACACGTGGATGGGGCAATCAACCGGCCGCTGGGAGGGCGACACGCTCGTGGTCGATTCGACCGGCTTCAACGACCAGACGTGGTTCGACCGCGCGGGGAACTTTCACAGCGAGGCGCTGCACCTGATCGAACGCTTTACGCCCGTGCACGCGGATCTGATCGACTACCGGGTCACGATCGAGGATCCCAAGGTGTTCACGCGTCCCTGGACGATTCAGGTGCCGCTCTACCGCCGGCGCGACGCGAGCGCGCAGCTGCTGGAGTTCAAGTGCGTCGAGTTCGTCGAGGAGCTGATGTACGGGCACCTCGTGAAATCGACCGGCGCCGAGAAGCCGTTCGGCCCGGCGCGCCTGCGATGGCCGTGAAAGGTGTACGTGGCGTCCGGCTTCAGCCGGACCAGGCTCACCAGGAGGCAGCCGTGAAGACACACATCTTCGTCGTCTTATTGCTCGCTTCGGCGCTGACCGCAGGCCCAGCGGCTGCGCAACCGGCCCCGTTCAACGAGATCGGGGTGACCATGGGCCACTGGCACATCGTCTCGAGGGATATGGAAGCCAACAAGACACTCTTCCTCGCCATGGGCGGCAAGTTGTACATGCCAGGCGGAAACCCGCTGGTGATGTTCCCCGGGGTCTACATCAATTTGATCCTCGGCACCGAGAAAGGTGATGGCGGCACCGTGGGTTCGGTGGTGAACCATGTCGGCTTCATCGTCGACAACGTCCAGAAGCGGGTCGCCCAGTGGAAGGCCGCGGGCGTGGCGGTGCTCCCGGGCAACAACAACCGGCTGGACCAGGCCTTCGTCGTGACGCCGGACGGCGTGCGCATCGAAATCCTGGAAGACAGGACGCAGTCGATACCGGTTCGCCATGAACACGTCCACCTGTCCCTGCCGGAAGCAGAAATTCCCAAAGCCCAGGCCTGGTATGCGAAAACCTTCGGTGGGAAGGCGGGCACCCGCAACAACGCGCCCGTCGTGGACATCCCCGGCGTGCAGATCCGGTTCGCCCGGGCCGACACGAAGCAAGCACCGACTCGAGGGCGCATACTCGACCACATCGGCTTCGACGTGAGGGACCATGCAGCCTTCGTGAGGAAGATCCAGGCCGAAGGCATCAGGCTCGACGAGCCGGTTCGCAAGAGTCCCACCGGCAGCACCATCACGTACATCACCGATCCCTGGGGTACCCGTATTGAGATTATCCAGCGGGCACCGTTGGGGCCGCAGGTGCAGACACAGTAAGTAGCGCCCTTCTCTCGTCAAGACGGCGGGTGTAGCATCCCCCTTGACGGTTTCAGTCAGGGAGGCGGTGCTATGCGTCCAAGTCTGTTCGCCGGGCTTGCCCTCGCGCTCTCGGTGGCCGTCACCCCGGTGGCGGCGCAGAACGTCCAACATCCCCTCGATCCGCTCAGCTTCCAGGAATATTGGGCCGTACTGGAGGTCCTGCAGGACACAGGGCATCTGAACGCGGAGACGCGATTCTCGATCGTGAATCTGCGCCAGCCGGACAAGGACATGGTGTGGAACTGGGCAAGGGGACGAGATTTTCCCCGCCAGGCCTTCGCGGTCGTGCGGCAGGGCGCCGACGCCTACGAGGCGGTGGTCGACGTGAGACAGCGCCGGCTCGTGTCGTGGACCAGGCTCGAGGGCGTCCAGCCGAACTGGCTCGATGAAGAGTTCAGGCTGATGGAAAAAGAGGTCAAGTCACACCCCGACTTCATCGCAGCCATGAAGAAGCGCGGCATCACCGACTTGACGTTCTATCGATGCCGCGGCGGCCCTCCCGGCTACTTCGGTACCGACGAGCAGCGTGGGCGCCGCATCGCCCACGTCCAGTGCTCCGACACGCGGGGCGTGCGCAACACCTGGCCGCGCCAGATCACGGGTCTGACGGCGGTCGTCGATCTGAACGCCAAACAGGTGTTGCGCGTGGTTGACGAGGGCGTCATCCCGGTGACCAGAGCTGTCGCGGATTACGACCCGACGTCGATCGGTCCGGCGCGGGAGGTCCCAAGTCCGATCCGGATCGATCAGCCGCTCGGGCCTGGTTTCCGCCTCGACGGCCACGTCGTCGACTGGCAGAAGTGGCGATTCCACGTGCGGCCGGATCAGCGCGTCGGCACCGTCGTCTCGAGCGTAACCTATGGCGATCGCGACAGGCCGCGCCAGGTGCTGTACGAAGGCCACCTCTCCGAGATCTTCGTGCCGTACATGGACCCGGCGTTCGACTGGTACCGGCGCAACTTCCTCGATGCCGGGGAATTCAGCGCAGGCGGGCTGTTGAAACCGCTCCTGCGCGGTCTCGATTGTCCCGAGGGTGCCGTCTATCTCGACGGACTTATCGCGGACGATGAAGGACGGCCGAAGACGGTGCCGAACGTGATCTGTCTGTTCGAGCGCGAGGCGGGCGACATGGCCTGGCGGCACTTCTCAGAGGAGGCTGAGAGCCGGCGCAAGCGCGATCTGGTCGTGCGAAGCGCGGCGGTCCTCGGCAATTACGATTACGTCTTCGACTGGAGCTTTCAGCAGGACGGTTCCATTCGTGTCGCCGTTGGCGCCACCGGCATCGCCGAAGTGAAATCCACGACCGTGGCGCGAGCCAACGCGCCCCGCGCCACCAACGGCGGCAGCGCCGCGGATACCGGCGACATGTACGGCCGCTTCGTCGACCAGAACCTCATTGCCGTCAATCACGACCACTATTTCAATTTCCGGCTCGACGTGGACGTGGACGGCCCCGTCAACACCTTTGTCGCCGACCGCCTCGTCACGAAGACGCTGCCGGCCGAGAATCCCCGGCGCAGCATCTGGGTGCGCGAGCCGGTGACGGCACGCACCGAGAGCCAGGCGATGCTGCACATGGACATGGACAGGCCGGCGCTCTGGCGCGTGCTCGGCACCACGCGCACGAACCACGTCGGCTACCCCACCAGCTACCAGCTCATGCCGGGAATGACGATCAAGACACTGCTGACACCCGACGACTATCCTCGCCAGCGGGCAGGGTTCATCGATCATCAGTTGTGGGTGACGCCCTACCGGGCCGAGGAGCGGTATGCCGCCGGCGACTATCCGACGCTCAGCACGCCCGGCCAGGGGTTGCCGGCCTGGACGAAGGCGAATCGCCGGATCGAGCAGAGCGATGTCGTCCTCTGGTATACGACCGGGATGCATCACGTCGTGCGGGCGGAGGACTGGCCGGTGATGCCGGTCCTCTGGCACAGCTTCGAGCTGCGCCCGTTCGACTTCTTCGACCGGAACCCGGCGTTGGACCTGCCCCGGCGATAGGTGCGTGGCGTCCGGCTTTATAGCCGGACCAATGAACCCGAAAAGGATTTGCCTCATGCGACGCCTCGTGTGTGCCTCCATCCTGTGCCTCGCGGGAGCCGCCTCTGGCATCACCGCACAGGAAGCCGTCGATTTCGCGATGGTCGCGCGCATCAAGGAGGAAGGGCTCCAGCGCTCGCGGGTCCGTGAGCTGTACCTCACCCTCAGCGATGCGTTCGGTGCACGCCTGACCGCCTCTCCCTCGTACACGCAGGCGGCGCGGTGGGCCCGCGACCGCTTCGCCGAGTGGGGGCTCGCCAACGCCCGGCTCGAGCCGTTCATGTTCGGCCGGGGATGGTCGCTCGAGAAGGTCTCGGTCGAGATGACCGCACCGCGCTACCTGCCGCTCATCGCGTACGCCGACGCGTGGACGCCATCGATGACCGGCGTGGTCAACGGACGGGCGGTGTACGTCGGCGACAAGACGGCCGCGGAGATCCAGGCGATGGCCCCACAGCTTCGCGGCGCCATCGTGCTCGCACGACTGCCGCAGGCGCTCTTCATGGACGGCGACCGGCCGCAGCCGGGGCTCAGCGATCGACCGGTCCGCACCGGCAACCCGGTCATTCCGCCGACGCGCAGCGTGACGTCCGCGGACGAGCTGCTGCTCCTCCTTCAGCGTGCGGGCGCGGCTGTGACCTTGAAGCCCAGCGCCTACCGGGACGGCACGGTCGGCGTCACCGGCAATCGCAACACCGCCTCGGACGCGGTCCCCTCGATCGCCATCGCCGCCGAGCACTACAACATGCTGGCGCGCCTCGCCTCTGCCGGCGTACCGGTGGAGCTCAGGATCGAGCTCCGGACGCGCTACCACGAGGACGATCTGAACACCTACAACGTGCTCGCCGAGATTCCGGGAACCGACCCGGCGCTCCGTGACGAGGTGGTGCTTGTCGGCGCGCACCTGGACTCGTGGCACACCGGCAACGGCGCCACCGACAACGGCGATGGCGTCGTGGGGGTGATGGAAGCGATGCGGATCCTGGCCGCCCTGGGCGTCCGGCCGCGGCGCACGATTCGCGCGGCGCTGTGGAGTGGCGAGGAGCAGGGACTCCTGGGGGCGCGCGCGTACCTCCGGCAGCACCTCGCCGACCCGGCCGCCCGCGACAGGCTGGCGGTGTACCTGAACGACGATCCCGGCAGCGGCCGGACGCTCGGCTTCTACATGGAGGGGAACGCCGCCGCCAAGGCGATCTTCGACGCCTGGCTGGAGCCGCTGAAAGATCTGGGCATGACGCGGAACATCGTCGAGGGCATCGGCGCCACCGACCACGTGCCGTTCAACGAAGCGGGGCTGCCTGGCTTCAACGCGATCAAAGACTTCGAGGCGTACGACGAGCGCACCCGCCACACGAACGCCGACTTCCCCGAGCGCGTGACCGACGACGAACTGAAGCAATCCGCCATCGTGCTCGCGGTCTTCGCGTGGCACGCGGCGGTGCGCGACGGGAAGATCCCGCGCGCGGTCCGGCCGTAGGACCGATCAATTCGCCGGCACGAGGCGCCGCAGCTCCTCGAACCAGTTTTGGACCACGACGATGTGCGCAGCCTCTCGACCGATCGGAGCGGCAAAGATGAAGCGGTCCCCCGTCCGAGACGTGTCGTAGCGGCCGCCGGAGACGGCGTATCGGCCAACACCGAACAATTCCTGCGGCTTGCCGAACTTGAGAATGGCGCCAGCCTCGACCGGTACCGCCATCAGGCTGGTGGCGCCTCGATAGAACAGCTCCTTCCCGCTGGGGCTCCACAGCGGTTCCGTGCCACCACCCGTTGATGCTTGCCACTGCCCACTCTCCACGCTGGGGAAGGGCCGCACGTAGACTTCCGGTCGTCCTGACTCATTCGACTCGTACGCGATCCAACGCCCGTCCGCCGAAAGTGTGGGAGAGACCTCATTGAAGTCGGTGTGCAGCAGTGCTTTGGTCTGCCGGTCGCCTTCCATGGCAAGGAGCGACACGTCGCACGCCGCCAGGAGGTGGGTACGACATTCCGCGAATACCAACGTCCGCCCGTCCTTTCCCCAGGCAAATGGGAACTCGTTCTGCGATGCCGTCGTCAGGCGCTCGACGGTCCCCGCGCCATCGGCCCTCGCCCAGTACAGGTCGAAGCTCTTCTCCCGATTCGAGCTGAAGACGACGCGCTCGCCGTCCGGCGTCCAGAGCGGCGCGACGTCGGTGGCGGGACCAAAGGTCAGCCGCGTCGTGGTGCTCCGAGCCACGTCGTGGATCCAGATATCGCCGGCGG
The DNA here is from genome assembly GCA_016192845.1 of Acidobacteriota bacterium. Taxonomy (GTDB): domain Bacteria; phylum Acidobacteriota; class Vicinamibacteria; order Vicinamibacterales; family UBA2999; genus MELF01. The sequence continues at coordinate 82,855 of JACPTI010000098.1, forward strand.
CAGCAACGGCGACGCGCTGCCCATCCGGCGACACGCGCGGCGCCGAGTAGTCGCGCGGCTCCATCGCGAGCGCCTCTTCGCGACCATCTCGCCCCTCCCAGGCTACGGTGCGTCCACCCGTCGCACCCGTTCCCGGCACATACACCAGCGTCCCGTTCTCGGACAGCCAGTAATCGGCCGCCGTGATCCGTCTGATGTCTTCAAGAAGCGCAACCGGATTGCCCGCGACTTCGAGCCGGTCCACGTCGAACGGCGCCGCCATCAGTGTGGTGCCGCGTGCGAATACGAGGTGGCCCGACGACGCAGAGAACCGAAGTCGGCCGGCGCCCGACAGGCGCGATCGCGACCTATCGTCTGACGTATTTCGTCAGTCCGCCTCCGGCGGCAGGACGCGAGCCGGGCCCCTCCGCAGCGTACACGTTGCCATCCGCGTCGACTGCCACGCCTTCCCCGGCCACGCCCAGCGGCCGCGTGTCCGAGAAGTGCGGCGGAATGAACGCCGTCACCCGGTCCTCGGTGGCTCTGCCGATCCGCACTCCGGTTCTCCAGTTCGGATGGCGGACCTGATCTGACTCCGAATCGATCGCGTACAGCGTGTCGTCGGCCGTGATGAACAGATCGCTGACACGGCCGAACTGGTAGTACGAGTCGATGTAGTTGCCATCCTGATCGAAGATCTGAATTCGATGGTTTCCGCGGTCCGTCACGAACAGACGACCGCGGGAGTCGAACGCCATCGCGTGCGGCGTTCGGAACTCGCCGCGTCCCGAGCCTATCCGGCCCCACTCCTTGATGAACTTGCCGTCTCTCGTGAACTTCATGATCCGTCCCGTGGAACCGGGAGGCGGATTGTCGTTCTGCCCGCTGTGACCGTCCGCCACGAAAATGTCGCCGTTGGGCGCTGTGATCACATCGCACGGCTGATTGAACGTGTCGGGGCCGCTTCCGGCCACGCCGGCCCGGCCCAGCCGCATCAAGACCTTGCCGTCGGGGCTGAACTTGATCACCTGGTGCCCCTTGGTCCCCGCCTTGTTCGCCGCAAAATCGGTCACCCAGACGTTGCCCTCGCGGTCCACGTGGAGGCCGTGAGGCACCACGAACAGCCCCGCGCCAAAGCTCGTCAGGAGCTTTCCGGTGTGTCGGTCGAACTTGAGGATCGGATCCACCTTCGAGGTGTCGCAGGCGCCGGCGGCCAGATCGACCGCGCCACACCGGTCATAGGCCCAGATGTGCCCATCGGGGCCGATCGCGATGCCCGCCGACGATCCCCACACCCGCCCGCCGGGCAGCGGTCCCCACTCCTTGATGATCGTCGGCGTCGGATTGGGCAGCGGCCTGGCGGCCGGGTCGGAGATGACCGGAGCGAAGAAGGGCCCAAATCCGCCACGGGACTGCGCCTGCGGCCATTCCGCCGAGGCAACGATGACCGCGATGGCCGCCAGCGCGGCGACTTTCAACCGATTCGACAGTGACATGATGACTCTCCCATCGCAGAAGTGACGGTTTAGCGCGAGCCCCGCGGGCGGAAGGCGTTCCCCAGGACCTCAGGCGGTCTGAATGGGACGTACCGCACCAGCCGTTGCCGGGCGACTTCGCCCGCGTAGATGTTGCCGTTGAAATCGACGCCGAGGAACTCGATGCCCGCCCCTACATCCTCCTCATGATGAGGAATGAAGTGCGTCACCCACGCTTGTTCGCTCTTCAGGCTGCCGATCCGGATGCCCTTCTCCCAGCCGAAGTTGCTCCGCCACGGATCGGGCGGGCCGCTGCGGTCGGTCCCCGACAGGCCGTCGCCCGCGTAGAGGACGTCGTTGCGGTCGATGAAGAGGCCGCTCGGCTTGCCGTAGTGCGTCCAGATATACAGCAGCTTCCCGGACGGGTCGAACACCTGGATCCGGCTGTTGCCGCGATCCGCTACGTAGACCCGGCCCCGGGAGTCGATCTTGATGTCGTGCGGATCGGAGAAGCGCCCCGCCTCCTTGCTCTCGGATCCGACGCCGCCGCCGATGGCGAGCAGGAACTTGCCGTCGCGCGAAAACTTCACGATGCGGTTGTTCCCGCCCCGATGGCCGTCCGACACCCAGATATCCCCGTTCTGGGCAACCGCAACCCCCGAGGGCCCGTTGAAGTGATTCGGGCCGTCCCCCCAGACGCCCGCCTGCCCCAGCCGCATCACGACCTCGCCGCGCTTGGTGAGCTTGAACACCTGGTGCCCCATCCCCAGCTTCTCGCCGAGCGCGGCCCGGTCGTCGCCGTGCGACCCGCCTTCGGTGACCCACAGGAATCCCTCGTGATCCAGGAAGAAGCCGTGGGGAAACGCGAAGAGTCCCGCGCCGAAGCTGTCGACCAGGTTTCCTTCGAGGTCGAACCTCATGATGGGATTCAGCTTCGTCCCCGCGCACTCGTTCTTCCCACAGCGGTCCAGGATCCAGATGTGGCGCCCGTCCGGATCGGGAAGGACGCCGGTGACCGTCCCCATCGGCCGCCCCGAGGGCATCTTTTCCCAGCCCACGGTGGCGCGGTAGGGGTTCGTCGTCGACGATTGCGCGTGGAATTCTCCGGGCCATACGAGGCCCAACGCGGCAACGGCCGCCAGCACCTGGCCAACTCGATGGGTCATGGCGATTCCTCCTTCTACTTGGCTCTGATGTACTTTCTCAATCTGTGGTCCGCGACGTCTGCCGCGTAGATCGTACCCATGTCGTCAGCGACAATGCCCGAGGCCCCGGAAATGCGGTTCACGTCCGCTTGCGCGAGGTTTGGATCGGGAATGAACGCCCGCAGCGAGCCGTCGATGGCGCTCCCGACGGTGATGCCCCGCGTCGCGCCCGGATTGACTTTCGAATTCGACTGCGAGTCGCTCACGTACAGCGTGTCGTCTTTGGAGACGAAGAGGGCGCTCGGCCGACCGAACTGCGTCCACGCGGCGATGAACTTTCCGTCCTGGTCGAACACCTGGACCCGATTGTTCGAGCGGTCGGCGACGTAGACCCACCCGCGGGAGCCGCCGAGCGAGATGTCGTGCGGCTGGTCGAACTCGCCGGGCCCCGATCCATGGCGACCCCACGTCTTGATGAAGCGACCGTCTTTCGAGAACTTCACGACCCGGTCGTTCTTGCCGTGGCCATCGGTCACGAAGATGTTGCCGTTGGGCGCGATGGCGATCCCGGTCGGCCGATCGAAGGTATCGGGTCCGTTCCCCGCGACACCGGCCTTGCCGAGCGTCATCAGGAGCTTGCCGGTCGGACTGAACTTGAACACCTGGTGGCCGCGGAGGACGCCGTTCGGCCCACGGGCCGAGATCCCCAGCACGGTTTCGTCCCCGTTCGCGTCGCTGGCCCAGATATTTCCCTCACCATCCACGGTGAAGCCATGAGGGAACGCGAACATCCCTCCGCCGATGCTGGTGAGCAGCCGGCCTGACGGATCGAATTGCAGAATCGGGGGGTCGGACCGGCCGACGCACGTCGCGGCGCCGGCGGGTTCGGTATTGAAGCAGCGGTGAAAGACCCAGATGTTGCCCTTCGGATCGAGATCCGCCCGAATCAACTCTCCCCATCGGCCGCCGTTCATGCTGGTCGGGAGCGTCGGCCACCCCTCCACGAGGCGATAAGGGTTGGGCAGTCTGGTCTGCGGCGTCGATGGAGGTTGCTGGCTTTGTGCAGCTCCGCCGGAGGTGAGGATCGTTCCGATTACGACGAGGCGCACCATTCGAACTCTCTGCGACACGTCGCCCTCCTTGCAGCGCGTTTCACCGGGTCCGGCTAAAGCCGGACACTACGTACGCGGTCACCGTTCAGCGCGTCGGCACGAGGCGCCGGAGCTCCTCGAACCAGCTCTGGAGGACGACAATCTGTCCGCGCTCGGTCCTAGTCGGCGCGGCAAAAATGAACCGATCGCCCTTCGGGCTGATGTCGTAGTCGCGGCCACCCGACACCGCGTATCGCCCCAGATTAAAGAGTGGCTGCGGCTTGCCGAGTATCGGAACGGCAGCTGCCTCGACCGGTACGACCATCAGACCGGTGGGGCCTCGATAGAACAGTTCTTTGCCACCCGGACCCCACAGCGGTTCCGCGCCGCCACCGGTCGACACTTGCCATTGCCCACTCTCCACGTTGGGAAACGGCCGCACATAGATTTCTGGCCGTCCCGACGCGTTCGACTCGTAGGCGAGCCACCGCCCATCACCGGAAACGGTAGGGTACACATCGTTGAACTTCGTCTGGAGCAGGACCTTCGTCTGCCGCTCGCCCTCCGTGGAAAGGGTTGAGATGTGACACGGTCCCGCTTGGGTGGGCGTACGGCATTCATTGAACACCAATGCCCGACCACCGTTTCCCCAACCGTAGGGAAATTCGTGCTGCGAACCCGTCGTCAGGCGCTCCACGGTGCCCGTGCCATCAGCTCGTGTCCAATAAATGTCGTAGGTCTTCTCTCGATTCGAGCTGAAGACCACGCGCTCCCCATCCACGGTCCAGAGCGGCGTGACGTCACTGGCGGGATCGAAGGTGAGGCGCGTGGTTGTACCTCGACGCAACTCGTAGATCCAGATGTCCCCAGCGGCCACCACCGCGACGCGTCCTCCATCCGGTGAAACGCTCGGCATCGTATAGTTGCGCGGCTCCATCGCCAGCGCCTCCTCGCGACCGTCCCGTTCCACCCGTGCCAACGCCCATCCACCGGCTGAACCTGCGCCCGGCACGTACACAAGCGTCCCATTCTCAGAAAACCAAAAGTCAGCCGCTGATATCCGCCTGATGTCTTCAAGGAGCGCCACCGGGTCGCCCGTAACTTCGAGCCGGTCCACATCGAACGGTACCGCCATCAGCGTGGTGCCACGTACGAACACCAAGTGGCCCGTTGACGCATAGAAAACGTTTTGCCCCGCGAGCAGGATTCGCTGATCGCTGGTTTCTAGGGACAACACGCCAATGCGGTCGGACTCTCCACTCAGATCCCCGGCCTTTCGGACGTGAAAGATCACCGCATGTCCGCCCGGTAGAACCCGCGGTGAAAGATACTGCTCACCTTCGCGGCCCGGAGCTATCCGCTCGGCCGAGCCACCACCGCCTGCGGGCACTCGGAACAGGCCGTCGTTGGTGGCGAAAATAATCGTGTCGCCAACGCCCCATCCACCACCGGTGATCCCAACGCCGGTATCGACAATCTCCAATGGTGGGCCCCCGCTCGCCGCCACCTTCACCAGCGCCGTTCCACGCTCGAACCCGATCCACGCTCCGTCGAGTGAGAAAAACGGATCCTGTGCGTTCTCTGTCCCTGGCACGGGCCGCGCTTCGAGAGCATCGATCTCTCGCACAAACAGCATTCGCCCCCGCTCGGCGTCGGCGAGATAAGCGATTCGGTGCCCGTCCGGCGAGATGATCACATCGTACCCACCCTGATTTGACAGCGGAGCGCTCTCCGGCGGGATTATCACGAAGCGCGAAAGCATCGGCGAGCTGGCGGGCTCGAGGACATTCAGGCCCCAAGCAATAAGTCCGGTGACAGCACTGCCCAGCAGTGCCGCTCCCACCAGCGGCATCGCGCGCCGCCACGCGGCGGGTCGTGGCGCGACGACGGCTGGCGCAGGCGCGCTCACCGGTGCGCGGCTGTCCGCGATCCACGCGAGATCACGTCGAATATCTTTCGCCGACTGCCACCGCTCGTCCGGGTCCTTCGCCAGACACGTCTGAATCAGTCGCTCGAGCGCGGGCGGCGACGTCGGCTGAAGCTTCGCAATCGGCGCCGGCTCGCCGCTCATGATGGCGCCGATCAGGCTCGCCTGGCTCTTCCCCTCGAACGCCCGCCTGCCCGTCACCATCTCGTACAGCACCGCGCCAAACGCAAAGATGTCCGTGCGTGCGTCGGCCTCGGCGCCTTCGAGCTGCTCCGGCGCCATGTACTGCATCGTCCCGAGAATCGTGCCCGGCACCGTGATCGGGCTGTCCTGCGTCGGCAGCGCCGACAGCGCGGAGACCGGCGAGACTTTCAACTTCGCCAGCCCGAAGTCGAGCAGCTTCGCGCCGCTCCTCGTGAGCATGATGTTGCCGGGTTTGAGATCCCGGTGGACGATGCCTGCGCGGTGCGCCTTGTCGAGCGCATCGGCGATTTCGATGGCGTACTTCAGCGCCTGCTCGAGCGGCAGCGCCCCCTTCGTGAGCCGCTGCGCCAGCGTCTCGCCTTCCAGGTACTCCATCACCAGGAAGTCGACGCCGTCCTGCTCCCCGACATCAAAAACCGGACAGATATGCGGGTGGCTCAACGCGGCAAGCGTTTTTGCTTCGGCCTCGAATCGTTGCTTCAGCTGCGAGTCGGCAGCGACGTGCTGGGGCAGGACCTTGACGGCGACGATGCGGTCGAGACGCGTGTCCCTGGCTCGATAGACCTCGCCCATCCCGCCAGCCCCGAGGGCGGACTGGACCTCGTACGGGCCGAGGCGAGCGCCTGCGGCCAAGGCCATGCGCGGAGGATTCTACACCCTGGCCCCCGAAACGTGCCCTTCCCGCTTCGAACTCCGAACCTGGAACTGGAACCCGGAACCTGGAACCGGACGTGAACACGAACGAAGAAGTCAGAACCGAGAAGGGTGAACGACGTTTATCAGAAGCGCGACGACTGGATCCAGGTGTCCGAGCGCGCCCAGCTCGCGGCAAACTCGGCGTCCACGTCGGACGATTTGATCGAAGAAGGCCTGCGACTCCCGGCTGCTCGACGAGATCGGCCTCGTAAAGGCGCCGAGGCCCGTCGTGTACAGCTCAATCGGCTCCGTGTAGCGCTCGTACAGCGTGCGCGAGGAGGTCTGCGCGGCCGCCGGTTTCCCCGAACGGGTCGAGCGCCGCCCCTTCCTCGGCAAGGACCTCACCCAGTGGCGCTACTATTGCCGCGCGTTTGACAACTTCGGAAGGAGAACCGCCTATGGGTTCGCATCCCCGTTCCGATTCGGGGTCCCCACCGCGCACGCTTGCGCGGTGGGGTGAAGGTCGCAGGCGTTTTCTGACAGGTGCCGGCGCCCTGGCCGGGTTTGTGATGGGAGCGATCCGGCCGGTGCGCGGCCAGACCCCCGCACCCGCCGCGCCCTACGAGCCTCAGGGCTTCCTCGCCTACGGCCAGCCCTCCAAATTCGCCAGCCACATCGTCCGTCGGACAACGGGCCGGCCGACCGCCATCACGGATACCGCGCTGATGACGCCGCTGCAGGACCTCGACGGGATCATTACGCCGTCGGGCCTCCATTTCCTGATGGACCATACCAACGGCATTCCCGACATTGATCCGCAGAAGCATCGTTTGATGGTGCACGGCATGGTGGACCGCCCGCTCACCTTCACCATGGAGGAGCTGAAGCGTTTTCCGTCCGTGTCGCGGATCCACTTCCTCGAATGCAACGCGAACAGTCGCCCGCTGCGCGGTCCGAATCGCGAGTCGGTCCAGCTGATACATGGACGCACCAGCTGCAGTGAATGGACGGGTGTCCTGGTGTCGGTCCTGCTGAACGAATGCGGCGTTCAACAGAAGGCGAGCTGGATCGTGGCTGAGGGCGGCGAGTCGAACAAGTACACGATGAGCATTCCGCTCGCAAAGGGATTGGAGGACGTCATCGTCGCCTACGCCCAGAACGGCGAGCCAATACGCCCGCATCAGGGCTACCCTTTGCGGCTCATTGTCCCGGGCTCGGAAGCGATCCGCGCGGTCAAGTGGTTGAACCGCATTCACGTCGTCGACAAGCCGTACATGGCGTGGCACGAAAGCGGGAACAACGCCGACACGAGGCCCGACGGCAAGGGGATGTGGTTCCGATTCGAGCTGGGGCCGAAATCGGTGATCACGCGACCGTCCGGCGGGCAGCGGCTGCCCGGTCCCGGCTTCTGTGAGATCACCGGTCTGGCGTGGTCCGGCGGCGGCATGGTGCGCCGAGTCGATGTGTCGACCGACGGCGGCCGCACCTACCAGGAGGCGGAGCTGCAGCAGCCGGTGCTCCGGCACGCGCACACCCGCTTCCGCTTCCCGTGGCGGTGGAACGGCGAAGAGGCCGTGCTGCAGTCGCGCTGCACGGACGAGCGCGGCGAGGTGCAGCCGACCATCGAGGAGGCGGCGAAGATCCTGAACGCCACCATCGACTACTTCTATCAGGCCGATCACTTCAACGGCATCCAGCCGTGGAGGGTCGCCCGCGACGGGAGCGTGACCAATGCGCTGCCCTGAGCTTGCACCCCAATGCGCAGGCGCAGTGGGGGCCCCGCTCCTGCTCGCCACGGCGATCGCGCTCGCCACGTGCGTCCCGGCCCTGGCACAGGGGCCGACGTACGGGCTGGGACGTACGCCAAGCGCGGAGGAAATCAGGGCCGCCGACACGGCGGTCGCGCCCGACGGAACCGGACTGCCGCCCGGGAGGGGCACCGCGAAGGAAGGGGCCGTGGTGTACGTGCAGAAATGCGCCGCCTGTCACGGCCCGAACGGCACCGGCACGGCGCTCCATCGTGGAGTCATTCCGCTCGGCAATGCAAAGCCGGTGAAGCTCCAGGGGAGCCTTGTCCCGTACGCCACAACCGTCTGGGACTTCATCAACCGCGCCATGCCGTGGACGAAGCCTGGATCGCTCACGGCGGACGAGGTCTACGCGGTCACCGCGTACGTGCTGTATCTCAACGACATCATCAAGGAATCCGACGTCCTCGACGCCGCGAGTCTCCCGAAGGTACGCATGCCGCACCGCGACGATTTCATTCCGGCGCAGCCGGCGTGGAAACCCGGCGCGCGACGACAGTTCGGCAACTACCCCGAGCGTCCGTGAGGAGGCGCCTATGTCTCTCAAAGCTCTCGGCCTTGCCGTCCTCGGGGCGTCGATAGTCGGCGTCCCCGCGCTCGCGCATCATTCGACCGCGATGTTCGACCAGTCGAAGGTGATCTACCGCACGGGCACCGTCAAACAGCTCGAGTGGATCAATCCGCACGTCTGGCTGCACCTGACGATCACCGACGCCGGCGGGCGGGAGGCCGTCTGGTCGTTCGAAGCCGGCTCGCCCCTGCAGCTCACGCAGCTCGGGTGGAAGCCGGAGAGCTTCCGCCCCGGCGC